>NZ_CP193663.1:1233333-1541666 GCF_051106465.1 Streptococcus sp. KHUD_016 | reverse complement strand
AAGTCTGACCGAGCAACGCCGCGTGAGTGAAGAAGGTTTTCGGATCGTAAAGCTCTGTTGTAAGAGAAGAACGAGTGTGAGAGTGGAAAGTTCACACTGTGACGGTATCTTACCAGAAAGGGACGGCTAACTACGTGCCAGCAGCCGCGGTAATACGTAGGTCCCGAGCGTTGTCCGGATTTATTGGGCGTAAAGCGAGCGCAGGCGGTTAGATAAGTCTGAAGTTAAAGGCTGTGGCTTAACCATAGTACGCTTTGGAAACTGTTTAACTTGAGTGCAAGAGGGGAGAGTGGAATTCCATGTGTAGCGGTGAAATGCGTAGATATATGGAGGAACACCGGTGGCGAAAGCGGCTCTCTGGCTTGTAACTGACGCTGAGGCTCGAAAGCGTGGGGAGCAAACAGGATTAGATACCCTGGTAGTCCACGCCGTAAACGATGAGTGCTAGGTGTTAGACCCTTTCCGGGGTTTAGTGCCGCAGCTAACGCATTAAGCACTCCGCCTGGGGAGTACGACCGCAAGGTTGAAACTCAAAGGAATTGACGGGGGCCCGCACAAGCGGTGGAGCATGTGGTTTAATTCGAAGCAACGCGAAGAACCTTACCAGGTCTTGACATCCCTCTGACCGCTCTAGAGATAGAGTTTTCCTTCGGGACAGAGGTGACAGGTGGTGCATGGTTGTCGTCAGCTCGTGTCGTGAGATGTTGGGTTAAGTCCCGCAACGAGCGCAACCCCTATTGTTAGTTGCCATCATTCAGTTGGGCACTCTAGCGAGACTGCCGGTAATAAACCGGAGGAAGGTGGGGATGACGTCAAATCATCATGCCCCTTATGACCTGGGCTACACACGTGCTACAATGGCTGGTACAACGAGTCGCAAGCCGGTGACGGCAAGCTAATCTCTTAAAGCCAGTCTCAGTTCGGATTGTAGGCTGCAACTCGCCTACATGAAGTCGGAATCGCTAGTAATCGCGGATCAGCACGCCGCGGTGAATACGTTCCCGGGCCTTGTACACACCGCCCGTCACACCACGAGAGTTTGTAACACCCGAAGTCGGTGAGGTAACCTTTTAGGAGCCAGCCGCCTAAGGTGGGATAGATGATTGGGGTGAAGTCGTAACAAGGTAGCCGTATCGGAAGGTGCGGCTGGATCACCTCCTTTCTAAGGATAAGGAACTGCACATTGGTCTTGTTTAGTCTTGAGAGGTCTTGTGGGGCCTTAGCTCAGCTGGGAGAGCGCCTGCTTTGCACGCAGGAGGTCAGCGGTTCGATCCCGCTAGGCTCCATTGGTGAGAGATCACCAAGTAATGCACATTGAAAATTGAATATCTATATCAAATAGTAACAAGAAAATAAACCGAAACGCTGTAGTATTAAAAGAGTTTATGACTGAAAGGTCAAAAAATAAGGTTAAGTTAATAAGGGCGCACGGTGGATGCCTTGGCACTAGGAGCCGAAGAAGGACGTGACAAACGACGATATGCCTTGGGTAGCTGTAAGTAAGCGATGATCCAGGGATTTCCGAATGGGGGAACCCAACAGGTACTACCTGTTACCCGCATCTGTTAAGGATGTGAGGAGGAAGACGCAGTGAACTGAAACATCTAAGTAGCTGCAGGAAGAGAAAGCAAAAGCGATTGCCTTAGTAGCGGCGAGCGAAACGGCAGGAGGGCAAACCGAAGAGTTTACTCTTCGGGGTTGTAGGACTGCAATGTGGACTCAAAGATTATAGAAGAATGATTTGGGAAGATCAGCCAAAGAGAGTAATAGCCTCGTATTTAAAATAGTCTTTGTACCTAGCAGTATCCTGAGTACGGCGGGACACGTGAAATCCCGTCGGAATCTGGGAGGACCATCTCCCAACCCTAAATACTCCCTAGTGACCGATAGTGAACCAGTACCGTGAGGGAAAGGTGAAAAGCACCCCGGGAGGGGAGTGAAATAGAACCTGAAACCGTGTGCCTACAACAAGTTCGAGCCCGTTAATGGGTGAGAGCGTGCCTTTTGTAGAATGAACCGGCGAGTTACGATATGATGCGAGGTTAAGTTGAAGAGACGGAGCCGCAGGGAAACCGAGTCTGAATAGGGCGCCTTAGTATCATGTCGTAGACCCGAAACCATGTGACCTACCCATGAGCAGGTTGAAGGTGCGGTAAGACGCACTGGAGGACCGAACCAGGGCACGTTGAAAAGTGCTTGGATGACTTGTGGGTAGCGGAGAAATTCCAAACGAACTTGGAGATAGCTGGTTCTCTCCGAAATAGCTTTAGGGCTAGCGTCGACATAAAGATTCTTGGAGGTAGAGCACTGTTTGGGTGAGGGGTCCATCCCGGATTACCAATCTCAGATAAACTCCGAATGCCAATGAATTATGGTCGGCAGTCAGACTGCGAGTGCTAAGATCCGTAGTCGAAAGGGAAACAGCCCAGACCACCAGCTAAGGTCCCAAAATAATTGTTAAGTGGAAAAGGATGTGGGGTTGCACAGACAACTAGGATGTTAGCTTAGAAGCAGCTATTCATTCAAAGAGTGCGTAATAGCTCACTAGTCGAGTGACCCTGCGCCGAAAATGTACCGGGGCTAAAACAATTTACCGAAGCTGTGGATACCTTTATAGGTATGGTAGGAGAGCGTTCTATGTGTGAAGAAGGTATACCGTGAGGAGTGCTGGAACGCATAGAAGTGAGAATGCCGGTATGAGTAGCGAAAGACAGGTGAGAATCCTGTCCACCGTAAGACTAAGGTTTCCAGGGGAAGGCTCGTCCGCCCTGGGTTAGTCGGGACCTAAGGAGAGACCGAAAGGTGTATCCGATGGACAACAGGTTGATATTCCTGTACTAGAGTATGTAGTGATGGAGGGACGCAGTAGGCTAACTAAAGCAGACGAATGGAAGTGTCTGTCTAAGCAGTGAGGTGTGATATGAGTCAAATGCTTATATCTATAACATTGAGCTGTGATGGGGAGCGAAGTTTAGTAGCGAAGTTAGTGACGTCACACTGCCAAGAAAAGCTTCTAGCGTTTAAACATACTCTACCCGTACCGCAAACCGACACAGGTAGTCGAGGCGAGTAGCCTCAGGTGAGCGAGAGAACTCTCGTTAAGGAACTCGGCAAAATGACCCCGTAACTTCGGGAGAAGGGGTGCTGACTTTAAGTCAGCCGCAGTGAATAGGCCCAAGCAACTGTTTATCAAAAACACAGCTCTCTGCTAAATCGTAAGATGATGTATAGGGGGTGACGCCTGCCCGGTGCTGGAAGGTTAAGAGGAGTGCTTAGGAGTAATCCGAAGGTATGAATTGAAGCCCCAGTAAACGGCGGCCGTAACTATAACGGTCCTAAGGTAGCGAAATTCCTTGTCGGGTAAGTTCCGACCCGCACGAAAGGCGTAATGATTTGGGCACTGTCTCAACGAGAGACTCGGTGAAATTTTAGTACCTGTGAAGATGCAGGTTACCCGCGACAGGACGGAAAGACCCCATGGAGCTTTACTGCAGTTTGATATTGAGTGTCTGTACCACATGTACAGGATAGGTAGGAGTCTATGAGATCGGGACGCCAGTTTCGAAGGAGACGTTGTTGGGATACTACCCTTGTGTTATGGCCACTCTAACCCGGATAGGTTATCCCTATCGGAGACAGTGTCTGACGGGCAGTTTGACTGGGGCGGTCGCCTCCTAAAAGGTAACGGAGGCGCCCAAAGGTTCCCTCAGAATGGTTGGAAATCATTCGCAGAGTGTAAAGGTATAAGGGAGCTTGACTGCGAGAGCTACAACTCGAGCAGGGACGAAAGTCGGGCTTAGTGATCCGGTGGTTCCGTATGGAAGGGCCATCGCTCAACGGATAAAAGCTACCCTGGGGATA
Organism: Streptococcus sp. KHUD_016; assembly: GCF_051106465.1. GTDB lineage: Bacteria > Bacillota > Bacilli > Lactobacillales > Streptococcaceae > Streptococcus. Next base: position 1,537,805 of record NZ_CP193663.1, on the reverse strand, counting down.
ACAGGCTTATCTCCCCCAAGAGTTCACATCGACGGGGAGGTTTGGCACCTCGATGTCGGCTCGTCGCATCCTGGGGCTGTAGTCGGTCCCAAGGGTTGGGCTGTTCGCCCATTAAAGCGGCACGCGAGCTGGGTTCAGAACGTCGTGAGACAGTTCGGTCCCTATCCGTCGCGGGCGTAGGAAATTTGAGAGGATCTGCTCCTAGTACGAGAGGACCAGAGTGGACTTACCGCTGGTGTACCAGTTGTCTTGCCAAAGGCATCGCTGGGTAGCTATGTAGGGAAGGGATAAACGCTGAAAGCATCTAAGTGTGAAACCCACCTCAAGATGAGATTTCCCATGATTATATATCAGTAAGAGCCCTGAGAGATGATCAGGTAGATAGGTTAGAAGTGGAAGTGTGGCGACACATGTAGCGGACTAATACTAATAGCTCGAGGACTTATCCAAAGTAACTGAGAATACGAAGTGTGAGGTTTTCTTGGTATTTGATAGATATTCAATTTTGAGTAGGTATTACTCAGAGTTAAGTGACGATAGCCTAGGAGATACACCTGTACCCATGCCGAACACAGTAGTTAAGCCCTAGAACGCCGGAAGTAGTTGGGGGTTGCCCCCTGTGAGATATGGAAGTCGCTTAGCTCGAGGGAGTTTAGCTTAGTTGTAATTGAGAGGAAATCGAAATTACAATCGGCGGATGAGAGAAACAAAGTTTCTTACCGTTGGATGAGCTAGACTCCGCCCTTTGGGAGTTTAGCTCAGCTGGGAGAGCATCTGCCTTACAAGCAGAGGGTCAGCGGTTCGATCCCGTTAACTCCCATAGGTCCCGTAGTGTAGCGGTTATCACGTCGCCCTGTCACGGCGAAGATCGCGGGTTCGATTCCCGTCGGGACCGTTTAAGATAACGGAAGTTATTTTAGACTCGTTAGCTCAGTTGGTAGAGCAATTGACTTTTAATCAATGGGTCACTGGTTCGAGCCCAGTACGGGTCATATTTGCGGGTTTGGCGGAATTGGCAGACGCACCAGATTTAGGATCTGGCGCTTAACGGCGTGGGGGTTCAAGTCCCTTAACCCGCATAATAGAAATCAGCCGGCTTAGCTCAGTTGGTAGAGCATCTGATTTGTAATCAGAGGGTCGCGTGTTCAAGTCATGTAGCCGGCATTTTTTTATATAGAATAAGAGGTCGATGCGAACGTAGTTCAGTGGTAGAACACCACCTTGCCAAGGTGGGGGTCGCGGGTTCGAATCCCGTCGTTCGCTTAGAGAGGCCGGGGTGGCGGAACTGGCAGACGCACAGGACTTAAAATCCTGCGATTGGTAACGATCGTACCGGTTCGATTCCGGTCCTCGGCATATAATGATGAGCACCCTTAGCTCAACTGGATAGAGTACCTGACTACGAATCAGGCGGTTAGAGGTTCGACTCCTCTAGGGTGCATTTTTTTATTTAACGCGGGAAGTAGCTCAGCTTGGTAGAGTACTTGGTTTGGGACCAAGGTGTCGCAGGTTCGAATCCTGTCTTCCCGATTCATGGCGGTGTAGCTCAGCTGGCTAGAGCGTCCGGTTCATACCCGGGAGGTCGGGGGTTCGATCCCCTTCGCCGCTATATTGATCTTGTTGGACCTTTAGCTCAGCTGGTTAGAGCTCTCGGCTCATAACCGAGTGGTCGTAGGTTCAAGTCCTACAAGGTCCATTGTAAATAATGGAGGATTACCCAAGTCCGGCTGAAGGGAACGGTCTTGAAAACCGTCAGGCGTGTAAAAGCGTGCGTGGGTTCGAATCCCACATCCTCCTTTTTATATTAACGCGGGATGGAGCAGCTCGGTAGCTCGTCGGGCTCATAACCCGAAGGTCGTAGGTTCAAATCCTGCTCCCGCAATTTGGCTCGGTAGCTCAGTTGGTAGAGCAATGGATTGAAGCTCCATGTGTCGGCGGTTCGATTCCGTCTCGCGCCATATTTTATTTTATTAAGCGGGTGTAGTTTAGTGGTAAAACTACAGCCTTCCAAGCTGTTGTCGCGAGTTCGATTCTCGTCACCCGCTTTGAACGAAAGTTCATACCAAGTTTTTGAACTTGGGCGCGTAGCTCAGGTGGTTAGAGCGCACGCCTGATAAGCGTGAGGTCGGTGGTTCGAGTCCACTCGTGCCCATTAATAGGAGAATTACTCAAGAGGCTGAAGAGGACGGTTTGCTAAATCGTTAGGTCGGGTAACCGGCGCGGGGGTTCGAATCCCCCATTCTCCGTACGTTAAGAGAGCTGTTAGGCTCTTTTTTTGTAAACAAATCCCCCTTCTAAATCGTTAAAAGGGGGATTTGTTTATTACCAACCCGTTAGTGATATTTCTCCGCTATTTAGCCAGATAGTATTTTTATCTTCAAATTCGACTTGTAGTTGGCCGGATTCTGAGATTTCTTTTGCAAGACCTTTCTCAAATTTTCCGTCTAGCTGGAAAGTAACTTCTTTTCCAAGAACGATTGATCTTTCTTTATAGATATAAAGTAGCTCATCTGAATCCGTATTGTAGAAACAATTCCATATTTCGCTGATGAGCTCATTACGACTAATTGGTGCAGGTGGCATAAATAGGCTGCCTGCTTTTTCTTTTAGGTCTTCTGGGAAGTCTGCTATAGAAAAATTTATACCAAGTCCGATAATGACGTCTGTAACCAAGCCTGTCTCAACTGATGTCATCGCTTCAGTGAGGATACCTGCTATCTTTTTATTTTTAAAGTAGATGTCATTTACCCATTTGATATCTACTTCTATCATAGTTAGGTTTTTAATGGCTTTGTAGACTGCAGCAGCTACAAGGAGAGTATAGGAAGGGAGTTTTTCATAAGGAAGATTGGGTTGAACATGCAGGGACATATAGATCCCCCCCTGAGATGGAGAATAGTAGCGGCGCTGAAAGCGGCCACGACCTGCTGTTTGACAGGTTGAAAGATAGAGTGTATTTCCTTTGTTTCCAGCTTCAATCCCTTCTTTTGCATCTGTTTGGGTTGATTTGGTCTCAGGTTTGTAGCGAATGGTTAAGTTGGTGTTCTCCTGAATCAAATCAGGCAATATCAGATCGCCTTGAATAAGCTTATAGCCTCTATTTTTGATACTGTCAATTTCTAGGCCTTCTTGTTGAAGACGTTGGATCGCTTTCCATATGGATGTACGGCTTAAATTCAGTTCTTCTCCGATTTTTTCTCCGCTAACATAATCGTTTTCTCTAGCTAATATTTGGTAGACTAGTTGGTGTGATTTCATTGATTTTCCTTTATACAGATTTGTTCTATAGTGATTTTTATAGCTTTCTTTTATTCTACCACAGCTTTCTTTAATTTAGGGAAATGAATAGTTGTAGGGGAGCAATAATTGCTTTGTAAAATTTCTCTCCTTAAAAATTTTTCTAAATATTCACTGATTTTTTCTTTTTGGTAGCGTGTTCATTGTTCCCAAATGACGGAAAAAATGGTAGAATATAAAGATAGTTTAGCATTTATCTTCTGGAGAAATCCAGAACAGAAAGGATCCGTTTTGAAATCAATTGGATTACTGGATAAGATAAGAGGGCTTTCGAAAAAAGATTTCTTTTTGTATCTGATGATCATGAGTATCTTTTTACCTTTTTATTTGTTCTTATCACTCTTTGCTTTATATTTGATAGGTTTACTTGTTACTGGGGAGATGAAGGGAATTATCAAAGGATTAGCCAAACATCCTGTACTTCTCTTTTTTATTGCCTACAGTAGTGTCATTTCCATCGTCGCCAAGAACTGGCTTGGTCTAGCAGCATCTTTCCTGATGCTCCTATTTCTTATTTTCTTTAGTTTTTACCAGAAGCGTCTGACGCATGCTTTCTTTCGACTGATACTCCAGACGGTTTTGTTTGGTAGTGTTGTCTCTGCCGCTTTTGCTACTTTGGAGCATTTCCAAATTGTAAAGAAATTTAACTATGCCTTTCTTTCACCAAATATGCAAGTATGGCACCAAAACCGTGCAGAGGTCACCTTCTTTAATCCTAACTACTATGGGATCATTTGTTGCTTCTGTATCATGATTGCCTTTTATCTCTTTACAACGACGAAGCTAAGATGGTTGAAAGTCTTTTGTGTGCTAGCAGGTTTTGTAAATCTTTTTGGTTTAAATTTCACGCAAAATAGAACAGCCTTTCCTGCTATTATCGCTGGAGCCATCATTTATCTCTTTACGACCATTAAAAACTGGAAGGCCTTTTGGCTTAGTATTGGGGTCTTTGCGATTGGCTTGAGTTTCCTTTTTTCTAGTGATTTGGGAGTTCGGATGGGAACTTTAGATTCTTCTATGGAAGAACGCATTTCTATCTGGGATGCTGGGATGGCCTTGTTTAAGCAAAATCCTTTTTGGGGGGAGGGGCCATTGACCTATATGCACTCTTATCCTCGGATAAATGCTCCTTATCATGAACATGCTCACAGCCTTTATATTGATACGATTCTGAGTTACGGAATTGTGGGAACCATTTTATTAGCTTTGTCTTCTGTTGCTCCTGTTCGTTTGATGATGGATATGAGTCAGGAGTCGGGGAAACGTCCAATTATCGGTCTTTATCTATCTTTCCTTACAGTGGTTGCTGTGCATGGAATCTTTGACTTGGCCCTTTTCTGGATTCAGTCAGGTTTCATTTTCTTGTTAGTTATGTGCAGTATTCCATTGGAGCGTCGAACTTTGGTATCAGACATGACGGATTAAGTTTATAAGATTGAAATCTTCTACCTTGAGTAGGAGATTTTTTACTGAGAAAAATTAGTTCTAAGTCGAAATAGTTGACAATTGGAATAATAAGTATTATAATATTTTTTATTCGTATCGATATAGAAATAAATTGGAGGTTTCATGAAATATTGTCATTTGGTAGCCCATCATATTCGTTTGTTGAATGGGCGGATTTTTCAAAAGTTACTGAGACAAGACCCTGACTCTCTTTATCGGAGTGAGCAGGGAAAGATTTTAGCGGTTTTATGGAATAGTAAGACGGGCTGTGCAACTGCGACAGATATTGCGCTTGCGACTGGGCTTGCTAATAATACGTTGACGACTATGATAAAAAAGTTAGAGGAGCAAAATCTTATAACTGTCAGTCCGTGTGGAGAAGATAAGCGTAAGAAGTATTTAGTTTTAACAGAGTTGGGCAAGTCCCAGAAAGAAGTTGGGCAACGTGTCAGTCAGAGATTGGATACTATCTGTTACAAAGGATTTTCAGAGGAAGAAATTCGTCAGTTTGAAGGTTTTCAAGAAAGAATTTTGGCTAATCTGAAAGAGAAGGAAAATGAGGTTTAGAGTGGGGTAAATTAGTTATTAAAAGGTTGGTAACTTGACCAACCGAGGAAAATTTTAAATTGAGGACAAAGAATGATTGAATACAAAAATGTAGCGCTACGCTATACAGAAAAAGATGTTTTGAGAGATGTCAATTTACAGATTGAGAATGGGGAGTTCATGGTTTTAGTTGGGCCTTCTGGGTCTGGTAAGACGACCATGATCAAGATGATTAACCGTCTTTTGGAACCAACTGATGGAAATATATACATGGATGGTAAGCGCATCAAAGACTATGATGAGCGTGAGCTTCGTCTTTCTACTGGTTATGTTTTACAGGCCATTGCTCTGTTTCCCAATCTAACGGTTGCGGAAAATATTGCCCTCATTCCGGAGATGAAGGGCTGGACTAAGGAAGACATTGCGAAGAAAACAGAGGAGCTTTTGGCTAAAGTTGGTTTACCAGTGGCTGAGTATGGGCATCGTTTACCTAATGAATTATCTGGTGGAGAACAGCAACGGGTCGGTATTGTTCGTGCTATGATTGGTCAGCCTAAGATTCTCCTCATGGATGAGCCCTTTTCAGCCTTGGATGCTATTTCGAGAAAACAGTTGCAGGTTCTGACGAAAGAATTGCATAAAGAGTTTGGAATGACAACGATTTTTGTGACCCATGATACGGATGAAGCTTTGAAATTGGCGGACCGTATTGCTGTCTTGCAGGACGGAGAGATTTGTCAGGTGGCGAATCCCGAGACCATTTTAAAGGCTCCTGCAACAGACTTTGTAGCAGACTTGTTTGGAGGTAGTGTTCATGACTAATTTGATATCAACTTTTCAGGAGCGTTTTAGTGATTGGGTAACAGCTCTATCTCAACATTTGCAGTTGTCACTTTTGACCTTGTTACTAGCTATTTTTATTGCTATTCCCTTGGCTGTTTATCTTCGCTATCATGAGAAGTTGGCGGACTGGGTCTTGCAGATTGCAGGAATTTTCCAGACTATCCCGTCTCTGGCCTTGTTGGGACTCTTTATCCCCTTGATGGGAATTGGAACCTTGCCTGCTTTGACGGCTCTAGTGATTTATGCGATTTTCCCAATTTTGCAAAATACCATCACTGGGCTAAAGGGAATTGATCCAAGTCTGCAAGAGGCTGGGATTGCCTTTGGGATGACCAGGTGGGAGCGTCTCAAGAAGTTTGAAATTCCACTTGCCATGCCTGTCATAATGTCTGGTATTCGGACGGCGGCGGTTTTGATTATCGGTACGGCAACCTTGGCTGCCTTGATTGGGGCAGGGGGACTGGGTTCTTTTATCCTTTTGGGAATTGACCGTAATAATACCAGTCTGATTTTGATTGGGGCCCTTTCTTCAGCAGTGCTTGCCATTGCCTTTAACTTCCTACTAAAAGTGATGGAAAAAGCAAAATTGCGGACGATTTTCTCTGGTTTTGCCTTGGTGACCATATTGCTCGGTCTGTCTTATAGTCCAGCCCTCTTAGCTCAAAAAGAGAAAGAAAACTTGGTGATTGCTGGGAAATTGGGACCTGAACCAGAAATTTTGGCAAATATGTATAAGTTGCTGATTGAAGAAAATACCAGTATGACTGCGACTGTTAAGCCGAATTTTGGGAAAACAAGCTTCCTCTATGAAGCTCTGAAAAAAGGGGACATTGATATCTATCCTGAATTTACTGGTACGGTGACTGAAAGTTTGCTTCAGCCATCACCCAAGGTAGGTCATGGGCCAGATCAGGTTTATCAGGTGGCGCGTGATGGCATTGCCAAACAGGATCATCTGGCCTATCTAAAACCTATGTCTTATCAAAATACCTACGCTGTAGCTGTTCCGAAAAAGATTGCTCAAGAATATGGCTTGAAGACCATTTCGGACTTGAAAAAAGTGGAAGGGCAGTTGAAGGCAGGCTTTACACTCGAATTTAATGACCGAGAAGATGGCAATAAGGGCTTGCAATCAATGTATGGTCTCAATCTCAATGTAGCGACTATGGAGCCAGCTCTTCGCTATCAGGCAATTCAGTCAGGCGATATTCAAATCACAGATGCCTATTCGACTGATGCAGAATTGGCACGTTATGATTTGCAGGTCTTGGAGGATGACAAGCAACTCTTCCCACCTTATCAAGGAGCGCCACTCATGAAAGAAGCTCTTCTCAAGAAACATCCTGAGTTGGAGACAGTTCTCAATAAACTAGCAGGTAAAATTACTGAAAGCCAGATGAGCCAGCTCAACTACCAAGTCGGTGTTGAAGGCAAGTCAGCAGAACAAGTAGCCAAGGAGTTTTTACAAGAACAAGGTTTGTTGAAGAAATAGCTTGAAAATGCTAAACTCAACTTTGCTAAACGACCATATAGAAAATGCTCAGACAATCTTGTCTGGGCATTTTTAGTGCCAGAAATAAAGATTTTCATTTTTAAATGGAAAATAAGAGGAAATTTTCAGGATTTTCTAGATTTTTACTGTAAATACACTTGACTATTCAGAGAATAGGTGTATAATGTGTTGTGAACTACTTAACAAATAAAGATTTCCAGCTCATGTCGACTAAGGATGGAAATCTTGTGTATAGACAGTTCAGTAGATATATAATAGAGCGTTGCGTCCGAAAGTCTATCCAGACACGGCTCTTTAAAAACAAAAGGAGAAGATTATGAAAACAGAACCAATTCATCGTACCAGTATGTGGAAATTTAGGTTAAGTGCTGCCACCATGACTTTGATTCCCGCTGCCGTGGGGATTAACTATGTTGCCAAAGCCTTGGCGGAGGGGTTAAAGTTGCCCGTTTGGCTGGGGTCTTTGGGAACCTTTCTTACCAGCATGTTGGCTGGGCCGGTTGCCGGTGCCATTAGTGGTTTCATCAACAACGTGATCTATGGGCTGACCTTATCGCCAATTTCAACCGTGTATGCGATTACCAGCATCGGAATTGGGATTGCTGTCGGAGTTTTGCACGCCAATGGGTGGTTCTCGTCAGCGCGACGAGTATTTGTTTCTGCTATTATTATTGCCATCGTTTCAGCTGTCATTTCAACGCCACTCAACGTCATCTTTTGGGGTGGTCAGACCGGTATCGCTTGGGGTGACTCATTGTTTGCGGTAATGGTCGCCAATCATGCACCAGTGTGGCTGGCCTCATTTATAGATGAGTTTGTCTTGGATATTTTGGATAAAGTCTGCGTGGCCTACCTGGCATTCTTCATCTATCGTCAGCTGCCGAAGCGGATGGTGCACTTCTTTAGCGATGATAAATGATGACTGATAAAACATTGATTTCTGGAGCGCCACGGGTCAAGCTCAAGTGGTACCAGGTGATCGATCCGATTACTAAGCTCTTGTTCATCTTGAACATGACGTTGTTGAGCTTTGCCAGTATGAATTTATTGCTTCAGGCCGGATTAATTCTTGTCGCAACACTGCTATTGTTATTTTCCAAATTGAGTTCTACCACCTTTAAGGCGCTGGGATTCAGCCTGTTTCTGATTTGCACCATGCTGATCATCCAAGGGTTATTTTACAGTCGGAATCAAACTGTGCTGTTTTCTGTGTTTGGGGTGTCGTTCTACAAAGAAGGCCTGATTTACGCCACCACTCTGGGTTGTCGAGTATTGGTGATTATTTTGACCAGTGGCTTTTTTATGGTGACCACGAGTATTTCAGAAAACGCGGCCTATTTGGAACTGTCCGGATTGTCTTATAAAACCGTCTACGTTCTGATGTCGGTGTGTTATATTTTGCCGGAAATGATGCGCAATATGCGGAAAATCCAGCAGGCACAAAAAGTTCGCGGAACCAATCCGCAAAAAACGTTGATTCAGAAATTAAAGTCAGTCCTGCCGGTTCTAATTCCATTGGTGATTAAGACCTTGGATCAATCGATGACGCGGTCGATTTCTCTCCAACTGAGAGGTTTTGATAATCTCAACCGGACTGTCAGAACCTCCCAGCGCGTGTATCGCCTGTCGCGGACGCTGCACATTGGTCTGACTGGATTGGCAATTTTATTGATTGGGTGGAAGATATGGACGAAGATAAACGGATTGTAATTGAAAATTTGACCACCCGTTATCCGGGTACTGAGCAACCACAACTGCGTCAGATTAACGCGGAGGTTCATACCGGCCAGGTGGTTGGGATTATCGGGAATAGCCACTCCGGCAAATCGACTTTGTGCCGTGTGCTGGCAGGGGTCATTCCCAAAATTGTGTCTGCTGAGATTGAGGGCGATTGGCACATGTTTGGCCAGCGAGTGTCTGACAATTGGCCTGTTTATAATGCCATGAATGGAGTTGTACTGCAAAATCCAGCTGGCCAACTAAGCGGGTTGGCAGACACGGTTGCCGATGAAATCGCCTTTGACTTGATTAATCAGGGAATGGCTGAAGGACTGATTCAAAAACGGGTTGAAGAAGTTGCCACGCAAATGGGGCTGATTGAACAGCTGAATTTGCGTCCCGAGAGCCTTTCCGGTGGTCAGATTCAGCGGTTGGCAATTGCCACGGCGATTGTGGCTAATCCGGCTGTTTTGATTATGGATGATCCGACCAGTGAGATGGATCCCCTTGGCCGCCGGCAATTTTTCCAATGGCTGGCCCAAGTCAAAGAGACGACTGTCTTCATTGTCACCAGTGAAATTGACGATTTGTGCGAAGTCGCCGACGTTGTGTGGGTGCTGCACGAGGGTCAAATGGTAGCCCAGGGCAGGCCGGGTGAGGTGTTTAATCATTTGGCAGCTGACTGGCAGATTCCAGCCCCGACAATCCAGCAACTTGCTCAAAAAATGGATTGGCACTTGGCTGATGGCCGGTATCCGGTGAATTACGCTGATTTGAAGGAGGTTCGTTATGTCCACAATTGAACTGAGCCACCTGACGTTCACTTATCCGGAACGGTCCTTTAGCTTGGATGTTGAAGACAAACACTTCGCCGATCCGATGGTGGCGATTGTCGGCCAAAATGGTGCCGGCAAATCAACGCTCTTCAAATTGTTGACGGGTTTGCTGACACCACAAACCGGTGTGATTAAGATCGATGGAGAAAATTTTAATGATCTTAAACCAGTCGAAAAGTTACTGAAGGTTGGGATTACTTTTCAGAATCCTGACGATCAGCTTTTCAACCCGACCGTTCAACGAGAGGTGGAGTGGAATGTCGCGCAGGTCATGGATGACCACGACACGATTACGAGGCGGGCTTTAGCGGCTCTAAAAAGAGTTGGCTTGGATGATAAAACAGCTGAAAGTCCATATGACCTGTCATTGTCGGAACGCAAGCTGTTGAGCGTTGCCACAGTTTTGGCAGTGGATCCGGCGATTTATTTATTTGATGAGCCGATGATGTCGCTTGATTGGGAAAGCCGGCGCAAGTTGACCGCAATTTTCCATCAGTTGGCTGATTCGGGCCACCAAGTTGTGACCATCACCCATGACATGGATTGGGTCGCCGCCGAGTTTGAGTCGGTGTATGTTATGGAACACGGGAAGTTTGGCTTCGCCGGCAGTCCACGGGAATTGTTCAGCAATCACGAACTTGTCCAGCGAGTGGGATTACTACCACCGCGGATTATGGACATAGCGGAGTCGCTGGGTGATTCACAGACATATTTATCGGTTAATGATTATTGCCAGAAAAATCGAGATGTATAGAAAAAGTCACCTCTGCGGGTTTTCCAGGTTGAAGGATTAACTTCAGCTTCTGGCAAGAACTCACATGGGTGACTTTTGTGTTTAATAACGTTTCATGATCATCGGGTGCTTTCTCAGATCACTCGGTTTGATTTTACTTTGTTTCATGGTCATAATCATATACCATTTCTTTTGGATTTTTTGTTTGACTAATACAAAATAGGTCTTCATAGGTCTTCGCATTTTTAGCGCCCATTAGGATCATCAGTATAATTTTCTGAATTAGGAGACTGTCCCATCACTATTCGAACTTCGTCTCCCAACTTACGCTGTTCCCATTCATCCGTGAATCCTTTAAATCGCAATTCTGGAACTTTCTTTTTAACTGAATCATCTATTTTCGCCATAGTCCCCACCATTTTATTGGTTTTTCTTGTTTTTCTATCCTTTTTTGATCTTTGATTTGTTCCTGTAAATTTTCCAACTTCTCTTTAAGAGCGTTCACTTCATCTTTATATTGATTGTCTAAGTGTTTGAATTCTGTTTCCTGTGAGGGCATTTTGAGGGCTTTTAAGTTATCATTTTCCGCCTTGTATTCTTCTAGCAACTTTTTATCTTGCAAGGCTAATCGTTGTTACTGGTCTAACAAATTAGTTAGTTTTTCTATTTGTTGGTCTTTGGTATTTGATTTGCTACTACTTTCTACTTTACCTAAAATTATTTTTTCTGCTTTAGAATTTATTAGATTAGACCCATTGGAACTTTTAAGCTGTAATTCTTTTGGTAACCTTTGGTAGTGATATTGAATATTTTGTTTTGTAACACTCAACTCATCCGCCAGCTCTTTGATCGTTTTTAAGTCTTCACTCATGGTTTAAGTCCTGTCTTTTAACCGTTGGTAGATATTGTTCAATGGCTTTTTTGAGGTAGCGTGCGACATTATGCTTAGAATATTCTTCACGTCTGCTGGCAACATAAGATAAGTGGTCTTTAACACTATTTAGCCCTCTTAATTCTTTCAGTTCGTCATAGAGGTGGTAAACATGGACTTGCAATCCTGCCATGATTTTTGTATCTTGCATTTCAAACGGACTTAGCAACATATTTTCTAGCAATAGCGTGGTGTACTTGCTTTTCATTGCTTCAATAGCTAGCTTATCTTCGGTTTCTGCTTTGCGTGCTTTATCTTCTTGATAGGCGGTATCTTCTAACTTATAGCTGTTATCGTCTGCTTGACGTTTCTTTCGTAACCAGATATCCAATATTAAACCGTCCGCATCAATCGCTCGATAGAGATAATGCCAACTCCCCTTAATTTTGATATAGGTTTCATCCATTTTCCACGAATAGAAGGACTGTTTATTTTTCTTTTTCCAGAGATGATAGAGGCTTTTACTGTATTCTTGAACCCACCGATAAATCGTAGTGTGACAAACATTTATTCCACGGTCATAAAGCAATTCCTGAACTTCACGATAGCTCAGATTGTAACGTAGGTAATAACCAACAGCGATAATGATGACGTCTTGTTGGAATTGTTTACCTTTAAAATGATTCATCTCTCAAGCCTTACTAACCTTTTTTCTGCTCTTTGAGAAGCCGAAGGTCGTGCTAGTAACTACCTATTTGGTTTGATTAATTCCATCATTTATCTGGTGCTTGCCCTTCAAAAAGGCTTCTATGGTGAGGTTTTAACAACTCTCTATTTTACAATTATGCAGCCAATTGGTCTCTTGGTTTGGATTTATCAAGCCCAGTTTAAGAAAGAACAACAAGAGTTTGTCGCACGTAAACTAGACGGCAAGGGTTGGACAAAGTATCTTTCTATTAGTGTTATTTGGTGGTTGGCCTTTGGGTTCATTTATCAGTCTATCGGAGCCAATCGTCCTTATCGCGATTCCATCACCGATGCGACCAATGGGGTTGGGCAAATCCTCATGACAGCTGTTTACCGTGAACAATGGATATTCTGGGCAGCTACCAATGTCTTTTCAATCTATCTCTAGTGGGGAGAAAGCCTGCAAATCCAAGGGAAATACCTAATTTATCTCATCAATAGTCTAGTTGGGTGGTATCAGTGGAGCAAGGCAGCAAAAAGCTCTTAAAAAAGTAAAAAAGGATCAGATGATCCTTTTTTGTGTTAGAGCAAAATGAATAATACCGTAATGATAATAGCGGTCGTTATACGAACGATGTGGTGCGAGATATGTTGTTTTTCTTTCTGTTGGCCGTTCCAGTAGGCTCCATAGCAGACGATACTCGAGCCCACAATCCATAGAAGAATGGTCGCAACTGGGACGAAGTAAAAGATGGCTAGAGCCAGAGAAGTGAGGCAACTGCCGACCAAGATGCACTTATTTCCTAGACTGTAGTTCTTTTGTTTCATGGCTGAAAAAGCAGCAGCAAGGTGAAGCAATGAGAAGGCGAGAGCTAGTACAATTGTTAGTATTCCTAGAATCATCGAAGTTAACATAGTTGGTTCCTTTCTGAGTTACAGGCTTAGTTATCAAGTGGAGTTGTAGAGGTCATCTCCATTACATCAAGGTAAAATCTCACCACTTGCTCTTCGGTATAAGATTTTCCTTTTTTTAGCCACCAAGTTAGAGTCTCGATAAAGTTCGTCACAACAAAATGCTGGAGGTAGGAGGCTGGAATGTTTGGGTAGGCCTCTTGCAAGTCACCCGCCACCATGGGATAAACGTGGTGTTCGAGTTCCTTGTGTAGTTGGCGGAGGAAGTAGTCGTTTTTGGAAAAAAGGAGACTGGTGACATGGTCCTGGTTTTTCTGAAAATGTAAAAAGATATGCGCGAGGTAGTCCTCGGTAGTAAAGTGTCCTTCCCTTTCAAAGAGATGATGAAAGAGGTAGCGACAGAGCTCATCTAAAAGGAGTTCCTTACTTTCGTAATGACAGTAAAAAGTAGAACGTCCAACATCTGCTAGGTCAATGATATCCTGAACAGTAGTGGCATCATAGCCCTTATCGTTCAAAAGTTGTAAAAAAGCTTGATAGATGGCTTTTTTCGTCTTGCTGACTCGACGGTCTCTTTTTGGCATATAGACACTTGAGACAAACTGTTCAGAACTGAACAGGACTGACAGTTTGCTTCTATCCTTTCTTTGGATTTTATTAGATAATACAAATGAAAGAAGTATGTATATACCCATTATACCAAAGGAGGGAGAGAAATGAGTTCTAAAACATCTATCTGGTTAGCTTTTTTCTTAAATTTAAGCTATGCGATTGTTGAGTTTATCGCAGGAGGAATCTTTGGTTCGAGTGCAGTTCTTGCTGATTCTGTTCATGACTTGGGAGATGCTATGGCCATTGGACTCTCTGCCCTTTTAGAAACAATCTCCAATCGTGAAGAAGATAGACAGTACACCTTGGGTTACAAACGTTTTAGTCTTTTAGGGGCCATGTTAACGGCTGTGATTCTTATGATAGGGTCTGTCCTAGTGATTTTGGAAAATATCACGAAGATTGCTCATCCGCAACCCGTTAATGAGAAAGGTATCCTCTGGCTGGGAATCATTGCAGTAGCTATCAATGTGCTAGCAAGTCTGGTAGTTCGTAAAGGAAAGACAAAGAACGAGTCTATTCTTAGCTTGCATTTTTTGGAAGACACCCTTGGTTGGCTGGCTGTCATTCTAATGGCGATTATCCTCCGATTTACAGATTGGTATATCCTCGATCCACTCTTATCGCTGGTTATTTCTATCTTTATTCTGTCGAAAGCCATTCCTCGCTTTTGGTCTACCCTTAAGATTTTCTTAGATGCTGTGCCTGAAGGTATCGAGACTGCTAAGCTAGAGAAAGAGTTAGCAAGGCTAACTAATGTTAAAAGTGTAAATCAACTCAGTATTTGGTCCATGGATGGTCTGGAAAATGACGCCATTGTTCACCTCTGTATCGAGGACTGGGAGCAGATGATGGAAACTAAAGAAGCAGTGCGTCAATTTTTAGAAGAAAGAGGCGTGCAGAATATCACTATTGAAGTGGATAGCAGTCAAAGCAATCATGCGCAACATAGGCGGAAGGTGAGAACCATAGAGCAGAAGCATGGGCATCATCATTAGAAAAACGACCTCGCAAGAGGTCGTTTTGTTATCCTATTCACTCCTCGTACTCTCTCTCAAAGTCAGTCTAGTTCCCAGCATGGTCAGGCTAGGTATTTTGCGACCGTGGAGGACTTCCTTGTTAAGAATATCCATCCCTGCTCGGCCCATTTCCTCGGTATAGACGGTAATGCTAGAAAGAGGAGGATAGACCTGCTTGGTCAGGCTAGTATCGTTAAAAGAAATGAGGCTGACGCGGTCTGGTAGGCTAATTCCAGCTTCTTGAAGGGCACGGAGGGCGCCGATGGCTAAACTATCGCTGGCAGCGAAAAAGGCTGGTGGGAGTTGGTCTCCTAGCTTGTGAATGGCCTCCTTCATCAAGTCATATCCAGACTGGGCAGTAAAGCTCCCCTGAAAGACCAGTTCTCCATGGTAGATTCCATTTGCTTGGGTAATGTCTTTGAAATTCTCTAGCCGCTTATCCTGGATAATTTCTTCCTGGTCGGTTGTTTCCTCAAGACCTGTGAGAATGCCAATCCGATCCAGTCCCTGACTGAGGAAATGGTCTACAACTTGTTTCACAGCAGTGTAAAAGTCAGTAATAATACAGGTATGACCTAGTGATAAGGTATCACTGTCTATAAAGACTAAAGGTTTTTGGTATTCTTCAAAGGCAGCAATCTGAGCACGGCTAAATTTTCCTATGCAGAGAATGCCAATCACTTCCTCGCTCAGTGTAAAAGGATGGTCATTAAAATAGCGCAAGATATCATAGTCCAACTCTTGAGCTCTTTTTTCAATACCGAGACGAATCTGATAATAGTAGAGGTCGTCCAGCTCCCCCTGCTCGCTGACCCATTGGATAATGGCAATCTTTTGCTTGGGTTTGTGGGATTCGCCTGTCTTGAGGTGCTTGGTATAGCCCAGTTCTTCAGCGACAGTTAAAATACGGTGTCTGGTTTCTTCTGTGACAGATAGACTCTGGTCGCGATTGAGGACACGGGATACGGTCGCGATAGAGACAGAAGCTAGCTGTGCAATGTCTTTTAAGGTAGCCATAAATCCTCCTCCTTTTAGGTTAGTATATCATATTTTTCTGCTTTTTACTGATAGTTTAGTAAAAGTTTAGTAAAAAGGATTGACCTTGGCAAATGCCTTGGATACAATAGAAGAAAACGATTACACGTTAAGATGATACTCAATGAAAATCAAAAAGCAAACTAGGAAGCTAGCCGCAGGCTGTACTTTAGTACGGCAAGGTGAAGCTGACGTGGTTTGAATTTGATTTTCGAAGAGTATGACTTAACGGACAGTCAAAGGAGAAATCATATGACACAACATCTTACTGCTGAAGCCCTTCGCAAAGACTTTCTTGCCGTTTTTGGTCAAGAAGCAGACCAAACTTTCTTTTCACCAGGTCGTATCAATCTGATTGGTGAACACACAGACTACAACGGTGGGCACGTTTTTCCAGCGGCTATTTCCTTGGGAACCTATGGAGCGGCTCGCAAGCGTGACGACCAAGTCTTGCGTTTCTACTCGGCCAACTTTGAGGACAAGGGTATCATCGAAGTGCCTCTTGCTGACCTCAAATTTGAAAAAGAGCACAGCTGGACCAACTATCCAAAAGGGGTTCTTCATTTCTTGCAAGAAGCTGGACATGTGATTGACAAAGGGTTTGATTTTTATGTTTATGGGAATATCCCAAATGGTGCAGGCTTGTCTTCATCAGCATCTTTGGAACTTTTGACAGGGGTTGTGGCAGAGCATCTCTTTGGTTTAAAACTAGACCGTTTGGATTTGGTTAAAATCGGAAAACAAACAGAAAATAACTTTATCGGAGTCAACTCTGGTATTATGGACCAGTTTGCTATCGGTATGGGAGCTGACCAACGGGCCATTTACCTGGATACCAATACGTTAGAATACGACTTGGTGCCACTTGATTTGAAGGACAATGTCGTTGTTATCATGAATACCAACAAACGTCGTGAACTGGCGGACTCTAAGTACAATGAACGCCGTGCTGAGTGTGAAAAAGCTGTCGAAGAATTGCAAGTTGCCTTGGATATTCAGACCTTGGGTGAATTGGATGAGTGGGCCTTTGACCAATACAGCTATCTGATTAAAGATGAAAATCGCTTAAAACGTGCTCGCCATGCTGTGCTTGAAAACCAACGTACCCTCAAAGCACAAGCAGCTCTTCAAGCAGGTGATTTGGAAACATTTGGTCGCTTGATGAATGCATCTCACGTTTCTCTAGAACATGACTATGAAGTAACTGGCTTGGAATTGGATACTCTTGTTCACACAGCTTGGGCTCAGGAAGGTGTTCTTGGTGCTCGTATGACAGGGGCAGGATTTGGCGGATGTGCCATTGCCTTGGTGCGAAAAGACGCTGTTGAGTCCTTTAAGGAAGCTGTAGGCAAGCACTACGAGGAAGTCGTTGGATATGCTCCTAGCTTCTATATCGCTGAAGTTGCAGGTGGCACTCGCGTCCTTGACTAGTTAAAAGGAGGCTTTATAGTGACCTTAGTAGATAAATTTGTAACACATGTTATTGCTGAAAGTTCATTTGAGGAAATGGATCGAATCTACCTAACCAATCGTGTTTTGGCGCGAGTGGGTGAAGGTGTTTTGGAAGTTGAGACTGATCTAGATAAATTGATTGACCTCAAGGACCAGCTGGTCGAGGAAGCGGTTCGATTAGAGACGATTGAGGATAATCAGGCTGCGCGTGAAATCCTCGGTTCTGAACTGATGGACTTGGTAACTCCTTGTCCAAGTCAGGTTAATCGTGACTTTTGGACAACCTATGCTCACTCTCCTGAGCAGGCGATAGGGGATTTTTACCAGCTCAGCCAGAAAAATGACTACATCAAGCTCAAGGCTATTTCTAAGAATATTGCTTATCGTGTTCCATCTGACTACGGAGAACTTGAGATCACCATCAACCTCTCTAAGCCTGAAAAGGATCCGAAAGAGATTGCAGCAGCCAAGTTGGTGCAAGCTAGCAATTATCCTCAGTGTCAGCTTTGTCTAGAGAATGAAGGCTACCATGGTCGAGTCAACCACCCAGCTCGCAGCAATCACCGCATTATCCGTTTCGAAATGGCGGGTCAGGAGTGGGGCTTCCAGTATTCGCCCTATGCTTATTTTAATGAGCACTGTATTTTCTTAGACGGTCAGCATCGACCTATGGCCATTAGTCGTCAGAGTTTTGAGCGTCTGCTGGCGATTGTAGAGCAGTTTCCTGGCTATTTTGCAGGCTCTAATGCCGACCTGCCAATTGTGGGGGGCTCTATTCTAACTCATGACCACTATCAAGGAGGCCGTCACGTATTTCCTATGGAATTGGCTCCTTTGCAAAAGACTTTCTGTTTTGCTGGTTTTGAGCAGGTCAAGGCTGGGATTGTTAAGTGGCCAATGTCAGTGCTACGTTTGACTTCAGATTCCAAGGAGGATTTGATTAACTTGGCTGACAAGATTTTACAGGAATGGCGACAGTATTCAGACCCTGAAGTCCAGATTTTAGCAGAGACAGACGGGACACCGCATCACACCATCACACCGATTGCTCGTAAACGCGATGGACAGTTTGAGTTGGACTTGGTCTTGCGGGACAATCAGACATCGCCAGAACATCCTGATGGCATCTATCATCCCCACAAGGATGTCCAACATATCAAGAAGGAAAATATCGGCTTGATTGAGGTCATGGGTTTGGCTATCCTGCCGCCACGTTTGAAAGCAGAAGTGGAACAGGTTGCTAGCTATCTTGTGGGAGATGATGATATAGTTGCCGACTATCATCAAGAATGGGCAGACCAGCTCAAAGCCCAACATCCGGACCTAGCAGATAAAGAAAAAGCCCTTGAAATCGTCAAGGACTCTGTGGGTGCTATTTTTGCACGTGTTTTGGAGGATGCAGGAGTTTACAAGCAGACGGAACAAGGACAGGCAGCTTTTATGCGTTTTGTTGAGCAGGTCGGAATTTTGCCAGACTAGGAGCTTTCTCCTTGCACAGTCCTATAAAAAGTAGTATCATAGTGTCGTTTGAACTATCAGGAGGAAACGATGAAAGATTTTCATTTTGATGCTATATCTGCCTTTGAAAATTACGAAATTGAAAAAATGAGAGATGGTCATGTTGTGGTGACGACCAAAGTGGTGGACTCGTCGCTCAACTACTATAGCAATGCCCATGGTGGCTATCTCTTCACCCTTTGTGACCAGATTAGTGGTTTGGTGGTTATCTCGCTGGGGCTTGATGGAGTGACGCTCCAGTCCTCTATCAACTACCTCAAGGCAGGAAAACTCGACGACGTGTTGACCATTAAAGGAGAATGTGTCCATCATGGACGCACAACCTGTGTCGTGGATGTGGATATCACCAATCAAGAAGGCAGAAATGTCTGCAAAGCAACCTTTACCATGTTTGTCACAGGCCAGCGGTCTGAAAAAAGACAGGTAAGGATATAGAGAAACAAAAAAGAGGCTCGCACCTCTTTTTCTTATTTCTTTTTCCGGTTTAATACTGCATTGAGGACAATGGCCAGTAAGCTGGCTACGACGATTCCGTTTGAGAAGAACATTTGGAAGGCTGTTGGCATGCTGACGAAGAGATTGCTGTTATTCAGACCTACACCTGCAGCGATTGAGACAGCTGCGATAAGGAAGTTGTGTTCATTGTTAGCAAAGTCAACACGGGCGAGGATTTGCATCCCTTGAAGGGAAACAAAACCAAACATCACCAGCATGGCCCCTCCAAGAACAGGGCTCGGAATGATTTGAGCTAGGGCTCCAAACTTAGGAAGGAGTCCAAGGAGGACAAGGAAACCAGCTGCGTAGTAGATTGGCAGGCGGGTCTTGATACCTGACAATTTAACCAACCCAACGTTTTGTGAAAATCCTGTGTAAGGGAAGGTGTTAAAGATTCCTCCGAGAAGTACGGCCAGACCTTCTGCACGGTAACCGTTGCGCAGGCGCGTGCTGTCGATTGGGTCATTGGTGATATCAGACAAGGCTAGGTAAACACCAGTCGACTCAACCATAGAAACCGTTGCGATGATACACATCATGACAATAGAGGAGATTTCAAAGGTTGGCATTCCAAAGTAGAGTGGAGTTGGGACATGGACAAGTGGTGCTGCTGCAACAGGGGAGAAATCAACCAAGCCCATGGTAGCAGCAATGGCGGTACCAACAACTAGACCAATCAAAATAGAGATAGACTTGATAAATCCTTTGGTAAAGATGTTGATCAAGAGGATAATTAGAACAGTGATGGCTGCAAGCAAGAGACTTTGACCAGTTGGCTCTGGGACATTATTTCCCATATTTCCGATAGCGACAGGAATTAAGGTTAAACCAATCGTAGTAATGACAGAGCCCGTTACGATAGATGGGAAAAGATTGGCTACTTTTGAGAAAATGCCTGAAATCAGAACCACATAAATCCCTGAAACGATAAGGGCACCAAACATAGCACCGCTACCGTGGCTTTGCCCAATCATAATCAAAGGAGCAACCGACTGGAAGGCAACCCCGAGAACGACTGGTAGTCCAATCCCAAAGTATTTGTTGAGTTGGAGTTGAAGGAAGGTGGCCACCCCACACATGAAGATATCTGTGGAGATTAGGTAGGTCAACTGCTCAGCTGAATAGCCAAGAGCTGTCGCAATCATGATAGGAACCAGGATAGAACCTGAGTACATGGCTAGTAAGTGCTGCAAGCCAAGAACGGCTGCTTGCGAGTGTTTTTCTTGTTTTTGCATTAGAGATCTGCCTCCTTAAATACGACCTGACCATTTTCGAAACGATCCAAGCGAGCCAGTGATAGGACTGGATAGCCAGCTTTCTCGAGCAAATCACGACCATCCTGGAAGGATTTTTCGATAACAATACCAATCGCTTCAACTTTTGCTCCAGCTTGTTCGATGATTTGGATCAAGCCTTTGGCAGCTTGGCCATTAGCAAGGAAATCATCGATAATCAAGACCTTGTCCTCTGGTGAGAGGAATTTTCCAGCGATAGAAACGGTGCTGGTCACCTGCTTGGTAAAGGAGTAGACTTGGGCGGTTAAGATACCTTCGTTCATGGTGATGTTTTTAGCTTTCTTGGCGAAAATCATGGGAACGTTTAAGGCTTCAGCTGTAAAAATAGCTGGTGCAATGCCTGACGCTTCAATCGTTACAACCTTGGTAATGCCAGCAGCAGCGAATTTGTCCGCAAATACCTTACCAATCTCTCGCATCAAGCTAAAGTCAACTTGGTGGGTTAGAAAGGAATCCACCTTGAGGATATTATCACCCAAGATATGCCCATCCTCGAGGATGCGCTCTTCTAATAATTTCATAAGACCTCCTAAAGTCTAAAAGATGCTTCATTTGCTTGTCTAGAGTTTCTACTATGTAATAGAAAAAGGACCTACTTAATCCCCTAAGTAAGTCCTCAAAATAGGTATGGCCAAAACCATACCTTCAGCTGACATACTCATTGTTAGGTGTTCCGGCACCTTGTAGAAACGTCGTGCCAATTCACGACATAAACAAGTAAAATGATATTCAATTTTAAACAGGCTGCTGCCAATGTTTTTATTTTACACCAATTAACTTTATAAATCAAATATTTTGTTAGTAAATAGATCATAAAAGCGAACGAATAAAAGGCTGCAACGCTAGAAAGTATTGTAGCCTTTTGTTCTTCTATTCGCTAAATCTTAAAAAATAGCCATCGGGATCCAAGACTGCAAATTCATGAGGATAGATGTAATGATCCCCAACACGAAATGTTCTCTTGGTCAGCGGACGATGGATAGGATAGTCAGCTTCCAGCAGTTTTTGGTGGAGCTGAGGGACATCTTCAATGCCAAAGGAAATATTGACACCGCGCCCGAAAGGATAGGTTAGTTGGGCTAATTCTTCTGTGCTGCCTTCTTCTAGCATAAGTTGGCAGTCTTCAAGCGAGAGGAAGAGAAATTTCTCCTCTGGACGCTCGTATTCGATAGAAAATCCCAGCAAGTCGCAGTAGAAGTGGCGTGACTTTTCGAGGTCAGATACTACAAATTCAGGAATGACAGCTTGATAGTCCATTTGTTTTCTCCTTAGAGTTCAATCTCCATGACAATCGGCGTGTGGTCTTGACGAGCACCTGAGTTAATCATGTCAGACTTGGTCACCTTGTCAGCCACGCGGTTGCTAGTGAGCCAGTAGTCGATTCTCCAGCCTGTATTGTTGATTTTAGAAGTCTTGCTGCGCTGTGCCCACCACGTGTAACGCTCAGGGACATCACCGTGAATGTGGCGGAAGGTGTCGGTAAATCCAGTTGCCAAAAGGTTGGTAAACCCAGCACGTTCCTCGTCTGTAAATCCAGGTGAACGGTGATTGCTGGCAGGATTTGCAAGGTCGATTTCCTTGTGGGCTACGTTGTAGTCACCCGTCGCAAGGACTGGTTTTTGTTGATCTAGTGTTGCCAAGTATTCAGCGTATTTAGCGTCCCAGACTTGACGATCATCCAAGCGTTTGAGTCCATCACCAGCATTAGGTGTATAGACCTGAGTGACGAAGAAGTCGTCAAATTCCAGCGTAATGATGCGACCTTCGACATCCATGGTTGATGGAGCGCCGATTTCTGGGAAAGTTATGGTTGGTGTCAGCTCTTTTTTATAGAGGAACATGGTTCCAGCATAGCCTTTGCGGGCAGGTTCTTGGGAAGAACGCCAAGTATTTTCATACCCTGGAAAGAGTTCTTCGAGAACTTCCAGATGTTTTTTTGTAGGACCCTTGGCAGAAAGCTTGGTTTCTTGGATAGCGATGATATCAGCATTTTCAGCGACCAAGGTTTGTAGTACTTCTTGGGACAATTTGGCACGAGTTGAGTCACTAGTTAGGGCAGCATTGAGGGAATCAATATTCCATGAGATGAGTTTCATAAAGTTACCTTTTTCATTCAGATTATAGATTTTATTATACCAAAAAAAGGCGCATTTCCCCAACGTATGGTTTGAAAAATCACCCTCTTTCGTTTATAATTAAGAATGATTTTATGAAAGGGAGTGAAAATACATGAAATTCTATTCTTATGACTATGTCCTCAGCCAAATCGGTCAGCAAAATGGCATCATGCTTGGTTTAGGGATTGTTTTATTAGCTGTGACAGGATTTTTGGCCTTCAAGGCTTATCATGATAAAAAGGGGACCAAATTTCGTGAGTTGGTCATGATTTCAGCCTTAACCTTATTAGCTCTCCTTTTGGTCAGCATCACGACTTATCAAAACAATCAAGTTTCTAACAATAAATTTCAGGCTTCACTTCATTTCATCGAGCTTGTTTCCAAAGATTTGGGAGTTGACAAGTCGGAAGTTTATGTCAATACTTCTGCAGACACGGATGGAGCACTCCTCAAGGTGGGAGATCGCTATTATCGTGCCCTAAACGGAAGTGAGCCAGACAAGTATCTCTTAGAGAAAGTCGAATTGTATAAAACAGATGCAATTGAACTGGTGGAGGTGAACAAATGACACTCAATTATATCGAAATTTTAATCAAACTAGCCTTGGGACTCTTTTCTCTGGTTTTCGTGATTAATGTGACAGGAAAGGGCAACCTAGCGCCTAACTCAGCAATAGACCAAATTCAGAACTATGTTCTTGGTGGTATCATCGGTGGGGTGATTTACAATAGTTCAATCAGCATTCTGCAGTACGCAGTGATTTTGATGATGTGGACGATTTTGGTCTTGACCCTCAAGTGGCTCAATAACAATGTTCGTTTTGTCAAACGCTTGATTGATGGAAAACCAACTCTCCTTATCAAAAATGGGCAGATTGACCCAGAAGCCTGTCGTTCAGTTGGTTTGTCTGCAGCAGAAGTTGCTCTCAAACTTCGTAGCCAAGGGATTTTCCAGATGAAACAGGTCAAATGCGCTGTGCAGGAGCAAAATGGCCAACTCATCGTGGTCCAAATAGGAGATGAAAATCCTAAGTATCCAGTTGTGACTGACGGTGTGATCCAAGTTGATGTTTTGGAATCGATTGGTCGTAGCGAAGAGTGGCTGCTTGATAACCTCAGCAAACAAGGATATGACAATGTGGCCAATATCTTTATCGCTGAGTACGACAAGGGTGTCGTAACAGTCGTAACCTATGAATAAGAAAAACCTGAGGTCCTTGCCTCAGGTTTCCATTTGCAATCAGAAAGGGATTTTATGTCCATTATTCAAAAACTCTGGTGGTTTTTCAAATTAGAAAAGCGCCGTTATCTAGTCGGAATTGTGGCCCTGGTCTTGGTTTCCGTCCTTAATCTTATTCCCCCCATGGTTATGGGGCGGGTGATTGACGCCATCACTGGGGGACAATTAAGCCAGCAGAACCTGCTTTTGAACCTCCTTTATCTGCTTCTTGCAGCTTTGGGTATGTACTATCTACGCTATGTTTGGCGCATGTATATCCTTGGCACCTCCTACCGTCTGGGGCAGATTATGCGATCTCGCTTGTTTGAGCATTTCACAAAAATGTCGCCAGCCTTTTATCAGACCTATCGGACGGGGGATCTGATGGCACATGCCACCAATGATATCAACGCCTTAACCCGTTTAGCAGGTGGTGGTGTTATGTCTGCGGTGGATGCTTCCATCACGGCACTGGTGACTTTGCTGACCATGCTTTTTAGCATCTCATGGCAGATGACCTTGGTTGCCATTCTGCCCCTGCCTTTCATGGCTTATGCGACCAGTCGTCTAGGGAGAAAGACCCACAAGGCTTTTGGCGAATCACAGGCTGCTTTCTCTGAACTCAATAACAAGGTGCAGGAGTCTGTATCAGGTATTAAAGTGACCAAGTCTTTCGGTTATCAGGCGGATGAGCTTGAGTCCTTTCAAGCAGTCAATGAATTGACCTTCCAAAAGAATCTCCAAACCATGAAATACGATAGTCTCTTTGACCCCATGGTTCTCTTGTTTGTTGGCTCGTCCTATGTCTTAACTCTTTTGGTCGGCTCTTTGATGGTTCAGAAAGGGCAAATCACCGTTGGGAATCTGGTTACCTTTATCAGCTACTTAGATATGTTGGTTTGGCCTCTTATGGCCATTGGCTTTCTCTTTAATATTACTCAGCGAGGGAAGGTTTCTTACCAACGGATTGAGGATCTTTTGTCTCAGGAATCACCTGTAAAAGACCCTGAGTTTCCTTTAGATGGTATTGAAAAAGGGCGCTTGGAGTATGCCATTGACAGCTTTGCCTTTGAAAATGAGGAGACACTGACGGATATTCACTTTAGTTTAGAAAAAGGGCAAACTCTGGGCTTGGTTGGACAGACAGGCTCTGGGAAAACGTCCTTGATTAAGCTCCTCTTGCGTGAATACGATGTGGATAAGGGAGCTATTTATCTAAACGGTCACGATATTCGGGATTATCGTCTGACAGACCTTCGCAGTCTTATGGGATATGTCCCTCAGGACCAGTTCCTCTTTGCGACCTCTATCTTAGACAATATCCGCTTCGGCAATCCTAATTTGCCCCTTTCAGCGGTCGAGGAAGCGACTAAACTAGCTCAAGTTTACCAAGATATTGTAGACATGCCTCAGGGATTTGATACAGTTATCGGTGAAAAAGGGGTCAGTCTATCTGGTGGGCAAAAGCAGCGTCTGGCAATGAGTCGGGCTATGATTCTAGACCCTGATATCTTGATTCTAGATGATTCCTTATCAGCCGTGGATGCTAAGACGGAGTATGCGATTATTGACAATCTCAAGGAGACGCGGAAGGATAAGACAACCATTATCACAGCCCATCGCCTCAGTGCAGTTGTCCATGCAGATTTGATTTTAGTCCTGCAAAATGGCCGAATTATCGAACGGGGCACGCACGATGACTTGCTAGCTTTAGATGGCTGGTATGCCCAAACCTACCAGTCTCAGCAGTTGGAAATGAAAGGAGAAGAAGATGCAGAATAAACAAGAACAATGGACTGTATTGAAGCGCTTGATGTCCTATCTCAAGCCTTATGGACTCCTGACCTTTTTGGCACTCAGTTTTCTCCTCGCGACGACGGTCATTAAAAGTGTCATTCCCCTTGTGGCCTCCCACTTTATCGACCAGTATCTCAGCAATCTTAACCAAATTGCTGTGGCCGTTTTGCTGGTCTACTATGGTCTTTATCTCCTACAAACTCTGGTCCAGTATGTCGGAAATCTTCTCTTTGCGCGGGTGTCTTATAGTATTGTAAGAGATATTCGTCGGGATGCCTTTGCCAATATGGAGAAACTTGGCATGTCTTATTTTGACAAGACGCCAGCAGGCTCCATCGTTTCTCGTTTGACCAATGATACCGAGACCATCAGTGATATGTTTTCAGGGATTTTATCCAGCTTTATTTCAGCAGTTTTCATCTTTCTGACAACCCTTTATACCATGTTGGTTCTGGATTTTCGTTTGACAGCTTTAGTCCTGCTCTTTCTTCCCTTGATTTTCCTTTTGGTCAATCTCTATCGGAAAAAGTCAGTGAAAATCATCGAAAAAACCAGAAGTCTCTTGTCAGATATCAATAGTAAGTTGGCAGAGAATATCGAGGGAATCAGGATTATCCAGGCCTTTAATCAAGAGAAGCGCCTGCAGGCAGAATTTGATGAAATCAACCAAGAACACTTGGCCTATGCCAACCGTTCTGTAGCCTTGGATGCCCTCTTCTTGCGCCCTGCCATGAGTTTGCTGAAACTGCTAGGATATGCCGTTTTGATGGCTTACTTTGGTTACCGTGGTCTTTCTATCGGGATAACGGCCGGAACCATGTATGCCTTCATCCAGTATATCAACCGCCTTTTTGATCCCTTGATTGAGGTGACGCAAAACTTTTCAACCCTTCAAACGTCCATGGTGTCTGCAGGCCGTGTCTTTGCCTTGATTGACGAAACGACCTATGAGCCTCTTCAAGAAGATGGACCAGCCAAAGTCCAAGAAGGCAATATCCGTTTTGAACATGTGTGTTTCTCATATGATGGCAAACATCCGATTCTGGATGATATTTCCTTTTCAGTTAACAAGGGCGAAACCATTGCCTTTGTAGGTCATACAGGTTCGGGGAAATCTTCGATTATCAATGTCCTCATGCGTTTTTATGAATTTCAGTCAGGCCACGTTCTCTTGGATGATGTGGATATCAGGAACTACAGTCAGGAAGAGCTGAGAAAAAACATCGGTTTGGTCTTACAGGATCCCTTCCTCTATCACGGGACTATCAAGTCCAATATCGCCATGTACCAAGATCTTAGTGATGATCAGGTCCAGGCTGCAGCTGCCTTTGTCGATGCAGATTCCTTTATTCAGGACCTTCCGCAGGGTTATGATGCACCTGTTTCTGAGCGTGGTTCGAGCTTTTCTACTGGCCAACGCCAGCTTCTTGCCTTTGCTAGAACTGTCGCCAGTCAGCCTAAAATCCTGATTTTGGATGAAGCGACAGCCAATATTGACTCTGAAACAGAAAGTTTGGTTCAAGATTCCCTAGCTAAGATGAGACAGGGTCGGACGACCATTGCTATTGCTCATCGCCTTTCGACCATCCAAGACGCCAACTGCATCTACGTCTTGGACAAGGGGCGTATCATCGAGAGTGGAACCCATGAGGAACTCTTGGCCTTGGGAGGAACCTATCACAAAATGTATAGCTTGCAGGCTGGGGCCATGTCCTAATACTCTTTGAAAATCTCTTCAAACCATGTCAGCTTTATCTGCAACCTCAAAGCTGTACTTTGATTTTCATTGAGCACCAGAAGGAAATTCTTCAAATCACAGATTTCTTGCACCGCCTTTTCCATTTTGTGGTATAATGAAAAATGTTGACAAATAGTATAATAAAAACAAAGGAGAAACAGCATGCTGAAATGGGAAGACCTACCCGTGGAAATGCAATCAAGCGAGGTTAAGTCTTACTACCAGCTTGTCTCTAAAAGGAAAGGTTCGCTGGTTTTCAAGCGTTGCCTGGACTGGGTTCTGGCCCTGTTTTTGCTACTTTTGACCTCTCCCGTCTTTCTTGTCTTGAGCATTTGGATCAAGTTGGATAGCAAGGGACCTGTCATTTACAAGCAAGAGCGCGTGACCCAGTATAATCGTCGGTTCAAGATTTGGAAGTTCCGTACTATGGTAACGGATGCGGATAAAAAAGGAAGTCTGGTGACTTCTGCTAACGATAGTCGCATTACCAAGGTTGGAAATTTCATCCGCCGTGTGCGTTTGGACGAACTACCTCAGCTGGTCAATGTCCTTAAAGGCGAAATGTCCTTTGTAGGGACCCGTCCTGAAGTGCCACGTTACACAGAGCAGTATAGTCCTGAAATGATGGCGACCTTGCTCTTGCCAGCAGGAATCACCTCTCCAGCCAGTATCAACTACAAGGATGAGGACACCATCATCAGTCAGATGACAGAGAAAGGTCTGTCGGTTGACCAGGCCTATGTCGAACATGTCCTTCCTGAAAAGATGCGCTATAATCTCGCCTATCTCCGAGAGTTTAGTTTCCTTGGAGACATCAAAATCATGTTTCAAACCGTGTTTGAAGTACTAAAATAAAGTAGTCATGAGAAAATGAGTACAGATAAAAGGAGCAAATCAATGCCAAATTACAATATTCCATTTTCACCTCCCGATATTACCGAAGCTGAAATTGCTGAAGTAGCGGATACCCTTCGTTCTGGTTGGATCACAACAGGTCCGAAGACAAAAGAACTGGAGCGCCGCTTGTCTCAATACACACAGACACCTAAGACTGTCTGCCTCAACTCTGCGACAGCCGCTCTTGAGTTGATTTTGCGTGTTTTGGAAGTGGGACCTGGGGATGAAGTCATCGTTCCAGCTATGACTTATACAGCTTCATGTAGTGTTATCACACACGTAGGAGCGACACCTGTCATGGTGGATATTCAAGCAGATACGTTTGAGATGGACTATGACTTGCTTGAGCAAGCCATCACTGAAAAGACTAAGGTGATTATTCCGGTTGAGCTTGCAGGGATTGTTTGCGACTATGATCGTTTGCTCCAAGTGGTGGAGAAGAAACGGGACCTCTTTACAGCTGCTAGCAAGTGGCAAAAAGCCTTTAACCGTATCGTAATTGTCTCTGATAGTGCCCATGCTTTGGGATCTACTTACAAAGGACAACCAGCTGGTTCTATCGCTGACTTCACTTCCTTCTCTTTCCATGCTGTTAAGAACTTTACAACAGCTGAGGGAGGAAGTGCGACTTGGAAAGCCAATCCAGCGATTGACGACGAAGAAATGTACAAGGAATTCCAAATCCTTTCCCTTCATGGTCAAACCAAAGATGCTCTTGCCAAGATGCAACTGGGCTCATGGGAATACGATATCGTAACCCCTGCCTACAAGTGCAACATGACAGATATTATGGCTTCCCTTGGTCTAGTACAATTGGATCGTTACCCAAGTTTGCTACAACGTCGTAAGGAAATCGTGGACCGTTATGATCGTGGTTTTGCGGGTACTCGTATTCACCCACTGGCACACAAGACTGATAGTGTCGAATCTTCACGCCACCTCTATATCACCCATGTAGAAGGAGCAAGTTTAGAAGAACGCAACCTCATCATCCAAGAATTGGCCAAAGCTGGAATTGCAAGTAACGTTCACTACAAACCGCTTCCACTCTTGACAGCCTATAAGAATCTTGGTTTTGATATGGCAGATTATCCAAGAGCCTATGCCTTCTTTGAAAATGAAATTACGCTTCCTCTTCATACAAAATTAAGCGATGAAGAAGTTGATTACATCGTTCAGACTTTAGTGAGAATTTCTGAAGAAATCCTCGGTTCTGGAAAAAAATAATAAAAAATCTTGACAAAAAGCGGACAATAGCATATAATATTCTCAACAAATCAGAAAAGTAACTATTTTTGATCTTCAGGGAGCCTGTGGTGATTGTGAACAGGTGGTTGGAAGTAGTGAAAGTGGGCTGATTTTAAAAATGAATTTGAAACAATGAAAATTCGGTGCGCACACCTTACAGTGCAACTTGTTGTTAGACAAGGCAGAGATGTAAAGGGGAATAGTCCCTTTATAATTGAGGTGGCACCGCGTTACCAACGCCCTCACACGGAAGTAGATTCTGTGTGTGGGCTTTTTTCTTTCGGTCATTTTGTTTATCTTTTATTAGGGCGTTAAGTCGCTTTGATGAACTTGAGTTCTATCTGCAGCTCCTTGCCTACTACTAAAAGCAAACAAAAAGCCGAATTAATATGGAAAGAGGAAAAATTTATGACAACTAAAGGTTATTTTGGACAATTTGGTGGTAGTTTTGTACCGGAGCCGATTCAGGCTTTGTTGGATGAGTTGGAAATGACATTTGACAAATACAAGGATGATCCAGAGTTTTTGGCAGAATTTCGCCATTACTTGAAGGATTATTCAGGTCGTGAAACACCGCTTTATTTTGCGGAAAGTTTGACAGATCACTTAGGTGGCGCTAAGATTTATCTCAAGCGCGAAGATCTTAACCACCTTGGTTCTCACAAGCTCAACAATGTTTTAGGACAAATTCTTCTTGCCAAACGTATGGGCAAAAAACGAGTGATCGCAGAAACAGGAGCTGGTCAGCACGGTGTTGCGACAGCAGCAGCTGCAGCTAAGTTTGGTATGGCCTGTGATGTCTACATGGGGGCAGAAGATGTGGAGCGTCAACGACTCAATGTCTTCCGTATGGAGATGATGGGAGCGACTGTTCACGCAGTTGAAACGGGGACACGAACTCTTAAGGATGCGGTTGATGCAGCCTTTGGAGCATGGATGAATGACCTTGAAGCCTTCTACGTTTTGGGATCTGCTGTAGGACCTCATCCTTATCCTACAATTGTTCATGAATTCCAAAAGGTCATCAGTGAAGAATCTCGTCGTCAAATCTTAGAAAAAGAAGGCCGTTTACCAGACTACGTCATTGCCTGTGTAGGTGGTGGTTCTAATGCTATCGGTGCTTTTTCACAGTATGTGGCTGATGAAGAAGTCAAATTGGTAGGAGTAGAAGCTGCCGGTCACGGACTGGATACAGACAAGCACGCAGCTACTATGACAAAAGGTAGTATCGGAATTGTCGACGGTATGAAGACCTATGCAGTCTTTAAGGAAGATGGAGAGCTGGCCCCAGTTTACTCTATCTCAGCTGGTTTGGACTATCCAGGGGTTGGCCCAGAACACGCCTACTTTAAAGATTCAGGTCGCGTGGAATATGTGGCAGCGACAGACGAAGAAGCTGTTCAAGCCTTGCTCCTTCTTAGTAAGACAGAAGGGATTATCCCAGCGATTGAAAGTTCGCACGCCATCGCAGAAGCGGTTAAACGTGCACCGAAACTAAGTAAAGATGACATTATCATCATCAATGTCTCTGGTCGTGGAGACAAGGACGTAGCTGCGATTGCAGACTACCTAGAAGCTAAGAAATAAGAGATGGAAAAATTACAGTACTTTCTTTCCCAGAGAGCTTGTGGTTGCTGGAAACAAGCAGAGAAAGCTGTAAGGTTGGGTCCATCTGAAACGAGAGAAGAAAACATAATTCTCAAGGGAGTGCCCTTTATCGCACAGCCTGTTACAGGAAAGTTCTGAGACAGGAATGAGAGATAGGAGAAATCCTATAATTGAGGTGGCACCGCGAATTTCGTCCTCACGCAAGTTATTTTGCGTGGGGATTTTTATATATTTATCGTAGATATGGTCATCAGTTTTAAATTATGCTTCATCAATAGATAGATTTCTATAAAATATTTGCAAACGAAGTGAGCATTGAAACGCTATTTCCCGCCATAGTGGTATTCTAGAGAAGCAAAGATGCTTCTCTAGAACGGAATTTTTGAGAGTAAAATAGTTCGGGGAACTATTTTAGCTTGAGCCTAGAAATGAATGAGCGAGGAGCTCGAAAATTAGGTCTTTCATTTTATGGTTTTCTAAAATCATCCACTGGATAATTTTACCTCCCGTCCGCACTATTTAAGGGAAATAGAAAAAAGACAAAAAATTAAAAATAAGAAACTGAAAGGGAAATTACAATGGAACGAATCATTCATGGAGATGTCTTATCACCAATCTTGGCTTATATGCGCCTAAAGGGGCAACACAAGGTTATCCTAGAGAGCATTCCGAGAGACAAGGAAACCGCTCGTTTTTCTATCCTAGCCTATAATCCAGTTTTTGAGATTCAGTTTGAAAATGGGGTCCTCTATCAAAATGGGCAAGTGATTGATCGGGATCCCTTGGATTTCCTTTATGAAGTGACTCATAAGAGCCAACACCATTCAGATCTCCCTTTTGGTGGGGGAGCTATTGGCTTTGTCGGTTACGATATGATTTCTCTTTATGAAGAAATTGGCCAAATCCCTGAGGATACCATTGGAACGCCAGACATGCATTTCTTTGTCTATGAGAGTTATATGGTCTTTGACCACAAGAAAGAAAAAATTCATGTCATAGAGGATGCTCTTTATAGCGATCGCAGTCAAGAAGATTTGGAAAAAGCCTTGAACCAAGTGCTTGAGGAATTACGCATTCCTGCTCCAAATGAATTTGAAGATTTGGATCTATCTCCGTTGAACTTCAAACCGCATATCGCTCCTCAGAAGTTTGAGGAAATGGTGGAAACTTCTCGTGACTTGATTCGTAATGGTGATATGTTCCAATGCGTGCTCAGCCAGCGTTTCTCAGCAGAAGTTACTGGAAATCCATTTGACTTCTACAGAAATCTCCGCGTGACCAATCCATCTAATTACCTCTATTTCTATGATTTTGGGGATTATCAAATCATCGGTGCTAGTCCTGAAAGTTTGGTTTCTGTCAAAAATGGCATTGTGACAACTAATCCGATTGCGGGAACGCGACCAAGAGGAGCTACGGATGAAGAGGATAAGGCCTTGGCGACAGACCTGCTTTCTGATGAGAAGGAAACAGCAGAACATCGGATGTTAGTAGATTTGGGACGCAATGATATTGGTCGCATCTCTGAAACGGCCAGTGTTCAAGTCACCAAGTATATGGAAGTGGAGCTCTTCCGCTATGTCATGCATTTGACCAGCGTGGTCAAGGGACGTTTGCTTCCAGGCCTCACTGCCATGGATGCCTTGAAAGCTACACTTCCAGCTGGAACAGTGTCAGGAGCACCAAAGATTCGGGCCATGAGACGGATCTATGAACTGGAAACGGAAAAACGAGGCCTATACGCAGGAGCAATCGGCTACTTGTCTGCGACGGGTGATATGGATTTAGCCATTGCCATCCGAACTATGATTCTCAAAGATCAAACAGCCTATGTGCAGGCTGGGGCAGGGATTGTCTATGACTCCATCTCCCAAAACGAATACCAAGAAACCATTAACAAGGCTAAATCTATGACTAGAATTGGAGAACTAAGACCATGATTTTATTGATTGACAACTATGATTCTTTTACCTATAACTTGGCGCAGTACATTGGGAATTTTGCAGAAGTGCAGGTCTTGAGAAATGATGATTCCAAGCTGTATGAAGAAGCTGAAAAAGCAGATGGTCTGGTCTTTTCTCCCGGTCCTGGTTGGCCAGTGGATGCCGGAAAGATGGAAGACATGATCCGTGACTTTGCTGGCAAGAAGCCGATTCTTGGGATTTGTTTGGGCCACCAAGCCATCGCAGAAGTCTTTGGTGGAAAGCTAGGTTTGGCTCCCAAGGTCATGCATGGGAAACAGAGCCATATCAGCTTTGAAGCGCCATCTGTTCTCTATCAAGGCATTGAGGATGGTCGTCCAGTCATGCGTTATCACAGTATTTTGATTGAAGAAATGCCAGAAGGCTTTGAAGTGACAGCTCGTTCGACTGATGATCAAGCTATTATGGGAATTCAACACAAAAGCCTGCCGATTTATGGTTTCCAGTACCATCCAGAAAGTATCGGAACGCCAGATGGCTTGTCTTCTATTCGGAATTTTATCGAGAAGGTTGTAAAGTGAGGAAACTAGGATGAAAGAGATTATTGAAAAACTAGCAAAATTTGAACATTTATCAGGTGTGGAAATGACGGACGTCATTGAGCGTATCGTAACTGGGCGTGTAACCGAAGCGCAGATTGCTTCTCTCCTTTTAGCTCTTAAGATGAAGGGGGAAACACCGGAAGAGCGCACAGCCATTGCACAAGTCATGAGAGGGCATGCCCAACACATTCCAACTGAGATACATGATGCAATGGACAACTGTGGTACAGGTGGGGACAAGTCTTTCAGCTTTAACATTTCAACAACTGCGGCCTTTGTCTTGGCTGGTGGTGGCATTCACATGGCTAAGCACGGTAACCGTTCGATTTCTTCTAAATCGGGTTCGGCAGATGTCCTTCAAGCATTGGGCATCAATCTTGACCTCAAACCAGCTGAACTAGGTAAGGTTTTTGATAAAACTGGCATCGTCTTTCTCTTTGCTAAAAATATGCACCCAGCTATGAAATACATCATGCCAGCTCGTTTAGAACTAGGAATTCCAACGATCATGAACTTGACTGGTCCACTGATTCACCCAATGGCCTTGGAAACACAGTTGCTTGGTATTAGTCGTCCAGAACTTCTAGAAAGCACTGCTCAGGTTTTGAAAAATATGGGTCGTAAACGTGCCATCGTGGTTGCTGGACCAGAAGGCTTGGATGAAGCTGGTTTGAATGGAGCTACCAGCATTGCCCTTCTTGAGAATGGCAAAATCACCTTGTCAAGCTTTACTCCAGAAGATTTGGGGATGGAACGCTACGCTATCGAAGATATCCGTGGTGGCAATGCTCAGGAAAATGCAGAAATTTTGCTCAGCGTTCTTCAAAACGAACCAAGTCCATTCTTGGAAACGACAGTTTTAAATGCTGGTCTTGGTTTCTATGCCAATGGTAAGGTAGCTAGTATCAAGGAAGGAGTTGCCTTGGCTCGTCAAGTAATTGCTAGTGGCAAGGCCCTTGAAAAGCTCAGACTGTTACAGGAGTACCAAAAATGAGTCAGGAATTTTTAGCACGAATTTTGGAGCAGAAGGCGCGTGAGGTCGAGCAGATGGAGCTGGAGGAAGTCCATCCCTTGCGCCAGACCTATCGCTTGGCAGCATTTTTGAAGAATCACCAGGACCGTTTGCAGGTAATCGCTGAAGTCAAGAAAGCTAGCCCTAGTCTGGGAGATATCAATCTCGATGTGGATATTGTGCAACAGGCCCAGACTTATGAAGCGAACGGCGCAGTGATGATTTCGGTTTTGACAGATGAAGTTTTCTTTAAAGGGCATTTGGATTATTTACGTGAGATCTCCAGTCAGGTAAACATTCCAACGCTCAACAAGGACTTTATCATCGATGAAAAGCAAATCATCCGAGCTCGGAATGCAGGGGCGACAGTTATCTTGCTCATCGTCGCTGCCTTGTCAGAAGAACGCCTCAAGGAACTGTATGACTACGCGACAGAGCTTGGTCTGGAAGTCTTGGTGGAGACTCACAATCTAGCTGAACTAGAGGTAGCCCACAGACTTGGTGCCCAGATTATTGGGGTTAACAACCGCAACTTGACCACCTTTGAAGTCGACTTGCAGACCAGTGTAGACTTGGCCCAGCACTTTAAGGAAGATCGTTATTACATTTCTGAATCTGCTATTTTCACAGGGCAGGATGCGGAACGCGTTGCACCATACTTTAACGGAATTTTGGTGGGAACAGCTCTCATGCAGGCAGAAGATGTAGCCCAGAGAATCAAGGAGTTGCAGATTGACAAAGGTTAAGATTTGTGGATTGTCGAACAAAGAAGCGGTAGAGACAGTCGTATCAGCAGGGGCAGACTATATCGGTTTTGTCTTTGCACCTAGTAAAAGACAGGTGACCTTGGAAGAGGCTGCAGAGCTGGCAAAGCTCATTCCTGTTAACGTTAAAAAGGTTGGTGTATTTGTTTCACCAAGTCGGGCAGAATTACTAGAAGCGATTGACAAAGTTGGCTTGGACTTGATTCAAGTTCATGGTCAGGTAGCGGATGATTTGTTTGAGGATTTATCTTGTGCCAGTATTCAGGCTGTGCAGGTGGATGGAAATGGTCATGTGCCTAATTCTCAGGCGGATTATCTCCTCTTTGATGCCCCTGTGGCTGGGAGTGGTAAGACCTTTGACTGGGGTCAACTGGATACGTCTGGACTAGCCCAGCCATTTTTCATCGCAGGTGGGCTTAATGAAGACAATGTAGCAAAAGCAATTCAACACTTTACTCCCTATGCAGTAGATGTATCGAGTGGAGTGGAGACAGATGGACAGAAAGATCATGAAAAGATTAGAAGATTTATAGAGAGGGTAAAGCATGGCATATCAAGAACCAAATAAAGATGGATTTTACGGAAAATTCGGCGGACGTTTCGTCCCAGAAACATTGATGACAGCAGTTTTGGAGTTGGAAAAAGCCTACCGTGAAAGTCAGGCAGACCCAAGTTTCCAAGAGGAATTAAACCAGCTCTTACGCCAGTATGTAGGACGTGAAACTCCCCTTTACTACGCAAAAAACTTGACCCAGCATATCGGAGGAGCCAAGATTTACCTCAAACGGGAAGACCTCAACCATACAGGGGCTCACAAGATTAATAATGCCTTGGGACAGGTTCTTCTGGCTAAACGCATGGGTAAAAAGAAAATTATCGCTGAAACTGGTGCTGGTCAGCACGGTGTGGCAACTGCAACAGCTGCAGCCCTCTTTAACATGGAATGTACCATCTACATGGGTGAGGAAGATGTTAAACGCCAAGCCCTTAATGTCTTCCGTATGGAGCTTTTGGGAGCCAAGGTTGAGGCTGTGACTGATGGTTCGCGCGTGCTCAAGGATGCGGTCAATGCAGCCCTTCGTTCATGGGTAGCTAATATCGATGATACCCACTATATTCTTGGTTCTGCCTTGGGGCCTCATCCATTCCCAGAAATTGTTCGTGATTTCCAAAGTGTCATTGGTCGAGAAGCTAAACAACAGTATCGCGATATGACAGGTCAAGATCTGCCAGATGCCCTAGTAGCCTGTGTTGGTGGTGGTTCTAATGCTATCGGTCTCTTCCATCCCTTTGTAGAAGATGAGTCTGTAGCCATGTATGGGGCTGAAGCAGCAGGACTTGGTGTGGATACAGAGCACCACGCAGCTACCTTGACCAAGGGCCGTCCAGGTGTTCTTCACGGTTCCCTCATGGATGTGCTCCAAGATGCCCATGGTCAAATTCTTGAAGCCTTCTCTATCTCAGCAGGTTTGGACTATCCTGGTATCGGTCCAGAACATTCACACTACCACGATATTAAACGTGCCAGCTATGTTCCTGTGACAGACGAAGAAGCCTTGGAAGGATTCCAACTCTTGTCTCGTGTGGAAGGAATTATCCCAGCCTTGGAATCTAGCCATGCCATTGCCTTTGCAGTGAAATTAGCCAAAGACCTCGGACCAGACAAGTCTATGATTGTCTGCCTATCTGGACGAGGGGACAAGGATGTGGTTCAAGTCAAAGACCGCTTGGAAGCAGATGCAGCAAAGAAGGGAGAAGCCCATGTCTAAGACACTAACAGAAAAATTGAACGCTATCAAAGCAGCAGGAAAAGGAATTTTCGTTCCCTATATCATGGCTGGGGACCATGAGAAAGGATTAGATGGTCTTGGTGAAACAATCCACTTTTTAGAAGATTTGGGTGTTTCTGCTATTGAAGTGGGTATTCCCTTTTCAGACCCTGTTGCAGATGGACCTGTAATCGAAGAAGCAGGCTTGCGCAGTCTAGCTCATGGAACTTCTACCCAGGCTTTGGTTGAAACCTTGAAAACCATTCAAACAGAAGTTCCGCTTGTCATCATGACCTACTTCAACCCCCTCTTTCAGTACGGTGTGGAGAAATTTGTCAAAGATCTGGCAGATACAGCAGTTAAGGGCTTGATTATCCCAGACCTGCCTCATGAGCATGCCAACTTTGTAGAGCCCTTTTTGGCAGACACAGATATCGCCTTGATTCCCCTAGTTAGTTTGACCACAGGACTCGAGCGCCAAAAAGAGTTAATCCAGGGAGCTGAGGGATTTGTCTATGCCGTTGCCATCAATGGGGTAACAGGGAAATCAGGAAATTACCGTGCAGACTTGGACAAGCACCTGGCACAATTGCATCAAGTAGCTGACATCCCAGTCTTGACAGGATTTGGTGTGTCTAGTCAAGAAGACGTAGAACGCTTCAATGCGGTATCAGATGGCGTTATCGTCGGTTCGAAAATTGTAAAAGCTCTCCACCAAGGAGAGCCGATTGAGGACTTTATCAAACAAGCAGTAGCTTACCAAAAATAATCACACAAGCAGCAAGTAAGAGGAAAGGCACGAAAGGAAGTCTTTCCTTTTTCTTTTGAGGGTATAAGTTCATGAATGACAGTTGAATATTAGTTTGGGTATTGCTTATGAATGGTATCTATATAGTTGGTGAAATGTTTCAGGAAATGCTTAGGAGATATAACAGTGATGTATTTTCCAAAAGCAAGCAAGGTATTGTATCCCCAATCATTGTCGTATAACGGATAAGTAATCTCGTAAATATCGCTATTAATAGGTTTTATGGCATTATAGCCTAAGAGTTCCACAAATCGATCAAGAACAATTTTCTGGACATGCAGGATGACAGGTACTTTGTTTTCATTCATCCAAGCACCACCATCATAGGGAAGTGGTGTAAAATGTCTTTTTGAAAAAGTATCGGAGAGAGTAAGTTCACTAATTCTAGCAACTTTAAAAACAGAAAAACGCGCTTTATCAGTATCGTAGGCATCCATATACCAACTCCGGTCCTTATAGACAATACGGTAAGGCTCACAATTTTTTTGACTCACCAGTCCTTGTGAATTAATATAGGAAAATTTTATTTTTACTCTACCTCTGATAGCTTCCAATAACTTAAAAATCAAAGTTCGTATTTCCAAGTTCCCTTGAGATAGAGATAAATCAATTTCGAAATCAGAGTATGTATTGGTAGCATTTAATTTCAATATAGCATTGAAAGTAGAGGCATCTTCCAATACTTGATAACGGCTTTTTAAACCAGATTCGATCGAAAGCTGTTCGGATTGGGTCAGGGGAGGTTTGTCAGTTTGGAAGTCTTCCATAAGAAAAATGCCTCCATTTTTTCCTTTCATTACATAGAGAGGAATGCCTGCAAGAGATAAATCATCAATATCTCTCATAATAGTTCGTGTGCTGACTTTAAAAAGTTCTGATAATTCTTTAGCTGTTGTTTTTCGTTTATTTACTAAATGAGAAATAATCCCCATTTGACGGTCGATTTTCATAATTCTCTCCTTAAATATGACAGATAGTTGTCATATTACTTTTGTTATGATTATACCATAAAGAAAGGAGTTCATATAATGAAACATCAAACTAAACCATCGTTTACCTTAGTTGGCAAGAGTATTTTGATAGAAGGAACTACAGTTCATGAACATCACTATTCTAAAGAGAAAACGGCATTCTATACTCAGTTATTTAAAGAAGGAATGCTAGGAAAATTGATGACCCATTCCATAGATAAAAGAGGCTATGCTTTGATAGTTCCTCATAAAGATGGTATACAATACTACGCAGGAGTTGCGGCAAATAATGCTGTGGCAGGTTACGAAAGCATTCTTGTCCCAGAGAAAGATTATTTAGTAAGCTCAGCCAGTGGTGATAAATCAAGACTCTTGTTTGATAAATTGGAGGATAACTTTTTTGAGGGAGAATATAGCTCGCTTTACAATGATGGAATTATCTTAGAAATACTTTTAAACGGTAATCCCATGGATGCAGAAGTTGAGCTTTGGGTTCCCAATTCAACAAACTAATAAGAACTGATAGAAAATTATTATAGTCGCAGCAAGTAAGAGGAAAGGCACAAAAGGAAGTCTTTCCTTTTTCTTTTGCGAGAGAAAGACTAAAATTCCTGCCGCAGAAGCAAACTGAATCAAGATGAGTAATTCTGTCACACTAAAAACGAGAGCACAAGAAGCCAGAAAGAGAAAATCCCCTGCGCCTATTCGGATATCGATAAAATGAGCCATGATTCCAAGTATAAGGAAGAAGACCATAACCAGATTCCAACTACAGAAAGCCATGAGGATTAGGTGGAAAGTCATCCAGACTAGTAAGGGATATTCCTGATGGCGAAAGTCGTAGATGCCCAAGGTCAAACCAGCAGTGATGAGGATGACTTGACCCAAGGAAATCCAGCCCCAAGACCAAGCTAGAAAGACAAGCCCTAAGCATAGTTCAAAGAGGGCATACCAGAAAGGATAGTGTGCCTTGCAGTAGCGACAGCGAAAGCGATTGAAGACCTGCGAAAGGATAGGAATCAAATCTAAGGGTCGCAAGCGAGTCTGACAGGAATCGCAGTGACTAGCTGGTCGGATAATGGATTGCTCAGGAAAACGGTCAATGACCAAACCCAAGAAAGAAGCGAGAATGCTCCCGACAAGAAAAAAATAAAGATCAATCATACTTATCTATTCGTAAAAAATAGGAGAAGTAGTATAATGGAGAAACATAGATAAGATGGTGAGGTCAAGATGATGATTCGTTTTGAAGAAAATGTGAGCACAGAAAATGCTCAGCACGTATGCCAATGGTCCAACTCCCTTGGCAAATCCTTTCAAGAACAATGGATGGGAACAATGATTCCTTTTCCCTTGACAATTCAAGTCTTACAAGATTTGGAAGGAATCTTTTCAATCTTTGATGGACAAGAGTTTGTGGGGCTTATCCAGAAAATCAGGCTAGAAGACAGGAATCTTCATATCGGGAGATTTTTTATCAACCCCCAGAAACAGGGGCAAGGCTTAGGTAGCCAGGCTTTAAGAAAATTTGTTAGTTTGGCCTTTGAAAATGAAGACATAGACACTATTTCTCTAAATGTCTACGAGGCAAATCAAACAGCTTACAAGCTTTACCAAAAAGAAGGATTTGAAATCGTTCGAATGGTTGAAGTACCTATACGAAAATACATCATGAAAAAGGGCAGATAACAGTCACGGGGGATTAGAGTCCCAAGGATTTTCAAGGATAAGGAAGTTATCTTTCAAAGTTAGAAACAAGACTTCTATGATTTCTAAGATAGAGGAGATAAACATGTCGAGACCTAGAAAAATACGAATCTTGCTCGCTTCTGTACTTGCCTTAGTTGTTGGTATCACTCTTTATTTTCAGTATCAAAGCCACCAAGAACGCTTCCAATTAAAGACCTCCTTTGAAGAAAAGGACACTATAGCCGTCTTAAAACATTTAACGGCGTCAGGGAAATATGCGTCTGACATGCGAAAAGCAGGCTATATTGTTCCTCCCGACGGTGCCATTCGCTTGGATGGAGGAATTGACTCCATAGGGATAAAAGGAGACATTGATTTGAAAATGTTGAATCCTGGCAGGGATGAAGTCTCGGTTTTATTTGAAACAATGGTAAATGAGGAAAAAATAAATGCCTACTATATTTTAGATCATCAATTAACCATAAAACGTAGTTACTATTCTCATATCAGTAATCAAAATAAAGAAAGTGTGACGATATATCAAGCCGAAGAAGAACGCTTATTAAAGATTATTCGAAAAGAGTTGAAAGATTTTCTAGATAAGATGTATCAGACTTTGTATGGTTGATGTTACTAGTGAGAAATGGATGCGAGACTCTGTTCAGGATGTCAACGATGATGAAAAAAGGGGAAAAGAATGTTTACAGAATTGCTCTTTATCGTCTCTTTACTGTTACTTTTACGTTTGTTTAAAAGTAGGCGCTCACGAATGATTATAGGAGTGTTGTATAGTTTGCTGCTAGTTTGGTTTGTCTTTTCCGTTTTGAACTATGGCAAATACACTCTTCAACCAGGTCAATCCGTCAACTTAAGAGTAAATCCCAGAACACAAGATTTGGAATACTATTCAATCTTCATCTTGCAGAAAAACGATTCAAGCAGAATAAAATTAACTGGCTCAACTGTTTGGAGTGAAAGAAATGGTGATGTATATTATGGAGTAGAGGAACAAAAAATTATAAAAAGCCATGGTTTCGACGAGGAGGATTAAGAACTTCCAAACAAGCAAGCAGATATTTATTTAGAAAAAGATGGAGTTGTTGTGAGTTACCAAGGTGAAAAAGTGTTTGATGCCACCAATAACAAGCCCTACACGATAACCATTACCAATGTAGACAACCAACCAGCCCAATTTGAGGCTCAGGTGGTGGATAAATAAGCCAGTCTAGTAGTGTACAAGCTTTTAAATTTTCTTTCTTTAAAAGGCAGATATTATTTTAAGTAAGCAAAAAAGCTCTGAAACCATAGCCTTTTCTGTTAAGAATCTCTTTTAACGAAAAATGGGAAGCGTGTTTAGAATCCGATCTACAAAAAAAGAGGACATTTACGGTCCTCTTTTTGACTACTATAATGAAAAGGTCAATTAACGTTTAGCCTTATTTTTCATCTTTGTGAAGCATGTTTTTAACACCTTCAATAGCGCCTTCGACAGCGTCTTTTGCATCTTCAGCAACTTCTTTTACTTTAGAAACAACTTTTTCAGCTGTTCCTTCTTTTTCCATTTTTTCATCGCCGATCATTTTGCCGACACCTTCTTTAATGGAACCTTTTGCTTGGTTTAATTTTTCTTCTGTTGACATGATTCTGCCTCCTTTAAATTGATTAATTTTGATCAGATGAATTAGTGTACGCGAGCATTTTCTTTTGTTTCGCCTTTAACGGCTTCAACACCTTCGCCTACTTTTTCTTGAACAGCAGCTACACCTGAACCGATACCAGATTTCACTTTTTCAAATTGTTCTGAAGCAAATTCTCCTGTTGAAGAAGCCACGTCAGTTACTCGGTCTTGGAGGCTAACTGAATCTGCTTCATGCTGTTCCTTCGTTTTGATATCAACAACATTCACATTGACTTCAACAACTTCTAGATCAGTCATTTTTGTAACTTGTGATACGACAACATCTTTGATTTCTTTGTACAAAGCAGGGACATTCTTTTGGTATTCAACAACAATGTTCAAGTCAACTGCTACTTGTTCTTTCCCAACTTCAACATTGACACCATGAGTGACATTATCCGTATTGATAATTTTTTCTGTTAGATTAGAGAAGAATCCTCCATCCACATCCAAAAGTCCAGGTACTTTTTCAAGTGAAAGACCAATGATTTTTTGGATGACTTTATCCTCATAAGTGAGTTCCCCTTTAACATCTTGAGAAACAACAGCGACATCTTTTTTTTCTACATTTTTATCTACGTTTGACATACGAGACTCCTTTATTTATTTAAATATTTTTCCTTAACATAGTATCCTGCAAATGCTCCTAGGGCTCCACATATTAGTACAAATAGTGTTTTGAAAAAGCCAAAGGATAAGATAAAGCAAGCGAGAATGACACCTACTAAACCTGCAATAATTGGATACTGGTATTTTTTAAACCATTCCATTTTTTACTTCCTTACTTTACACGACTAACAGTCTTTTTGGTCGTTTTTGGAGGTTCAAATTCTTTCACTTTAACTTCAAGTTTTACCTCACGTTCAATACCAAAGAACTGCTTTAATCCATGAGTTATTTCATTCTGAATGACAAGACATCGATTTGAGATGTTGTCCGAAGGAAGAATTTTGCCCTCAACATAAACAAAACATTTATTTTTGCGGCTATTTACATGGACTGTTGGTTCTTTGATTAACTGATGATCAATGACCAAACATCGAACAAAGCCTTCGATAGCTGAATTTTTTAGTTTTAATGTATCTTCTTGAGTCTCTAATTGAATCTCTAAATATTGTTTAGGATAGAAGAGTATTACTAGCATTGAAATTAACACTAAAACAGATAGGACAAGTGTCCCCCAAAAGACATATCTAGCAATCAGAAATTCAGCGTAGAGTTCTCTCCAACTGAATAAGTGGATATCTAAATCACTGACCTGATGATAATCTATGAGAATAGGAAGGAAAATAGCCAAGATTAAAATACAGAAAATAAGTAACAATATTTTCTTTGATTTTGACATATTAAATCCTTTCAAATGAAAAGCTTTAAACCATAATTTTACCCGTCTACAGTATTCAAAATTATGGCTTATCACTTTGAATTTCTTATTAGGTAATGCTTATTTTTTACCAAATAGAAATGAAACGACTGCAACAACAATCACTGCACCTACGATTGACGGAATAATAGCCATTCCAGCCAATGAAGGTCCCCAGCTACCTAGAAGTGATTGCCCTACAGATGAACCGATAAGACCTGCAAAGATATTTGCAATCAATCCCATTGAACCACCTTTTTTAGTGATTGCACCTGCGATGAGACCAATAAGACCTCCTACAATAATGGACCACAACATAGTGTATCCTCCTTTTCTATTTCTAAATCAAAGAGTCAATTTCTTTGATTGAACTAATTATATACTATCTCAACTTGGAAACATAATAGTTCGTCTTAAAAACCGTACTGTAAACATGTACTTTAGATACAAATAAATAAGAAAATCTTGGTGCTACTGGGCTTCTAAGGGATTAGACTAGTCTTTTTATGACAAGCAAAAGTCGTTGTAAGAGGATAAATGCATTCCATGTGGTATAATTGCATGAAGATTGAAAGACAATCCTTTAGTTTATTATAAAGAGAGAAAAGCTATTCATGAGAGATTTATTATCGAAAAAAAGTCACAGACAATTAGAATTATTAGAATTACTATTTGAAAACAAACGCTGGTTTCATATTTCA
Source organism: Streptococcus sp. KHUD_016 (assembly GCF_051106465.1). Classification (GTDB taxonomy): domain Bacteria; phylum Bacillota; class Bacilli; order Lactobacillales; family Streptococcaceae; genus Streptococcus. The sequence goes on along the minus strand of NZ_CP193663.1, from coordinate 1,493,077 downwards.
GAACTAGCAGAATTATTGCACTGTACAGAACGTTCTGTAAAAGATGACTTGTCCCAAGTCAGATCTTCTTTTCCTGACCTGATATTTCATTCCTCAACAAACGGCATACGTATCATTAACACTGATGATAGTGATATTGAGATGGTCTATCATCATTTTTTTAAGCATTCAACCCACTTTTCAATTTTAGAATTTATCTTCTTTAATGAAGGATGTGATACTGATAGTATTTGCAAAGAGTTTTATATCAGTTCTTCCTCTCTTTACCGTATCATCCGTCACATTAATAAAATTATTAAGAAACAATATCGTTTTGAAGTTAGCCTCAATCCAGTTCGAATCACTGGAAATGAAATCGATATCCGTTACTTTTTTGCCCAGTATTTTTCAGAGAAATATTATTTCTTTGAATGGCCCTTTGAAGATTTTTCTGTAGAACCTTTGTGTAAACTGTTGGCACTGGTCTATAAAGAAACTGCATTTCCTGTCAATTTCGCCACTCAACGAATGTTAAAGTTACTCCTCGTAACAAATTTATACCGAATAAAGTTTGGTCATTTTATGGAAGTTGAGAAAAATTCTTTTAACAATCAATTGTTAGAGTCTTTCATGCAGGCAGAAGGCATCGAAGAGATTGTAGCGAGCTTTGATTCTGAATATCGTATCTCTCTGAATAAAGAAGTGATAGGTCAACTGTTTGTATCCTATTTTCAAAAAATGTTTTTCATAGATGAAGAAGTATTCTTGAACCATGCAAAAACAGACAGCTATGTAAAAAAATCGTATCAGTTATTGGGAGATTTAGTGGATCAGGTATCAAGAGACTATAATCTTCAAGTAGACAATAAGGACAATCTGATTTGGCATCTGCATAATACGGCACATCTGCATCGCCAGGAATTATCGACAGAGTTTATCCTATTTGATCAAAAGGGCAATACAATCAAGAACTTTCAAAATATTTTCCCTCGCTTCGTTTCAGAGGTGAAGGAAGGGATTGAACACTATCTAGAGGCTTTGGATATGGATCGTAATTCAATGAAGGTCAATCATTTGTCCTATACTTTTATCACTCATAGCAAACACTTGGTGTTAAATCTTTTACAAAATCAACCTAAATTAAAGGTTTTGGTCATGAGTAATTTTGATCAGTATCATGCAAAATCAGTAGCTGAGACACTTTCTTACTATTGCAGTAACAATTTTGAACTGGAAGTTTGGAGTGAATTAGAGTTATCACTTGATGCTCTAAAAGAATCACCTTACGACATCATTATTTCTAATTTTATTATTCCGCCTATTGAAAATAAGAGACTGATCTATTCCAATAATGTCAATACAGTCGCTCTCATCTCTTTGCTTAACGCAATGATGTTTATTCGATTGGACGAGTAACTAAGAATAACAAAAAACGCTAGATAGCGTTTTTTCTTATAAGAAAAGAATTTCATCTATATTAGACTCAGAATATCCTAACAATCCTGTCATTTTTTAGTTCAGAACAACAAAAAGCCTTGGTTCCCAAAGCTTTTTTATGTTATAAACTCATTAAAAGAACCCCCAGTTAGATTTGGAATATTTTTTATTCTGTGTCACATAAAAATAAATAAAATGAATGGCTATAGCTAGAGCTAAAATGGTTGTTATACTCACTACTATTATAGGATTAGAAGCAAAGATTAAAGAGAGAATCAAGGCAGCCAGATAGAGTGTCGCTTGGACACAGTAGTAACTTTTCGAATAGCGAAGATAGTGTTTGTTATAGGGCCCATTTACTAGGACAGCAGCTTGAAAGAGGCCAAATCCGATATAAGAGAAGCTGGTTGCAAAGAGAAGATTAGCTTCAGGATTCAGAAGAAAACTCATCGATACAGTCATCATCATAAGCCCAATGAAAATAGGATAGTGACTGTAAATTAGAAATAGCCACTTTTGATTAGATTTTTCATCAATAGCATGGTCGAATTGACCAAAATAAAACAAGAACAGAGAAATCATAATAATGAAATAAAGAACCGAATAAATCGAGAAATTCTCGATTGTAAAGAAGTTAGCTAGCTCCGTAATCATCTCTCCAAACATAATAATGACAAGAAGGGAGATGCGCTCGATTAAATGGGGGAGATTTACCTGGTAATGCTTATCTTTATTAAGCAAGATACTTGGCATAATAAATGTTAGCAGAATACTAGCAAATAAGACAGAGACTCCAACGTAAATAGGAAGAAGAGCTGCTAGATAGACTCCTAAACTTCCTAGACCTGTTATCCATAGAAAACCTTTGATACTTTCCCGTTCAACATTATCGGTTGATTTTCTAAAAAATTCAACCAAATATTGTAAAAATAAGGTAAAGGTTAATGTACCAACAGCCCAACAAAGATAATGAAAATATTGTTGCCAATCAGGTCCCATCATATTGGCTATAAAGAGTAAAAGTCCCATTTTGATAAACATGATTACCATGTTAAATAAAGAGTTCTTTCCATAGCGATTGGTATAAACGGTTTGAATCATCCATGAATCAGTGAGAACCAAAACAGCCATGAAAAAATCAAGGAAAGAATTCCAAGTCAAAATACCGTTATGAAGATGCTCAATTAAAGTAGTTACTTTTGAAATTGCAAAAACAAAAACTAAGTCATAAAAAAGTTCTGAAAATTCTACACGTTTATGTTTAATAAGAGTTGTCATCTTAAGACCTTTCTATTTTAGAAGTACAATTTATTATAACAGAAAATGATAATGAAAGAGAAGGATATGCTTAAATAACTTCATGTGACGCGAATGAACTGCGCCACAAAAGTTAGGTTTTTTCTGTCTAACTTTTGGGGTGCAGTTCAGAAGGGGTGTTTTTTCTATCGTTTTTTAGTGCTAAGACTACACAAAAAAGCCTTGATTCCAAGGCTTTTTCCTGTTGATTTAGATGCCCCCTACAGGGATTTGGAAAGGACTTTCATATTGAGAGCAATTAAAAATATTGAAATATAAGTGATTTTAGGTATTTTCAATGTCATGATTTAAAAATGGGACAAAAGTGGGGCAAAAACCATACAGATTCTAAACTGTATGGTTCTTTTTTTATCTAACCAAGAAAGGTTAAAACTTATTAAAACACATGCAATCAACTGTTGAAAACTTTTTAGTCCGTGTAATATAAAAACAAGTAAAAAGTTGAACTATAGGGAATATTGTGTCATAATAGGTAATAGATGAATAATTAATAGATTGGAAATAATGCTTTCTTACCTTAACAAGTTGAATTGGTTATACATTTTTTCGTCGCAATTGTGTCTATCTCTCGAGTTTAGCTAGTTTTTATAAGCTCTGGTTTCTAATCAATATAACAAATTTTAGAAGTGCATAAGACAAGATGGTGACATTATTACAGTCATTTCTAGTCACCATATGTTGCTGGCACAGGCTGTTTGTAGTGTTGGCTATTTACTAGTCAGTTTAATCGGAGTGTTTAATTTTTATTGTTGAAAGGTTTTTATATGGCGAAAATTCTATCTTTAGGTCTGACAGGTAAGAAATTACTTGCTCAGGGGTTCTTGTTTGTTCTGCTAGGTCTCATCTTGATGGTCACGGGGACTTGGTTGCCAGTAACAGTTATTCGCCTGGTTCTGTTTTTAGCTTGGATAGCAACGGTCGTAGATTTGCTATTAAGAGTTTTCAAAAAAAGCCAGTCAACGGATACCTTGGGAGTTGCACTGGTTAAATTGTTAGTGCTGGGATATTTGCTAGGTTCTAATCTTGCGACTGATATACCGATTTATGTTCTGGCTCTTGTGATTGGAGTTTATCAGATTTTTCATGCTAGTATTAACCTTGTCACCTATGTTCTCTACCGCAAAAACAAAATTCGACCTCGTTTTCGTCTCTTACTAGATGGACTCGTACTAGTTTTTCTTGGTGGGACTAGTCTTTTGTCCTCTACAGGAAATTCTGTCTTTCAACTCTTTGTATTAGGGGCTTATTTTTTCCTTTATGGTGTGTCCAATATCCGTGATGGTTTCTTGTTTGAGGAGGAAATTGGGAAAAACCATCTCAAACGTCGTGTAAGAATGAGCTTACCTATTGTCCTAGCCGCTCTCATCCCTGCAAGAACTTTAGCAAAAATTAACAAATTTATGCTGGAAAATGCTGATGAGGAAGAAGATATCCATCTTGGAATAGTGAAGTCTGGTAAGACAGCAGAGCTAGAAATTTTTGTTCATACAGCTGAGACCTCCCTGTTTTCAGCTATTGGTCATGTGGATATCTGCTATCAGGGCCGTGTTATTTCTTATGGCAACTATGATCCGTCATCTGAGACCTTATTTGGTATGGTAGGAGATGGTGTCTTATATTTCTGTGATCGTGACAAGTACATTGACCTATGTAAACGTGAGAGTCAAAAAACGCTTTTTGGTTATGGGATAGATTTGACGCCTGAAATGGAAAAAGCAGTTCAGAAAAAGTTGGCTGAATTGAAACAACTGACGATTCCATGGGAGCCAAGTGCAGATAAAATCATGACAGGTGATGGTAAGGAAGACTACACCTACGCTTATAAAATCAGACATGAGACAGATGGGGAACTTTATAAATTTATCAAATCTAAGTTTAAATCCTACTTTGTCTTATCTACAAACTGTGTGCTCTTGGCTGATACCATAGTCGGTCAGGCTGGCACCGATATCCTCTCACCCAAAGGATTTATCGCTCCAGGAACTTACCAAGCCTACCTTAATCGAGAGTTTGAAAAACCAAATAGTATAGTCGTATCTAAACATGTTTATTAAGGAAAATTTATGAACTTAGTTAAAAAATATACCCCGTTAATCCTTTTTATAGGGCTGGTTGCTCTTGTAATTCTGAATGCATCGAGCTTTATATCAGGAGCAATCTCTCTTTTTGATGTAACATCAACCTTGATTTATGGTGCTGTTATTGCTTTTGTGCTTAATGTTCCTATGAAAAAAATTGAACAGTACTTAGTTAAATTGAAGGTAAAGGCAGAGTTGCGTCGTCCGATTGCCATGGTACTTGTTTTCCTAGCTCTTATCTTAATCGTGATTGCTCTTTTGGTTTTGGTGCTGCCAACCCTAGCTCAGACTATTAGTCAGCTGGGAACAGTCCTTTCAACAGTCCTTACTCAACTTGGGAAATTGCTAGGCAGCTCGGAATTTGTAACCAAAGACATGTTGTCAACTATCGTATCAGGCATACAGGGACAATCTAGTTCTATTAGCCAAGCTTTGATAGGTTTTTTATCAGGTCTGACTAGTAATATCGGCAATATTTTTTCAAGTTTGATGAATGCCTTTTTGATTATAGTCTTCACCTTTTTATTTTTATCCAGTAAGGAACATTTGGCAGCGATGACGAGTCGACTTCTAAAAGTTTTTCTTCCAGAGAAGGTGGTGATAAAGTTGACTTACATTGGACAAGTAGCACTAGAGACTTATGACCAATTTTTGATGAGTCAGCTGATTGAAGCAGTTATCATAGGAGTTATGATAGCGGTTGGTTACAGCATGTTTGGGATACCCTATGGAGTAATGACAGGTATCTTTGCAGGAGTGCTATCGTTCATTCCTTATGTAGGGCCTATGATTGCTTGTGTTGTGGGAGCGATTTTTATCTTCACAGTGAGTCCTACTCAAGCCTTACTTTCTCTTCTTCTATATCAAGTTATACAGCTGATTGAAGGAAACCTTATTTATCCAAAAGTTGTAGGTCAGTCTATTGGTTTGCCAGCTCTTTTCACACTTGCAGCAGCTAGTATCGGAGGGAATCTTTTCGGACTACTTGGAATGATATTCTTTACCCCCGTATTTGCTGTTATCTATCGACTGGTTAAAGAATTTGTCGTTGCAAAGGAAAATCAGGTAGATTAAGAAAAACTAAATTTAATAAGATATACTGAGAAGAGAGTGAGAGATTCTCTTCTCTTTTATTTTTAAATACTTTTCTACAAAAAGCTATTAGACGTTAAAAAAAGCCTTGGTTTCAAGGCTTATTTCTGTTGATTTAGATGTGCCCCCTGCAGGGCTCGAACCTGCGCCCCATAGCTTAAGAGTCTACTGCTCTACCAACTGAGCTAAGGAGGCAACAGAAAAAGCTGAGAATGTAACTTCCCAGCTATTTTAATATGCCCAAAATGGCAGCTAGATTATTTACGAAAGGCATCAAGGATATAGGTGAAACCAACAATTAAAAATGCAAAGGCAACGACATAAACGACAAAGACACTTGTAGCTACTGGATTGAACAAAATCACTAGACCTAGTAAAAATGCAAGCAACGCTATCCACATGATATGGTTGCCAATAATAGGGAAAATCAATCCCAGACGATTGCCTTTAAAGAAAGCTATAATGGCTTCTACAATTAACCAAATTCCTAAAATAGTTGGAATGACAACTGGCAGCGTCACAAAGCCATAGGCAACGAGGTAAAGAGCTAAGAGAAGATTAACAATCCCTTGGAAAAGATGAGCTGGTGAGCGAAGCTCTTTTGGTACAGAGAAATAGCCTAAAATAGCTGCTATAGAAGAAACCAGTAAACCAAATGCAATCCACCAGCTGTAAGCAACAAGATTAGCTACTGGGTTTGTAAATAGGAAAAGTCCTAAAAGGACAAAAACAACTCCTGCAAGGAATAGCAGTAAACGATTAGAAAATTTCATTTCAATACCCCCTATATAGTATAGTATAGTTTGATAATAAAAATATTATACACCTTTTTAGAGGAAATGTCAATAAACAAAATGGAAAATTTGGAAGTTTCAGTTTTTATCATTTTGAAAATAAAAAGAGAAGATAAAATTTGTCTTCTCTACATGAAAATATTGTATGGCATCAAAGCAAAAGTAACTGGCTTTACACTATTTGTAAAGATGTAATTTGATTCAAAAAGAAAAGATAGATTTAAAAGTGGGGCAAATGATGGAGCAAATCAGTTATAGACAAGCAAAAAAGCCTTGAAATTAAGGCTTTTTCCTGTTGTATTTAGTGCCCCCTACAGGGATCGAACCTGTGACCCACGGATTAAGAGTCCGCTGCTCTGCCAGCTGAGCTAAGGAGGCAAAGAAAAAGCTGTATTGGTGCCGAATCTTCACGGTTTGTATTGAACCCGCGCAATTAAGCAGGTGGGCAACTCGCTCTAACTGAAGCTGTTTCCGTGTGAGACGGCTTACATGCTGTTAGAAGACTTTTGTTTCCCTAATAATACAAAAAATAGTCGGTCAACACTTAAGTGTGAAGTCGTACACCACAGCGTTTCTATATTTATATGATACCACTTTTTTAAAAAAATTCAAGAGGAAAATTTATTTTTTTGAAAAGGATTTCACAAGTTCCGTAATTTATCAATGGTTTCCTTACGTTGGGCTAAGGCCCGTTCGTACTTGCCAGTTTCCTCTGGTGAAAAGTAGCTATGATTGCGAATCTTTTCTGGCAAGTAGTCTTGTTTGACCCAGTGTCCAGGATAGTTGTGTGGATAGAGATAATCTTGGGCGTTCCCCAATTCCTTGCTACCGCTATAATGTCCATCACGTAAGTGACGAGGGATTGGTAGGTGACCAGAAGTTTTGAGATCAGCAAGAGCCTTATCCATAGCCACATAGGCTGAGTTGGACTTGGGAGAAAGGGCTAAATCAATCACAACATTAGCAATGAGAATGCGAGCTTCTGGGAAACCAATCCTTTGTGCAGCATCTAGAGCAGTCACGGTATGAATCTGGGCTTCAGGATTGGCCAAGCCGATATCTTCATAAGCGATAACAGTCAAACGACGAGCTAGACTAGGCAGATCCCCAGCTTCAATCAAGCGGACTGCGTAGTGGAGACTGGCATCCACATCCGAGCCACGGATGGATTTTTGCAGGGCAGAGAGGACATCGTAGTGCCCGTCTCCATCCTTGTCCATAGTAATATAGCTTCGCTGGAGGCTATTTTCCATAATATCAAGCGTGATATGGCGGATGCCCTTGTCATTTTCAGGGGTAGAGAGAACAGCCAAATCTAGTGAATTAAAGGCAGAACGAAGGTCTCCATTGGTAGAGGTTGCGATGAAATCCAGCGCATCCTCATCTAGCTCAACTGGGAAGTCAAAACCACGCTCAGGGTCAGTTAGAGCGATTTGAATCGCCTCTTTGACGTCTTGATTGGACAAGGGTTCTAATTCAAAAATCTGAACACGGCTACGAATGGCAGGAGTGACTGAAAAGAAAGGATTTTCAGTCGTAGCCCCAATCATGATGACCAGACCACTTTCTAAGAGTGGTAGAAGAAAGTCTTGCTTGGTTTTATCTAGTCGGTGAATCTCGTCCAGTAGCAGAACCAGTCCTCCAGAAAATTTAGCTTCTTCGGCGATTTCTTGCAGTCGCTTTTTACTATCCACTGTCGCGTTGAAGGTCCGAAAGGCATACTTGGTCGTTCCAGCGATGGCAGAGGCGATACTGGTTTTTCCGATACCCGGAGGTCCGTAGAGAATCATGGATGACAGGCGGTTGGCCTCCACCATGCGACGGATGATTTTTCCTGGGCCGACCAGATGATTCTGACCGATGACCTGGTCAATGGTTTTTGGGCGCATGCGAAGCGCGAGATTGTCTGGCATAGCAGTCCTTTCTAACATGGATTTTCTGATGTAGATGTGGTAAGATGGTAGTATCTATTTTAGCATATTTCCGAGCAATCGGGGCGATTTAAGAGTCGCATAGAAAGAGGACAAAATGGCAACATACGGATTTTTAGATGTTTTAGAGGAAGAGTTGGACAAGAACTTTCCATTTGACTATGAGATTAGCTGGGACAAGCGCAATCATGCGGTAGAAGTGAGTTTTCTCTTGGAAGCGCAAAACGCTGCGGGAGTAGAGATGCTGGACGAGGACGGAGAGGTGTCATCAGACGACATTCTCTTTGAAGAAGCAGTCCTTTTCTACAATCCTGCCAAGTCAACAGTCAATGCGGACGATTATTTGGCTGTCATTCCTTATCTTCCAAAAAAAGGTTTTTCTCGCGAATTTTTAGCTTATTTTGCGCTATTCCTCAAAGACACTGCAGAGGTTGGGCTGGATGCCCTCATGGACTTTTTGGAAGACCCAGAAGCAGAAGAGTTCGTCATGGAATGGAACCAAGAAGTCTTTGAAGAGGGGAAAGTCGGCTTGGAAGAGGGAGAGTTTTATCCTTATCCGAGATACTAGGAAACTTTAAAAATAAGGAATTCAAAGAGGAGAGAGCATGTTAGAGAAAATCAAACAAATTTTTATGAGAAAGTCAGATAAATCTGAGTTTTCTTCCTCTTCTCTTCCTCGCAATCGCTTTGCGGATCTAGATTTCGAGCGAGTATTGAAGTTTGGAACTCGTCGCCTCGTTAATGAGGAGGGACTCTACGCAGAGGATGGTAAAATCACAGAACTTGAATTTCCTGAAGATTTTGCGGAATTTGAATTTCTAGTTGGTTTTAAGACGGAGGAAGAAGAGCAGTTTCAACAACTATTAGCTCGTTTAAATAGTATTGACAATGCCATTCAGTCTTGTTTGGAAAGTGAGATGCAACAACCCATCCCTCAGTTTGCCAAGGATTTGGGCTATACTCAGAAGAGGTGGGAAAGGACATTTTACTTCCATCCTTGGGTATTAAGTTTTGAGGAAAATCCGCCTAATCTTCGCTATGTTGCAGATTATGTAAATGATGAGTTTACCGTTTATTTTGCTAAAAAACATGGTAGATGGCAGGCATACTGGGATGCAGATTGCCAAAAGGTGATTGAAGAAAGCTAGCTAGGGGTTTTCTATAGAGTAGTAGTTATGATAAGAAAAGGTCATCATCATGGAATTATTGGATAAACACTTGGATTTTACGGGTTGTAAAATTGCCCTCTTTTGTGGAGATAAGCTACTGACCATCTTGCGTGATGACAAGGACAATATCCCTTGGCCCAATATGTGGGAATTGCCAGGTGGTGGTCGCGAAGGGGACGAAAGTCCTTTCGAGTGCGCAGCGCGTGAAGTTTATGAAGAACTAGGAATTCATCTGACTGAGGATTGCCTGCTCTGGAGCAAGGTCTACCCCAGCATGCTCTATGAAGGTCGGCAGTCTGTCTTTATGGTCGGTCAGCTAAGTCAAGAACAATTCGACAATATCAACTTTGGAGATGAAGGACAGGCTTATAAGCTGATGAGCATTGAGGAATTTTTGAATTCTAAACAAGCTGTGCCTCAGCTACAGGCGAGATTGAGGGATTATTTAAAAGAAAGTGAATAGAAAGGATGGTTCGGTTAAATTTCTAAACTGAACCCGCCCTAAACACTGTGCCAAAAAGATAAACTTCTCATAGACACAAGCGTCTTCAGAGAATTTCCTATTTGGCTTTGTGCATGACGGGCTTGGTATCTTAATTATGAAAACATGGCAAGAGTTAAAAGTAACGGTTAAGCGTGAGGGGGAGGAGCTGGTCTCCAATCTCTTGATTGAGTTAGGTGCCCAAGGTGTTGCGATCGAAGACAGCATGGACTATGTGGGGAATGTCGACCGTTTTGGTGAGATTTTTCCAGAGGTCGAGCAGCAAGAAGAAATCATTGTGACAGCCTACTACCCTGATACGGTTGATGTGGCAGTGGTTGAGGCAGATTTGCAGGCTCGCTTAGAAGAATTGACGGATTTTATGGATTTGGGAGATGTCAAGATGGGCACGACTGCCTTGGCTGAGGAAGACTGGGCTGACAACTGGAAGAAATACTATGAGCCAGCTCGCATCACTCATGATTTGACCATCGTGCCATCTTGGACAGACTATGAGGCGACTGCTGGAGAAAAGATTATCAAGCTGGATCCAGGCATGGCCTTTGGGACTGGGACGCATCCAACGACCAAGATGAGCCTTTTTGCCTTGGAGCAGGTTCTTCGTGGTGGCGAAACGGTGCTTGATGTGGGAACTGGTTCAGGTGTCCTCTCCATTGCCAGCTCGCTTCTGGGTGCCAAGGAAATTTTCGCCTATGACCTGGATGATGTGGCGGTTCGTGTCGCTCAGGAAAATATTGAGCTCAACCCTGGCATGGAAAATATACATGTAGCGGCTGGAGATTTGCTTAAGGGTGTTGAGATTGAGGCAGATGTGATTGTGGCTAATATCTTGGCGGATATTCTCATTCATCTGACAGAGGATGCTTATCGCTTGGTCAAGGATGAAGGCTACCTGATCATGAGTGGCATTATCAAGGACAAGTGGGACATGGTGCGCGAGTCGGCTGAGTCAGCTGGATTTTTCCTTGAAACTCACATGATTCAAGGAGAATGGAATGCCTGTGTCTTTAAGAAGACTAAGGATATTTCAGGTGTGATTGGAGGCTAGCATGCAGCAGTATTTTGTAAAAGGCAGTGCTATCTCTCCAGTGACTATCGGGGACAAGGAAACCAGCAAGCATATGTTTCAGGTTATGCGCCTGAAGGAAGATGATGAAGTAATCTTGGTCTTCAATGATGGTATCAAGCGTTTGGCGCGCGTGCTGGATGTGGAAAATCGTCAGTTTGAATTGATCCAAGAATTAGCTGACAATGTGGAACTGCCAGTTCAAGTAACCATCGCATCAGGCTTTCCCAAGGGAGACAAGCTGGAGTTTATTACTCAAAAAGTAACCGAACTGGGTGCCAGCCAAATCTGGGCCTTTCCTGCCGACTGGTCGGTTGCTAAGTGGGACGGCAAGAAATTGGGCAAAAAGGTTGAAAAACTTGAAAAAGTCGCCCTTGGAGCAGCTGAACAAAGCAAGCGTAATATCGTTCCAAGCATTCAGCTTTTTGAGAAAAAAGCAGATTTTCTAGCTCAGTTTGACCAGTTTGACTCAATTGTGGTGGCTTATGAAGAATCAGCAAAAGAGGGAGAAACCGCTGCGTTTATCCAAGCAGTCTCTGGTCTTGAAAAAGGAGCCAAGTTGCTCTTCATCTTTGGTCCAGAAGGTGGCCTGTCACCTGCAGAAATTGAGAGTTTCGAAGCTAAGGGAGCAGTCTTAGCAGGACTTGGACCTCGCATTTTGCGAGCAGAAACAGCACCACTTTACGCTTTATCAGCTCTTAGCGTATTATTAGAGTTAGAGAAATAAGAGGAAGAAAATGGAACAAAAACACCGTTCAGAATTTCCTGAAAAGGAACTTTGGGATTTAACCGCCCTTTACCAAGACCGTGAGGATTTCTTGCGAGCAATCGAAAAGACTCGCGAAGATATCAACCAATTTAGCCGTGACTACAAGGGCAATCTTCATACGTTTGAGGAGTTTGAAAAGGCCTTTGCAGAATTGGAACAAATCTACATTCAGATGAGTCATATTGGTAATTATGCCTTTATGCCTCAGACGACAGACTATAGCAATGAAGAATTTGCCAATATTGCCCAAGCTGGGATGGAATTTGAAACAGATGCCAGCGTAGCCTTAACCTTCTTTGACGACGCCTTGGTGGAAGCTGATGAGGAAGTCTTGAACCGTTTGGGTGAATTGCCTCACTTGACGGCAGCTATTCGCCAGGCCAAAATCAAAAAAGCCCATTACCTAGGGGCAGATGTGGAGAAGGCCTTGACCAATCTGGGTGAAGTTTTCTACAGTCCCCAGGACATTTACACTAAGATGCGAGCTGGGGACTTTGAAATGGCTGACTTTGAAGCCCATGGCAAGACCTACAAGAACAGCTTTGTAACTTATGAGAATTTCTACCAAAACCACGAGGATGCAGAGGTGCGTGAAAAATCCTTCCGTTCTTTCTCAGAAGGACTTCGTAAGCACCAGAATACAGCTGCAGCAGCCTATCTAGCTCAGGTTAAGTCTGAAAAACTCTTGGCAGATATGAAGGGGTATGACTCAGTCTTTGACTATCTTTTAGCTGAGCAAGAAGTGGACCGTGCCATGTTTGACCGCCAGATTGACCTCATCATGCAAGAATTTGCGCCAGTTGCTCAGAGATACCTCAAGCATGTTGCCAAGGTCAATGGTCTTGAAAAGATGACCTTTGCAGACTGGAAATTGGACTTGGACAGCGCTCTTAATCCTGAAGTGACTATTGATGACGCCTATGATTTGGTCATGAAGTCAGTAGAACCTTTAGGACAAGAATATTGTCAGGAAGTTGCGCGCTATCAAGAAGAACGCTGGGTGGACTTTGCTGCTAATAGTGGCAAGGATTCTGGTGGTTATGCGGCGGATCCATATCGCGTGCACCCTTATGTCCTCATGAGCTGGACTGGTCGTTTGAGTGATGTCTATACCTTGATTCATGAAATTGGGCATTCTGGTCAATTTATCTTTTCTGATAATCACCAAAGTTACTTCAACGCTCATATGTCGACCTACTATGTCGAAGCGCCGTCAACCTTCAATGAATTGCTTTTAAGTGATTATTTGGAGCACCAGTCTGACGACCCTCGTCAAAAACGCTTTGCCCTTGCTCATCGTCTGACAGACACCTACTTCCATAACTTTATCACCCACCTCTTGGAAGCAGCCTTCCAGCATAAGGTTTATACATTGATTGAGGAAGGGGAGACCTTTGGAGCAAGCAAGCTCAACAGCATTATGAAGGAAGTTTTGACAGATTTCTGGGGAGATGCTATTGAAATTGACGACGATGCGGCCTTGACTTGGATGCGACAAGCTCACTATTACATGGGCTTGTATAGCTACACCTACTCTGCTGGTCTTGTCATCTCGACAGCAGGTTATCTCCATCTGAAAAACTCTGAGAATGGGGCTAGAGACTGGCTCAATCTCCTTAAATCAGGTGGTAGTAAGACACCGCTTGAGTCAGCCATGATTATCGGTGCCGATATTTCAACAGACAAACCACTCCGTGATACAATCCAATTCTTGTCAGACACAGTTGACCAGATTATCGCCTACAGTGCCCAGTTGGGAGAGTAGGGGGAATTTAGGATAAGGATATGAACAGAATTAAAAAATGGCTGGAGCAGGATTCACAAAGAATACGTTTTATAAAAATAGGCCTAGTCTTGTTGGGAATCATTTTATTGATTGCTCTTCCTACTCTCTATCTTGTTTTGAGCGGAGTTGGTATTTGGTATTTTGTAAAGAAAGTACCAGATATTCGAAAAAGAAATTTAATGATAGGACTTTTTGTTGTTAGTTTTATTGTAGTTTCTCTTCAAACTCCGACAGTCACAAAGAAAATTTCATCTTCTCAATCAGAAACTAAGCAAACTGCGGCATCCACTGCTAAAGTAGAGTCAACAACCGATGCTTCATCTAGTACAGAAGAGGCAAAACGAGTTGATGAAGAGAAAAAAGCTAAAGAAAAAGCAGAAGAAGAGAGAATTGCCAAAGAAAAAGCTGTAAATGAGTTGCAAGAAAAAGGTGAAACCTTAGTCAAACAATTGGAAGAAAGTCAAGATGCAAGTCAAGTGAAGTCTGTTAAAGAAACAGTTAATCAGATTGAAAATAATGATAAAAAGGCAGAATTGCTCGATAGGATAGACGCAGTTGAGTCTTTAATTTCTCAAAAAGAAGAAGAGAAAAGAATTGTGCGTGAATCTGAGACTAAAGCCCAACAGCAAGATAGAATTGTCTATGTTGCAAACCATGGGAATGCGAAAGTTTATTGGTATAGTAAGGATAGAATGCCTTTAAAAACTAATAAAGCTAATGTTGTCGAGATGACAGAGGCTGATGCAATTGCAGCAGGAAAACGTCTATCTAAAAAAGAATAAGATAGAAAGTTATCTTGGGCTGGCTTTTTAAACAGTTGCTAGAAATGTAGAGGTATTGACCATGTATCAAGAGTTACTTAGAAAAATAGCAGAAGAAAAACCAAGTTATCATGAGGAAGAAATCCAATGGTTGCTTGATCATTTGGGAGATCCTTCTCCAGAAATTCGCGATGACCTTGTTTTTACAAGCTTTGCTAGAGGGATTCAGGAAGAGCTATTTACACAGGAACAATTTTATTTCATTGCTGAAGGGATTTCATCTGATGGAGGGTTAGATAAAGAGATTGATAAGGTAGGCTTGTCAACACTTGAACGTTCTTTTAGGGCGCTTATTTATGCAAATCTCTTGTCTGCGGATGCCAACCAGCAATCGATTTTTTATCAGGGATTAAAAGCAGAAATTCGTAATGTCCTTTTAAATCAAGGCTTGCACTATCTTTCAAAAGAAAAGGATACAACGAGTTTTTCAAGTCAGTATGGTTGGGTTCATGCTTTTGCACATGGAGCCGATTTACTGACAGAGGTAGTTTGTCATCCAGACTTTCCTAAAAACAGAGTTCATGAAGTATTTGATATACTTGGCCAACTATTTAAAAGAGTTTCGATTCGCTTTACAGATGATGAGGATTGGCGTTTAGCAAGAGTGATCTATGAACCTATTTTACAAGGGAAGTTGGAGCAAGAGCAAGTAGCTTCTTGGATAAAAGCTGTTGATTTTCCGATAGAAGAAAGGGAGGATTTTTACAAATTTTCAAACTTTAAGTCCTGTCTGTTGGAAGTCTATGTTCAACTTGACCAGAGAAATAGTTTACAAGATGACTTGAAAGACGCTATCCAGTCTTTTCAATACTAGAGATTAGCTAATAGTTATATGATTTTCAAGAAAATTTCCAATAAATTTTCTTGGAACCCTTTCCCTCTTTTGATAGACTAGTATCTAGTTTTTGAAAAAAGGAGAAAGAAAATGAAAAAATTTGTCGCTGAGTTAATCGGTACTTTCATGCTTGTGCTCATCGGAACAGGAGCTGTTGTTTTTGGAAATGGTCTTGATGGCCTTGGTCACCTTGGAATTGCCTTTGCCTTTGGTTTGGCAATCGTAGTTGCAGCCTACTCAATCGGAACTGTTTCAGGTGCTCACTTGAACCCAGCTGTTTCGATTGCTATGTTTGTTAACAAACGTTTGTCATCAAAAGACCTTGTCAACTACATCCTTGGTCAGGTTGTTGGAGCTTTCCTTGCGTCAGCTGCGGTATTCTTCCTCTTGTCTAACTCAGGCATGTCAACTGCTAGTCTTGGTGAAAATGCCTTGGCAAACGGTGTCACTGTCTTTGGTGGATTCTTGTTTGAAGTCATCGCAACCTTCTTGTTTGTTGTGGTTATCATGACAGTGACTTCAGAAAGCAAGGGCAATGGTGCGATTGCTGGTTTGGTGATTGGTTTGTCCTTGATGGCGATGATTCTTGTGGGATTGAACATTACTGGACTTTCAGTAAATCCAGCCCGTAGCTTGGCACCAGCTGTTTTGGTAGGTGGAGCAGCCCTTCAACAAGTATGGATTTTCATCCTTGCGCCAATCGTTGGTGGGGTTCTTGCAGCTCTTGTTGCGAAAAACTTCCTTGGAACAGAAGAATAATTGAAACTCAAAAAGCCTTGCTCCTCATTTTGAGGAACAGGGCTTTTTCGTATGAGTTTAGCGGTTGTCAACTTTCTCTGGATAAAGGTCGTGTTGGAAGAGACGTTGTTCTGCCAAGCCTTCATACTTAGTTCCAGGCTTACCGTAGTTGTAGTAGGGGTCAATTGAGATACCACCGCGAGGTGTAAATTTTCCCCAAACCTCTAAATAGCGAGGGTCTAGCAAGTTGACCAAGTCTTTCCCGATGGTGTTGATACAGTTTTCGTGGAAATCTCCGTGGTTTCGGTAGCTAAAGAGGTAGAGTTTGAGGGATTTTGACTCAACACAGAGCTTGTCAGGAATGTAGGAAATATAAATGGTCGCAAAGTCTGGTTGAGCAGTGATTGGACACAGTGAGGTAAATTCAGGACAGTTAAATTTGATGAAATAGTCATTTTCCACATGACGATTGTCAAAGGATTCGAGGACTTCTGGTTGATAGTCAAAGATGTAGTTGGTTTCTTTGTTGCCTAGTAGGCTGAGCTTTTTCATTTCTTCTTGTTGTGACATGATTTTTTCTTTCTAATCTTAAACTCCACGTTGGTTATCGTAGAGGAGGGTATGGAGTTGAGGAAGGACGCGGACATTGCCCCAGCTATCGTCGGCAGCGATGCGTTCCCAGAGTTCTTTGAGGCGGTCCAGTTGATCTTGGACAATATTACCCGTAGCCTTGGGCTCAGGATTTCCAGCCGATAAGAAGAGGACATCTGGTTGGTAGCGTTCTTGTATGCCTCTGGCAAAGGCCAAATCGGCATCGTCAAAGACTGGAATTTTAAAGGTGACCTTATCTGGATCCAGTTGGGAAACGATAAAGTCCAGGGTCTCAAAGTTGACTTCCATCTTGGATGAAGGAGGTTTGGGACTCAGGGTGACTTGGTCAATGTCTTTTAACCAGTTTTGCCAGCGAGAGCCTTGGGTCTCAACAGCTAGAGTGACACCGCGTTCTTTGAGCTTGGTGACCAGTTGAGCCATGTTAGCTGCTAGGATAGCAGGATTTCCGCCAGACAAGGTAACGTAGTCGTAGTTTCCCAATTTATCTAAGGCAGCAATGACTTCGTCAGCCGTCATGCGAGTTGGTTTTTCAGAACCATCCCAAGTAAAGGCGGAGTCACACCAGTCGCAGTGGTAGTCGCAACCAGCAGTACGGACAAACATGGTTTTCTGCCCAATAGCACGACCTTCACCTTGAAAGGTTGGGCCGAAAATTTCCAGAACTGGTAGTTTGAGGACACGTTCCCTAGTCATCTAACCACTCCCGTCTAAACTCCGCAAAGGCAGTCGGAGTCTCATAGAGGCGAACGTATTCCAGACGGAGACCGCGCTCGTCTGGCAACTCTTGACTCATGGTTTGGAAAATCCAGTAAACCATGTTTTCAGCAGTCGTGTTCATATAGGGTAGAGTTTCGTTGAGATAGCGATGATCCAAGTGAGGTTCTAAGTAGTTCTTGTAGATAGCTTTGATGTCTCCAAAGTCATAGGTCATGCCCCGTTCATCTAAAAATCCACTGACAGCGATTTGCAAATGATAAGTGTGGCCGTGCAGGGATTTACATTTTCCCTCATAGTGAAAGAGGTGATGGGCAGCATCGAAGGTGAACTCTTTTGATACCAGAGTTCTGTGAGGATTGTAGACAAGAGACTCCCCAGTTTCTTGTTTGATTTCTTTGGGTGCAAAAAACATTAGCCCTCTCCTTTCTGTGAGAGATAAACATCTAAACCATGTTGACGTAAGTGACAAGCTGGGCAATCCCCACAGCCACTTCCGATAATCCCATTGTAGCAGGTCAAAGTCTTTTCACGAACATAGTCAAAGGCACCGAGTCGGTCGGCTAACTCCCAAGTTTCAGCCTTGTCTAGCCACATGAGAGGTGTTTGGATAACAAAGTCGTAATCCATGGCAAGGTTAAGCGTAACATTAAGGGATTTGACAAAGACATCCCGGCAGTCAGGGTAGCCTGAAAAATCTGTCTCGCAGACACCTGTCACGATATCTTTAATACCACGTTGCTTGGCTAGAACTGCCGCAAAGGATAGAAAGAGGTGGTTGCGACCATCAACAAAGGTATTGGGAACCTCTCCCTCTTTTTGCTCAATCTCCAAATCAGAGGTTAAGGCATTTTCAGTGATTTGTCCCAGCAGAGACATATCTAAGATGTGATGACGAATGCCTTGTTCCTTAGCGATTTCTCTAGCAACTTGAATTTCGAGATGATGGCGTTGGCCATAGGCAAAGGTGACAGCTTCGACTGTTTCATAGTGTTCTTTAGCCCAAAAGAGGCAGGTTGTGGAATCTTGACCGCCGCTAAAGACGACCAAGGCTGAATGACGTTTCATAGTACTCCTTCTAAAATTGGAAATGTTCAGAGCACGCAAAAAGCTCCCTTGAGGGGAGCTAAAAAATACCAAGTAGAGGTTTTTTTTAGCGATGGCATGTCCCAAACATCGTAATATTCTACCTACAGTCTAGCATATTTTTTTAAAAATGGCAAAGGGCAAGAAAAAAAGAGACCAAATAAAGTACTTGGTCTCTCGTGTGATTAGCTCAATTCAGCAACGATAGCCTTGATTTGTTCTGCAGTGTGTACTCCAGCAACTTGTTTTACCACTTGGCCATCTTTCTTGAAGAGAAGGGTTGGGATAGACATGATTCCAAAGGCACGAGCTGTGTTTGGATTTTCATCAACGTCCATTTTAACGATTTTCAAGACATCTTCTGAAAGTTCTTCAGACAATTTGTCCAAGATTGGACCTTGCATACGACATGGACCACACCAAGTTGCCCAGAAGTCTACCAAGACCAAACCGTCTTTTGTTTCTTGTTCAAATGTTGCATCTGTAATTGCTTTTGCCATTGTATTTCTCCTTTTTTAGTTATATTGGCTTAAATCTTGTTTCATGAGATAGAAGAAGACATCTCCATAAGTCCCATGGTAGTCCAAATCATGACCATTATAGGTCAATTTTTGAACGGGGTAATAGTCTGCGACACCGATAAGGCAGGCATGTTGAGAACGTTCAAAGTCTTGGTAAGATTCGAAAGTCATGGTTCTCTCTTGCTTGCTGGCGTCTAGATAAGTAATTTCGATCATATAAAACTCCTTTGTTGTTCGATCTTGACTTTATTGTACTCCTTGAAAAGAGGAATGTCAAGAAAAATGATTGCGCACGCAACTTTTTTAAAAAACCTGATTAAGAAATGAAGTCAAGACTCGTTTCTAGTCTTTCTTCGACGGCCTTTTGCAGGTAAGCTAGAGTTGTCTGACCCTCGTCAGTCAGGCAGATAAAACTAGCCCGTCTATCCTGATCGCAACACCGGCGACTAAGCAAACCGCAGTTTTTCTCTTCCAGACGACCTACCATTCTAGAAACAGCGCTCGGGCTAAGATGGAGTTTATCTGGCAGGTCAATCTGTCGTAAAGATTTTTCATCAGCTAGGTCAAGATAGTAGAGTAGGTAAAACTCTTTCAAGGTCAGTCTTTGTTCACTCTGCTGGGCAATAGTTTCTTCCAACAAGGCTTCCATTTCCTTTTGACGGCGGTTGTAGTCAAACCACTTTTCCAAATAGGTCATTGCTTTCTCCTTTCTTTTCAAAGTAAAAATCACAAAGTCATTACTGATTATCTTTGTAACACAAGATGATTGCGCATGCAATGATTATACTACTTTTAACTAATCCTTGCAAGAGAGAAGAATTGCGATATTTCCTTGAAATTTTCTGAAAAAAGAGTAAACTGGTATGCAAGAAGTCTATTTCGTGGAGTTTAGGATGAAATTATATGTTCAATTAATGATTCTCTTTGTGATTTCTCTTATCGGAGAGGGAATTTCTAGTTTCTTTCATCTGCCCATCCCAGGCAGTATTATCGGTTTGATTATTCTCTTTCTAGCCTTACAGTTCAAGTGGCTAAGGACCAGACATGTCAACATGGTTGGAAATTTCTTGCTGGCCAATATGACCATTCTCTTTTTGCCGCCAGCAGTGGGTATCATGGAAAAGTTTGATGTGATTGCCCCTTATCTTTTACCCATCGTCTTGATTGTCTTTTTTGCGGCTGTCATCAACATTATCCTTATTGCCCTAGTGGTTCAGTTTATCAAGAGACGATTTGAGGGAGATTATGAGAAAGGAGATGCCAAATGAGCGAATTTGTATCCAATCCTCTATTTGGGATTGCATTATCTATCCTAGCTTATCTAGTGGGGATGTTGATTTACAGACGTTTTCCCCATCCCTTGACAACGCCCTTGCTTTTGTCGGCTATTTTTATCATTATTTTCCTTAAGGCGACGGGTATTTCTTATCAAGATTATTACCAAGGTGGGGTTTATCTGAACAACTTGATTGTCCCATCGACCGTGGCTCTAGGGATTCCGCTTTATAAGAGTTTTCATCTGATGAAGCACCATGCGCGGAGTATTCTTTTCGGGAGTCTGTTAGCAGTAGTTGTCAATACCTCTTTCACAGCCCTTGTGGCGAAAATATTTGGCATGGACTTTTTCCTAGCCATTTCTCTCTTTCCCAAGTCGGTAACGACAGCCATGGCAGTGGGGATCACAGAAAAATTGCAAGGATTGACAACCGTAACCTTGGTGGTTGTAGTAGCCACTGGGATTTTGACCAGTGTTATCGGACCCACCCTTTTGAAGTGGTTGAAGATTGACGATCCAGTTGCAGTTGGACTTTCCCTTGGTGGAACAGGTCATGCTGTCGGAACAGGAACGGCTTTTCGCTACGGTTCTGTAGCAGGAGCCATGGGTGGCTTGGCTATCGGTATTACTGGTATTCTCTACGTATTTGTAAGTCCCATCGTAGCCAGTTTGATATTGAGTTAATAAGCAAGGAATTTAAGTTCCTTGCTTTTTCGAATCGTATGTTATAGGTTTTTACTTTCCCAATTTGTAAAATTAAGCTAGACAGAAGCAGATTCTTAGTAAAAAATCACTTCTCTCACTTTCTTGCCGTATTTATAGACAATATACATAAATAACCAAAAAACACCTAGGACTATTTTAAAATCCTAGATGTTTTTCCTGATGTGCTAAGAAATATTTTACGCAAATACAGATAATAAAGGCCAAGCAATCCTAAAACAACCAAATCAACGAAAAATTGCCAACCAAAAACCTGAATGCGATTCCTAAAAAGACTGGTCAATAGAATCAGCAGAGCATCTCCCCAGAAAGCAAGACCAGCCAAAGTAAGGGCTAATTTTCTTCTGAAAAAATAGAAAATCGGACTCAAGGTAGCAGCTAACAAATGGCTAAACCACACAATTACAAAGACAACAGGATAATGGCTAAAGTAAACCATAATAGCTGAATTATAATGTTCTGCAAAATAAGTCTGGTTACGCGTCATTACCATGACAAAATCATAGCAGCCTATCAAATTCAAGAAAAATATAAACACTGCAAAGCTAAGACCAAAACCAGTAATTTTTTTCATTTCATTAACCCCATTTCTTCAAAAGCTTGAATAAAAAAATCGCTCTTCAACAAGGCCAAGCCTTGATTGACATCACCTAAAACCATAAGGTTGTCGTCTTTTTGGATGTTAAAAATTTTTCTCGCTCGTGCAGGAATGACGATTTGTCCCTTTTCACCAACAGTTACCGTTCCAAAAATATACTTCCCTTCTTTGGCTTTAGTAGCAAAAGGAGAGACATCCCCATTAACCAACTCATCTAAGCTGATATCAAAAATTTCTGCCAAACGACTTGAAGAAATAATATCCGGTAAACTGTCGCCCAATTCCCACTTACTGAGAGTCTGACGAGATACGCCTACTTTTTCAGCTAATTTTTCCTGAGAATAACCTGACTTTTTCCTTAGCAGAGCAATCGTTTCACTAATCATACTTTTCCTACCTCTTTTCCTGAACTCATTATAGAGCCTTCTTGTCCAACTTTCAAGCATCTTTTATTGGCAAAACGAGAGTTTTTTGTTAAAAATCATAGCAAAAAAGAAGCCCGTCTGATCTCTAGTACAAATACTAGAACTTTTTATATTCCTAATTCAATTTTTTTAACACCCAATTTGTAAAATTAATCTAGACAGAAAAAGCCATCTATGTTAGGCTCAGATAAACTACCACATTTGTCTGAAAGGAACCAACATAAATGACCTATACTCATCTTACCACAAACGAGCTTGTAATGATAGAGGCTTACTATCAAGAAAACATAAAAGTTTCAGATATTGTGACTTCACTTGGCAGATCAAAACAGACAATCTACAATGTCATCAACTATCTGAAAGAGGGGCACTCTGCTTATGATTACTATAACCGATATAAAATCAATAAGAAACGCTGTGGCAGGAATAAAACCAGTCTTACGCAATCAGAAAAAGATTTTATCCAAACTCTTTTAGAACAAAATTGGAGTCTTGATGTTATTAAAGGAACTTATTCAATTTTTTAATCTAGTTAGAAAATGAGATAAAGAAAAGGATAGCCTCTCAGTGATGAGATGTTATCCTTTTTTTGACGTTTAAACTATTGCAAATTAACCTTGTTTTTCAAGATATAGTAGGTACCGAGATAGTAGATAGCTGATAAAAAGAGATCGCGCAGAATTTCTGTACCAATCATCATGTTAAAGTCATTTTCAATTCGGAAAAAGAGAGAAACATAACCAATGACGATGGCAATGACGATATAGGCTAGAATCCCCATAGCTGTTCGATACTCATTAAAGAGTTGTCCGATAGAGATGGAGAGGTAGATGGATAAAATCCATGCGATCGAACCTACAAACAGTGATAGCGCATACAGCCAGCCGTAGCTGAGGTAAGGGGAAATGAAGTTATAGAGGGCAGTGAAGTCTTTTTCTATTGGTGTTAAGAAGAAGATAATCAATATACTCAAGATAAAGACGATATAGCTTAAGATGGACCAGACAAGACCACCTAAAAGTTTTGCGATGATGATTTGGTGCTCAGAGACAGGCAAGGTCAGGGTCAAGTACCCTTGGCGGTCATAAACACTCCCCTTGAATCTTCGGATGATTAAAAAGATTGTTGCAATCCAAAGAGTGACGCTAAGTCCTCCAAAGACTAGTACCAAAAAGAAGATGAAATAAACAGCGTTGTTAGAATTGTAACTCTGGCTAAGGCTACCAAGAAAAGCTCCAATCAAAACTGAAATTGCAAGCACAGCTCCATAGAGCGCTAAATACCATTTATTGACATTTTTAAATTCATAACGAACTAGATTCCAAAACATAATAATCTCCTTTGCTTAGGCTTTAAATTCCTGGCGGAAGAGCTGGTCAATTGATTCACCTGACTCGTAACGAATATCATCAACATTTCCTTGGCGGACGACTTTCCCGTCTTTGAGGAATATAATCTCATCCAAGATTGGCTCAATATCTGAAATCAAGTGGGTTGAAATCAGGACCGTAGAAGTTGGGGAATAGCTGTTGATGATGGTATTGAGGATATAATCACGAGCAGCTGGATCCACGCCTCCGATTGGTTCGTCCAGAACGTAGAGGCGGGCTTCACGGCTCATAACGAGGATTAGTTGGACCTTTTCCTTGTTTCCTTTTGATAATTTCTTTAAGCGACTATTTTCATCAATGCCAAGGTCTGCAAGCAGATGTTGGGCGCGTTCAAGATTGAAATCCTGATAGAAGGTCTTGAAGTAGGTTAGGGCTTCCTTGACCTTCATTTGCTCATTGAGATAAGTTGTGTCTGGTAGATAAGAGACGATCGCCTTGGTAGCAGGACTTGGATCCTGTCCGTTAATGAGGACACGTCCTTTATCTGGCTGAAGGAGGCCATTGATCAGTTTGATTAAGGTTGTTTTCCCGGATCCGTTTGGTCCAAGGAGACCGACAATCTTTCCAGCTGAGATCTCTAGTGAGATATTGTCAAGTGCCGCAGTTGCTCCATATGATTTTGATACATTTTCAAGTGCTAGTAGTGTCATAGTCTTAAACTCCTTTAATATAGTCGCTTAATACATTTGGCAGTTCTTCTTTTTTGTAGCCAAATTGAAGCATGCAAGAGACGAAGTGTTGCAGTTGCTCCTCGGAAAGTTGTTTGCGGGACTGAAGGATGAGGTCTAAATCCTCGGTGACAAAACGACCAGTTGTTCGCTTGCTATAAACGAATCCTTCACGTTCAAGGTCAGACAAGGCGCGCTGAATGGTATTGGGATTAACCCCAGCCTCGCTCGCCAAATCTCTCACGGTTGGGAGCTGTTGATTGGGTTCCAGTTCATGGGAAACAATCTGTAATTTGATTTTTTCCATAATCTGTAAATAAATCGGTTTTGTATTATCAAATGACCAGGACATCATAGTCTCCTTTCTTTGTCTTTGTTGTTCTAATAAAATAATACAATAAAACAAAAAACTTGTCAAGTAAAAATAAGAATTGTTTTGGGAATCGCTCAAAAAATGGTATAATGAAAAGAAAACGACAAGGAGGGAAATGCATGCGTTGTCCAAAATGTGGGGCTACCAAGTCTAGTGTTGTTGATAGTCGACAAGCCGAAGAAGGAAATACCATCCGTCGAAGACGTGAGTGCGACGAGTGTCAGCATCGTTTTACAACCTATGAACGAGTAGAAGAAAGAACGCTGGTTGTTGTCAAAAAAGACGGTACGCGAGAACAATTTTCGAGAGATAAAATCTTTAATGGGATTATCCGCTCAGCCCAGAAGCGTCCTGTGTCAAGTGATGAAATCAACATGGTGGTCAATCGCATCGAGCAAAAACTCCGTAGTCGCAGTGAGAATGAGATCCAAAGTGAATATATTGGTTCTTTAGTCATGGAAGAATTAGCGGAGCTGGATGAGATTACCTATGTTCGTTTTGCCAGTGTTTACCGTAGCTTTAAGGATGTGAGTGAGTTGGAGAGCCTTCTCCAGCAGATCACCCAGTCCTCTAAAAAGAAAAAGGAAAAGTAAATGAAGCCAAATGACCGTTTTTCTTTTCTAAAGAATAATCGGGTGTCGCAAGATACCTCTTCTTTGGTGCAGTGCTACCTCCCGATTATCGGTCAGGAGGCACTGAGCCTCTATCTATATGCCATTACCTTTTGGGATGGAGGGCAAAAGGAGCACCTCTTTTCCCATATCCTCAACCACTTAAACTTTGGCATGCCGACCTTGCTCCAATCCCTTAAAATCTTATCTGCTTTGGATTTGTTGACCCTTTATCAAAAGGGAGAAACCTATGAATTGCAGCTTCAGTCTCCCCTCTCCAGTCAAGAATTTCTAAGCCATTCTGTCTATAGTAGATTATTAGAGAAAAAGATTGGGGATACTGCGCTTGCTTCCCTGAAGCAGGCTCCAAGTGAGGGAGAAGCACTCTCTGTTTCTTTGAGCCAAGTATTTCCAAACCTGACTGAAGAAGTGACACCAAGCGAGTCTAAAAGCAAGTTAAAAAATGATTTTGACTTGGAACATTTCCAGCGGCTGATGGCTCGAGATGGCTTGCGTTTTGAAGACGAGCAGGCGGATGTTTTGGAATTATTCGCCATCGCAGATGAAAAAAAATGGACCTGGTTTGAAACCTATCAATTAGCCAAGGCGACAGCGGTGGCTCAGGTTATTTCAGTCAAACGCATGCGTGAAAAGATAGCACAAAAACCAGCTACTTCTGACTTTAGCCCCAAAGAAATGACCATTATCAGGGAAGCCAAAAATAAAACTCCCCTGCACTTTTTAGCGGAAATCAAGCAAACGCGTAAGGGGAACATCACCCAAAGTGAAAGAGAACTCCTTCACCAGATGGCATCTTTAGGCTTGTTGGATGAAGTCATCAATATCGTCTTACTTTTAACCTTTAACAAGGTTGATTCGGCAAATGTCAATGAAAAATATGCCATGAAGGTCGCCAATGACTACGCTTATCAAAAAATTCGAACAGCAGAAGAAGCTGTGCTACGGATTCGAGAGCGTCAGCAAAAAGGACAAGAAGACCAAAAATCGAAAACGAACTCGACTAAGACAAATGTTCCCAAGTGGAGTAATCCAGAATATAAAAATCAAACCAGCGAGGAGACTCGTCTGGAACTAGAACGTAAAAAACAAGAAATGTTAGCCCGATTAGAAGAAGGAGGAGACTAGATGGAAAGTGTTGGCGACGTTATCAAACGTCAGACAAGTCGTTTTCAGTATCAGGACCTAGTCCAGCAGATTATGAAAGACCCAGATGTAGCGGCTTTTATCCAGAAAGAATCCCTCAGCCCAGAGGAGTTGAATCGTAGCATCTCCAAGTTCAACCAATATATCACAGAACGGGACAAGTTTCTTCGTGGGGATGCGGACTATATAGCGCGTGGCTACAAGCCCATCTTGGTTATGAATCACGGATATGCGGATGTGTCTTATGAAGAAACACCCGAACTAATCGCGGCTGAAAAAGAGGTTGCAATTAAGAATCGCCTTAAGTTGATCAATCTACCAGCAAGTCTCAAGAAAGCGAAGTTGGCTCAGATTGACCTGGATGACTTAGGACGTTTGCCGATTTTTGAGAGACTCTATTCCTTTGTTGACCTTTACCCAAGCATCCGAAAAGGCCTCTATCTTTATGGAGATTTTGGTGTTGGTAAGAGTTTCATGATGGCGGCCTTAGCTCACGACCTATCTGAAAAACGTGGGGCCTCAACAACTATTCTCCACTATCCAAGTTTTGTCATTGATGTGAAAAATGCTATCGGTGAAGGCTCTGTGAAGACCTTGGTGGATGACATCAAGTTAGCAGAAGTACTGGTCTTGGATGATATTGGTGCAGAGCAGTCGACCCCTTGGGTGCGTGATGAGATTCTTCAAGTTATTCTCCAGTATCGTATGCAGGAAGATTTGCCGACCTTCTTTACTTCCAACTTTAATTTCCAAGATTTGGAAAAACATTTTGCCAAAGGAAAGAATGGAAATGATGAGACTTGGGAAGCTAGACGGGTTATGGAACGAATCCGTTATTTGGCTGAGGAGACAAGACTAGAAGGAGAAAATCGCCGATGACAGAAACCATTAAACTGATGAAAGCTCATACTTCAGTTCGTCGCTTTAAGGAGCAAGAAATTCCTCAGGCGGACTTGGAAGAGATTTTGACTGCTGGACAAATGGCGTCATCTTGGAAAAATTTCCAATCCTACTCTGTGATTCTTGTGCGCAGTCAAGAGAATAAAGATGCTCTTTATGAATTGGTTCCTCAGGAAGCCATTCGCCAATCAGCAGCCTTTTTGCTCTTTGTTGGTGACTTGAATCGAGCGGAAAAGGGAGCAAGCCTTCATACGGATATTTTCCAACCTCAAGGAGTGGAAGGTCTCCTTATCACGTCTGTGGACGCTGCGCTTGCAGGGCAAAATACCTTGCTTGCAGCAGAGAGTCTGGGATATGGTGGTGTTATCATCGGTTTGGTCCGTTACAAGTCAGAAGAAGTGGCAGAGCTTTTTAACCTGCCTGACTATACCTACCCTGTTTTTGGGATTGCCCTTGGCGTGCCAGATCAACAACACGATGTCAAACCAAGACTGCCTTTGAACCAAGTGGTATTTGAAGAAGAATACCAAGAACAGCCAGTAGCGGCGATTTTGGACTATGACAAAGTACAGGCAGACTATGCTGGTGCGCGTGCGACGACCTCTTGGAGTCAACGTTTGGCAGAGCAGTTTGGTCAAGCCGAACCTAGTTCAACTCGGAAGAATCTAGAACAGAAAAAGTTATTGTAGAAAGTGAGAAAACATGGCCTTACCAACTATTGCCATTGTGGGACGTCCCAATGTTGGGAAATCAACCCTATTTAATCGGATCGCTGGTGAGCGGATCTCAATCGTAGAAGATGTCGAGGGTGTGACACGTGACCGTATCTATGCAACGGGTGAGTGGCTCAATCGTTCCTTTAGTATGATTGATACGGGAGGGATTGACGATGTCGATGCTCCCTTCATGGAACAAATCAAGCACCAGGCAGAAATTGCCATGGAAGAAGCCGATGTCATTGTTTTTGTGGTGTCTGGGAAAGAAGGAATCACAGATGCAGATGAGTACGTAGCACGTAAACTTTATAAGACCCATAAACCTGTTATCCTAGCGGTTAACAAGGTTGACAACCCTGAGATGCGAAATGATATTTTTGATTTCTATGCGCTAGGATTGGGCGAACCGCTGCCAATTTCGTCTGTCCACGGTATCGGTACGGGTGATGTGCTGGATGCTATTGTGGAGAATCTACCACACGAAGTTGAAGAAGAAAATCCAGACGTGATTAAATTTAGCTTGATTGGCCGTCCTAACGTTGGAAAATCAAGTTTGATCAACGCTATTTTGGGAGAAGACCGCGTGATTGCTAGTCCAGTAGCTGGAACAACGCGTGATGCCATTGATACCCATTTTACAGATGCTGATGGACAAGAGTTCACCATGATTGATACAGCTGGTATGCGTAAGTCTGGTAAAGTCTATGAAAATACGGAGAAATACTCTGTCATGCGTGCCATGCGTGCTATTGACCGTTCTGACGTGGTCTTGATGGTCCTCAATGCCGAAGAAGGTATTCGTGAGTACGACAAGCGTATCGCAGGTTTTGCCCACGAAGCCGGTAAAGGGATGATCATCGTGGTCAACAAGTGGGATACCCTTGAGAAAGACAACCACACCATGAAAAAATGGGAAGAAGATATCCGTGAGCAGTTCCAATACCTGCCTTACGCACCGATTGTCTTTGTATCCGCTCTTACCAAGCAACGTCTCCACAAACTGCCTGAGATGATCAAGCAAATCAGTGAAAGCCAAAATACACGAATTCCATCAGCGGTCTTGAACGATGTGATTATGGATGCCATTGCTATCAATCCAACACCGACAGACAAAGGCAAGCGCCTTAAGATTTTCTACGCTACCCAAGTAGCAACCAAGCCACCAACCTTTGTCATCTTTGTCAACGAAGAAGAACTCATGCACTTCTCTTACCTGCGTTTCTTGGAAAATCAAATCCGCAAGGCCTTTGTCTTTGAAGGAACACCGATTCACTTGATCGCGAGAAAACGCAAGTAAACCTTGCTTGTTTTTCTACAAAAATAAACTAAAAGAAGACTTCATAGTCTTCTTTTTTCTATACTAAAAGGGGAGAAAAGAACCTATCAAATTGGAGGAGAATCTGTCATCAAAATTCAATCATTTTCCTAGCTTTTGTAATCTATTTGTAATGAAAATGCACTTTCTTTGTAAAAATCAAAATGCTATAATTCCTTAAATCAATTTTCCTTTATCAGGGAGGTTATTATGAAAAAAAGCAGATTATTTAAACATAGTTTGTTGGTTCGCTTGCTTGGGTTGCTGATGGTCTTTCTCTTCTTGTCAGCATTCACAGCACCTGAAAAACCTGAGTACGGGATCTATGACCCGGATCACTATCTAACGGATGAGACTATAAGTCAGATTCGGGAATTGAATAATGTAAATAGTAAAAAATCAGAAAAATTCCAGATGGGTGTTTACGTTGTGAAAAGCCTAGATGGAGAAACAATCGAGACTGTAGCCAATGAAACAGCTAGAGCTTGGAAGATTGGCTACTCGGGAGACAATCACGGTGTCTTGATTGTGGTAGCAGTCCAAGATAGAAAATCACGGATTGAAACCAGTAATAATGTGGCCAGTAAGATCACTGACTATCAGACTCACAGGTTCTTGACAACAGCACGTCCTTACTTTAAAAATGGTGACTATAACAAGGGTGTTCTCTCAATAGTCAATAATCTCAACTACATGTTCTATAGTGGATCGAGTACGACTGCTTCAAGTTCTAAAAGTAGTTACGACTATACTACCAACTCTAGTCGCTTAAGGGAACTTGAAAGGTATGCTGGTGAGAGTAGTTCTTCGAGACGTCATCGAAAAAGCAGTTCGAGTGACGGAGTTATCGTATTTGGAGTTCTCATTTACTTCATCGTGATGATTATCGGATTTCTATTTGGTGGTCGTGGTTCACGTGGAGATGATTCTGGCGGTGGCTGGTGGGGCGGTGACTCATCAGACTCAGGTTCCTCTTGGTCTGATTCGGGCTCCTCTTGGTCTGACTCAGGCTCCGACTCATCTGGAGGCTGGGACGGCGGTGGCTTTGATGGCGGTGGTTCGTCTGATGACTGGTGAGTGATCATATATTGCTCAAACCGATTTCTCCATACAGTAAGGTGACTCCTTTGCAAGAGTTCACTCCTTAATTAAAAATAAAAACAAAGTTTGGGAAATTGATTTAAAATCTGAGTATTTTCTCAGAAAAGTTGATAAAAGAAAGTGTTAAGGTTTTGATATGAAACAAAATAAAGTAATTCTCTCAATAGTAGCGATTTTCTTTGGACTACTAGTTCTGGGAAGTTGTTCCGCAGTGACGACCTATAATGGTCTGGTTGGTGAACAGACTAAAGTGGAGCAGGCTCAGGCTGATGTCTCGACAGCCCTCCAACGTCGTTCGGACTTGATTGGTAACTTGGTGGAGTCCGTTAAAGGACAAATGAATCATGAAACCGAAGTCTTTACCAAGATTGCTGATGCTAGAGCTAAAATCGGTAGTAGCTCAGTAACTTCGGAAGAAAACCAAAAGGCTCAGGGAGAGTTGAGCTCAGCTCTTTCCCGCTTGATTTCCTTGACGGAGAATTATCCAGAACTCAAGAGCAATCAAAATGTTGAGCAACTAATGGTCGAACTTTCAGGCAGTGAAAATCGTATCTTTGTAGCACGCAAGGACTATAATAAAGTCGCAGCTGAGTACAATCAAAAGTTGAGAAGTTTTCCAACCGTGCTTTTTGCGAATATGATGAACTTTAAAGAAGCTGAAACCTTTAAAGAAACAGAAGAAGCCAAGACAGTTCCTAAGGTCGATTTTGGAACATCTTCATCCAGTCAATAAAGTGAATCAGCCTATGAATAAAGGAATTTCTCTAGTATGACTAGTGATTTCAAACTCAAACCTGGAAAGCTTTTTCCAGGTTTTTTTGGTATAATAAAAGGGAAGAGACAGTGACTCAAATGGAGGTTTGCTATGGAGAAAACAAAAGCCTTTCTTGAAGCGCACTACAAGAGATATATCCTTACGATTTGCCTTCTCTGGTTCCTCATGTTTTTCCTTCCTTGGGATTGGCAAATAGGAGGAGTTCCAGTATATTATTTCGTTATGAAAAAACTCTTTGTGGTTTTTGGAGTTTTATTCATCCTATACTCCGTGCTGATTAAAAAAATCAGTCTTCTCATCTTTGGCATCATCTTTTGCTTGGCCTTCTGGATCAATCTCTTTTGGTATTTTGGGATATTGCCTGTATTCTTGGGAAATTAAACATTAACAAATGAAGGACTAGACTAGCTTCTAGTCCTTTTTTCTTCCTTATTAAAATAGTTGGAGATATAAAAATAATTTTGTTGACGGGCTGTCTGTATGATATAATAAGTCCCATAAAATGAAGATTAAGGGATAAAAAAAATGGCTAAAAAAGTAAAAGATTATTATGACTTGGCTTATGCTAGGGATTTGAGTCGACGGTTGAAAGAAGCGTCCCCTGCATTTGATGGACAAAAGTTTAGGTTGTTGGTAGAAAAAGACTTGGAAGAGTTGGAGTTTAGCCAGCGTCAAGAACTCTTGGCTAAAAGTATCAAAGATTGTCTTCCCCTATCTTATGAGGACTCTCTCAAGGTTTTTGAGAAAATTTTGGGTCCTGAGTTAGAGGGTGGTTTAGGTATGTTCTCAGAAGGATATTGGCTTTGGCCAATCGGAAAATATGTAGAGCTATATGGAGACAAGGAATTTGAATTGAGCGCGGCCTTTAGTAAGGAACTAACCAAGCGATTTACTGGAGAATTTTCTATGAGGCCCTTGCTGGCTCGCTATCCTAAGGATACAATGACTTTGCTGTTAGAATGGAGTCAGGATGAAAATTTGCGCGTTCGTAGACTTGCCAGCGAATGTATGCGTATCCGTCTGCCTTGGGCTAAGAAACAAACCGTGGTATTGGATTATTTTGAGGATTTCACCACTATTCTGACCAATCTAAAAGATGATAGAGATAAGTCTATTCAAAAAAGTGTAGCCAATAATCTAAATGATTTGTATAAGGAAGATCCTGATAAGTTTGAAAGGATTCTTCAAACTTGGCAAAAGGAGGAGCTAAGTCCAAGTTGTGCTTGGATCATCAAGCATGCATCTCGAACAAAAAACAAAAAGGTAGCCACAGAAGATTGATGCAAAAAAAACTGAATTTCAGCTGGCCTTTTCCGTTGTAAATTAAGGATTCTTTCTTGAAAAATAATGGTAAATATGCTAAAATTAAAAGAACATTCTAAAATATTCAGAATAAAAAGTAAGGAAAATCATGGCTAATATTTTAAAAACGATTATTGAAAATGATAAAGGAGAACTTCGTCGTCTGGAAAAGATGGCTGATAAGGTTCTTAACTATGAGAGCCAAATGGCTGCAATGTCAGACGAAGAACTAAAAGCGAAAACTGACGAATTTAAAGAGCGATACAATAAGGGTGAATCACTTGATTCATTGCTATATGAGGCTTTTGCGGTAGTACGTGAAGCAGCAAAACGTGTCCTCGGGCTTTTCCCTTATAAGGTTCAGGTAATGGGGGGAATCGTTCTTCACCATGGTGACGTTCCAGAGATGCGTACGGGTGAAGGGAAGACCTTGACAGCGACTATGCCAGTGTACCTCAATGCCCTTGCAGGTAAAGGGGTTCACGTAGTTACAGTCAACGAATACCTAACAGAACGTGACGCGACTGAAATGGGTGAATTGTACTCATGGCTCGGTTTGTCAGTAGGGATTAACTTGGCAGCCAAATCTCCAATGGAGAAAAAAGAGGCATACCTTTGCGATATTACCTACTCAACCAACTCAGAGATTGGTTTCGACTACCTTCGTGACAACATGGTCGTTCGTGCAGAAAACATGGTGCAACGTCCACTCAATTATGCCTTGGTCGATGAGGTTGACTCAATTTTGATCGACGAAGCCCGTACACCATTGATCGTTTCAGGTGCCAACGCAGTTGAAACAAGCCAACTCTACCATATGGCGGACCACTTCGTGAAATCCTTGGACAAGGATGACTATATCATTGACGTTCAGTCTAAGACGATCGGTTTGTCAGACTCTGGTATTGACAAGGCAGAGAGCTACTTCAAACTAGAAAATCTCTACGACATTGAAAATGTAGCTCTTACTCACTTTATCGACAATGCCCTCCGTGCCAACTATATCATGATTCTCGATATCGACTATGTGGTTAGTGAAGAGCAGGAAATCTTGATTGTCGACCAATTTACAGGTCGTACCATGGAAGGTCGTCGTTACTCTGATGGTTTGCACCAAGCGATTGAAGCAAAAGAAGGTGTGCCAATCCAAGATGAGACTAAGACTTCAGCTTCTATTACCTACCAAAACCTCTTCCGTATGTATAAGAAATTGGCAGGTATGACAGGTACTGGTAAAACAGAAGAAGAAGAATTCCGCGAAATTTACAACATTCGTGTTATCCCAATCCCAACCAACCGTCCAATTCAACGTATCGACCACTCAGACCTTCTCTATGCAAGTCTTGATGCGAAATTTAAGGCTGTAGTTGAAGATGTAAAAGCTCGTTACCAAAAAGGTCAGCCGGTCTTGGTAGGTACAGTTGCCGTTGAAACGAGTGACTTCCTTTCTAAGAAATTGGTAGCAGCAGGTGTTCCTCACGAAGTCTTGAATGCGAAGAACCACTACAGAGAAGCGCAAATCATCATGAACGCTGGTCAACGTGGTGCCGTTACCATCGCAACCAACATGGCCGGTCGTGGTACCGACATCAAGCTTGGTGAAGGGGTTCGTGAACTTGGTGGACTTTGTGTTATCGGTACAGAACGTCACGAAAGTCGCCGTATTGATAACCAGCTTCGTGGACGTTCAGGGCGTCAAGGAGACCCAGGTGAGTCACAATTCTACTTGTCTCTTGAAGATGATTTGATGAAACGTTTCGGTTCAGAACGTTTGAAAGGTGTCTTTGAACGACTCAACATGTCTGACGAAGCCATCGAATCTCGCATGTTAACGCGTCAAGTTGAAGCAGCTCAAAAACGTGTCGAAGGAAACAACTACGACACTCGTAAACAAGTCCTTCAATACGATGATGTTATGCGTGAACAACGTGAGATCATCTATGCACAACGTTATGATGTCATTACTGCAGATCGTGACTTGGCACCAGAAATCCATGCTATGATTCGTCGTACCATTGGACGTATCGTCGATGCACATGCTCGTTCTAAGGAAGATGAAAAATTGGAAGCAATCTTGAACTTTGCTAAGTATAACTTGCTTCCAGAAGATTCAATTAGCCGTTCAGATCTTGCAGGTCTGTCAGACCAAGCTATCAAAGATGAACTTTTCCAACGTGCCTTGAAAGTCTATGATAGCCAAGTTGCTAAGCTTCGTGACGAAGATGCAGTGAAAGAATTCCAAAAAGTCTTGATTCTACGTGTTGTAGACAACAAGTGGACAGACCATATTGATGCTCTTGACCAGTTGCGAAATGCTGTTGGTCTTCGTGGATATGCCCAAAACAACCCTGTTGTAGAATATCAAGCAGAAGGTTTCCGCATGTTTAACGACATGATTGGATCGATTGAATTCGATGTGACCCGCTTGATGATGAAAGCACAAATCCATGAACAAGAACGTCCGCAAACTGAACACAATATCAGTACAACTGCGACTCGTAATATCGCAGCGCAGCAGGCAAGTCTTCCAGAAGATTTGGACTTGAGCCAAATCGGACGAAATGATCAATGCCCATGTGGATCAGGTAAGAAATTCAAGAACTGTCATGGTAAGAGACAATAATATGAGATAAGATACAGGCGGATACCTGGTAAAAATCATTTTTTGCTTGGTGTCCGTTTGCTTTATAAGGAGATGAATCATGGTATTTAAAGCTAAAAGTCCTAAAATTAACATTGAAGAAGTTCGCGCCTTGTCTAAATTAGAGGGAGCGGCTCTTGCGAGAAAAAATCAACGTGATCAGGAATTGGAAGCCATCATCCGTGGGGAAGACCAGCGTATTCTCTTGGTGATTGGACCATGTTCATCTGATAACGAAGAGGCGGTTCTCGAGTATGCCAAGCGTCTATCTGCTTTGCAAGAAGAGGTCAAAGAACGTATTTTTATGGTCATGCGTGTCTATACGGCTAAACCTCGTACCAATGGAGATGGCTATAAGGGCTTGATTCATCAACCAAATGCGACAGAAGCTCCTAGCTTGATCAATGGGATCAAGGCTGTTCGTCAGCTCCACTACCGCGTGATTACCGAGACGGGAATGACAACAGCGGATGAGATGCTTTATCCTGAAAATCTTCCGCTGGTGGATGATTTGATTTCTTATATGGCTGTTGGAGCTCGTTCTGTAGAGGATCAACAGCACCGTTTTGTAGCGAGTGGAGCAGATTTTTCAACAGGATTTAAAAATCCCACATCTGGAAATCTCAATGTTATGTTTAACGGGATTTACGCAGCGCAAAATAAACAGAGTTTCCTCTTCCTCGGTAAAGAGGTGGAAACAACAGGGAATCCATTGTCCCACGCCATTCTTCGCGGTGCCTTGAATGAATACGGGAAAAATATTCCTAACTACTACTATGACAATTTGATGGATACTATTGCCCAGTATGAAAAGATGGGCTTGGAAAATCCATTTATCATCATCGATACCAATCATGACAATTCAGGTAAGCAATATATGGATCAAATCCGTATCGTTCGTCAGACCTTGATCAACCGTGACTGGAATGAGAAGATCAAAAAATATGTTCGTGGTTTTATGATTGAGTCCTATCTAGAAGATGGACGTCAAAATGAACCAGAAGTTTTTGGTAAGTCCATTACAGATCCGTGTCTCGGATGGGACAACACAGAAGCACTTGTTCGCGAAATTTACCAAACGCTAGGAGAGTAAGATGGCATTTATCGAAAAAGGTCAAGAAATTGATATTGAAGCAATCAAGGCTGCGACCCAGTTGTCACCTGAAGCCTTTCGAAAGAAAGAAGCCCGCGATAGAGAGTTGGCAGCCATCATCTCGGGTGAGGACGACCGAATCCTTTTGGTGATGGGACCTTGCTCTTCAGACAATGAGGAAGCAGTGCTTGAATATGCTCGTCGCTTAGCAGACTTGCAGAAAAAAGTTGCAGATAAAATCTTTATCGTGATGCGTGTCTATACGGCTAAACCTCGTACTAATGGAGATGGCTATAAAGGCATGATTCATCAACCAAATACCAGCGAAGCGCCTAGTCTCATCAATGGTTTGCAGGCTGTTCGTCAGCTTCACTATCGTGTGATTACGGAGACGGGATTGACAACAGCTGATGAGATGCTTTATCCGTCAAATCTCGTTTTGGTTGATGACCTGGTCAGCTACCATGCTGTAGGGGCTCGTTCAGTGGAAGACCAAGAACACCGCTTTGTAGCGTCTGGTATTGATGCTCCGGTTGGGATGAAAAATCCAACATCTGGGAACCTTGGGGTCATGTTTAATGCCATCTATGCGGCTCAAAACAAGCAAACCTTCCTTTACCATGGCCAAGAAGTGGAAACTTCAGGAAATCCTTTGGCCCACGTTATCCTTCGTGGTGCCATGAACGAATATGGTAAAAATGAACCCAATTTCTACTATGAAACCCTCTTAAATGCCATCAATCGCTATGAGACTATGGGACTTGAAAATCCCTTCATTATCATCGATACCAATCATGACAATTCTGGCAAGCAATATATGGAACAAATTCGCATTGTTCGCCAAGCCTTGCTGAATCGTGACTGGAATGAAAAGATTAAAAAGACGGTTCGAGGCTTTATGATCGAATCTTACCTAGCGGATGGTCGTCAAAACCAACCAGAGGTCTTTGGTTGCTCCATAACTGACCCTTGTCTAGGTTGGGAAAATACAGTAGCCTTGGTAGAAGAAATTTATACCACCTTAACAAAATAAGTGAAAAGGATGGAGTTGGGGGAATCTCAGCTCCTTTTATGAGTATGATAGTTGGACACGGAATTGACATCGAAGAATTGGCTTCGATAGAAAACGCAGTTACACGACGTGAGGGCTTTGCTAAGCGCGTGCTGACCCCTAAAGAAATGGAGCGTTTTGCCAGTCTCAAAGGGCGCAGGCAGATCGAATACTTGGCAGGTCGTTGGTCGGCTAAGGAGGCCTTTTCCAAGGCTATGGGAACTGGTATTGGCAAACTGACCTTTCAGGATTTGGAAGTTTTGAACAATGAACGAGGCGCTCCCTATTTTAGTCAGGCACCATTTTCAGGAAAAATTTGGCTATCTATCAGCCATACAGATCAGTTTGTGACAGCCAGTGTCATTTTGGAGGAAAATCATGAAAGCTAGTCCACATAGACCAACCAAGGCTCTGATATATCTGGGAGCTATTCGACAAAATATTCAGCAAATGGGGGCTCATATCCCTGAAGGAACGCTCAAGTGGGCAGTGGTCAAGGCTAATGCCTATGGTCATGGGGCTGTTGCCGTTGCGATGGCGATTCAGGACGATGTTGATGGATTTTGTGTTTCCAATATTGATGAAGCTATTGAACTTCGTCTGGCTGGACTTAGCAAGAAAATCCTCATTTTAGGAGTTTCTGAGCTAGAAGCTGTTTCTCTTGCTAAAGAATACGACATCACCTTGACAGTGGCAGGATTGGAGTGGATTCAAGCGCTCTTAGCTAGGGGGACAGATTTATCTGGTTTAACAGTTCACCTCAAGATTGACTCAGGAATGGGACGGATTGGTTTCCGAGATTCCAGTGAGGCAGAGCAGGCTCAAGCCTTGCTCCAACAACACGGTGCTCGTGTTGAGGGGATTTTTACCCACTTTGCGACTGCAGATGAAGCATCAGATACTTACTTTAATATCCAGTTGGAACGATTTAAAACCATTCTGTCAAGCATGAAGGAAGTGCCAGAGCTAGTACATGCCAGCAATTCTGCCACGACTCTTTGGCATGCAGAGACTATTTTCAATGCCGTCCGTATGGGAGACGCCTTGTATGGTCTCAATCCAAGTGGAGAGGTCTTGGACTTGCCTTATGACTTGGCTCCAGCCTTGAGTTTGGAGTCTGCCCTGGTTCATGTCAAGACAGTTCCATCTGGAGCTTGCATGGGCTATGGGGCGACCTATCAGGCGGATAGTGAGCAAGTCATTGCGACGGTGCCAATCGGTTATGCGGATGGTTGGACACGTGATATGCAGAATTTCTCTGTCTTGGTAGATGGAGAAGCTTGCCCAATCGTTGGACGGGTTTCTAT
The DNA here is from genome assembly GCF_051106465.1 of Streptococcus sp. KHUD_016. Classification (GTDB taxonomy): domain Bacteria; phylum Bacillota; class Bacilli; order Lactobacillales; family Streptococcaceae; genus Streptococcus. The sequence goes on along the minus strand of NZ_CP193663.1, from coordinate 1,454,400 downwards.
GGACCAAATCACCATTCGTTTGCCTAAGGTTTACCCGCTAGGAACAAAAGTCACCTTAATTGGCTCCGATGGTGACCAGGAAATCACAGCAACTCAGGTAGCGACCTACCGTGGAACCATTAACTATGAGGTGGTTTGCCTCCTCAGCGACCGCATTCCGAGAGAATATCATTAAAAAGAAAGGAGTGGAGCATGAATCTACACCAACCCTTGCATGTCTTACCTGGTGTGGGACCAAAGTCAGCAGAGAAATACGCCAAACTAGGAATTGAAAACTTGCAAGACCTCTTGCTCTACTTTCCTTTCCGTTATGAAGATTTCAAAACCAAGCAGGTGCTGGAGCTGGAAGATGGCGAAAAGGCTGTTCTGTCTGGTCAAGTCGTGACTCCTGCCAGTGTTCAGTATTATGGTTTCAAGCGTAATCGCCTGCGTTTTAGCCTCAAGCAGGGAGAAGTCGTTTTTGCGGTGAATTTCTTTAACCAGCCCTATCTGGCTGATAAGATAGAGTTGGGAGCAACCCTTGCTGTCTTTGGAAAATGGGACCGCGCCAAAGCCAGTCTGACTGGGATGAAGGTCCTAGCTCAGGTGGAAGATGACCTCCAACCTGTCTATCGTCTGGCTCAAGGAATCAGTCAGGCAGGGCTGGTCAAGGTCATCAAGACAGCTTTTGATCAGGGATTGGATCTCTTGATAGAGGAAAATCTTCCCCAGTCTTTACTTGATAAATACAAACTCATGTCCCGTTGCCAGGCTGTCCGCGCTATGCATTTTCCAAAGGATTTGGCAGAATACAAGCAGGCCCTTCGCCGTATCAAGTTTGAGGAACTCTTTTATTTTCAAATGCAGTTGCAGACGCTCAAGTCTGAAAATAGAGTTCAGGGAAGCGGTCTGGTTCTGAATTGGTCTAAGGAAAAGGTGACAGCTGTTAAGGAAAATCTTCCTTTTGCTCTGACCTCAGCTCAGGAAAAGAGTTTGCAGGAAATTTTGACCGACATGAAGTCCGACCACCACATGAATCGTCTCCTGCAAGGGGATGTGGGGAGCGGAAAAACGGTGGTTGCTGGTTTGGCCATGTTTGCGGCGGTGACGGCTGGCTACCAGGCAGCTCTCATGGTGCCAACAGAAATCCTTGCGGAGCAACACTTTGAGAGTTTACAGAACCTTTTTCCAGACTTGAAACTGGCTCTCTTGACAGGTTCCTTAAAAGCTGCAGAGAAAAGAGAAGTTTTAGAGACCATTGCCAAGGGTGAGGCCGACCTTATTATCGGAACCCATGCTTTGATACAAGATGGGGTGGATTATGCTCGTCTTGGATTGATTATCATTGATGAGCAGCACCGTTTTGGTGTGGGCCAAAGGCGTATTTTACGGGAAAAAGGGGACAATCCTGACGTTCTCATGATGACGGCGACGCCCATTCCACGAACCTTGGCTATCACAGCCTTTGGCGATATGGATGTTTCTATTATTGACCAGATGCCAGTAGGGCGGAAGCCGATTGTGACGCGCTGGATCAAACATGAGCAGTTGCCTCAGGTCTTGACTTGGTTAGAGGGAGAAATTCAAAAAGGTTCTCAAGTCTATGTCATCTCTCCCTTGATTGAAGAATCTGAAGCTTTGGATTTGAAAAATGCCATTGCCTTATCTGAGGAGTTGACAGCTCATTTTGCAGGAAAGGCAGAGGTTGCTCTGCTACATGGTAAGATGAAGAGTGATGAAAAAGACCAAATCATGCAGGATTTCAAAGAGCGAAAAACAGATATTCTAGTATCTACAACTGTTATCGAGGTTGGGGTCAATGTCCCCAATGCGACCGTCATGATCATCATGGATGCCGATCGGTTCGGTCTCAGTCAGCTTCACCAGCTCAGAGGTCGTGTTGGTCGGGGGGACAAGCAGTCCTACGCTGTTCTTGTAGCTAATCCCAAGACTGACTCTGGGAAGGATCGCATGCGCATCATGACAGAAACGACTAATGGATTTGTCCTTGCGGAGGAAGATTTGAAAATGCGTGGTTCTGGTGAGATTTTTGGAACTAGACAGTCAGGACTTCCAGAGTTTCAAGTGGCGGATATTATCGAAGATTTTCCTATTTTAGAAGAAGCCAGAAAGGTTGCCAGCTACATTAGTTCTATGGAAGGTTGGAAAGAGGATCCAGAATGGCACATGATTGCTCTCAACCTAGAAAAGAGAGAACATCTGGATTAAGCCTTTTCTAAGAAATCTATAAGCTAGCTTTTAGGTTTGGGTCTTATACTAGAGTCATCAAAAAGAAACGAGGACTCTCATATGACGATTAAAGTGACCTACCAAAAGAAATTTCAGACTTTCAAACTAGAGAAAGGAGCTAGCACCTATTGATAACCAAAGAGCGGAAACGCTCTTTTTATTTTTAAAACTACTTTCAGGCGATAGGTTTGAGGAAAGAGAATCTAAAATCACTTTCTATTTAGCATTCTTTCTTGCATTGCCTTCCTAGATATGCTAGAGTTATGATAGCGATTACAAAACTAAAGGAGCATGCTATGAAAAATCCAGCTTTACTAGAAGAAATCAAGACTTATAAAGGAAGGGATGAGGTTCCAGAAGACTTTGATGCTTTCTGGGATGAAGAGGTCAAAAAAGTTTCATCTCTTCCAGCCTACCAGTTGGAGGAAAGAGATTTCCACATTCCCCAAGTCAAGTGCTATGAGCTAACCTTTGAAGGAACTAATGAAGGCAAGGTTTATGCACGTGTCATCCTTCCAAAGAGTGAGGAGAAAGTTCCGTTAATCTTCCATTTCCATGGTTATATGGGACGTGGTTGGGACTGGGCTGACATGCTGGCCTTTACCGTGGCTGGTTACGGTGTTGTCTCCATGGATGTGCGGGGTCAGTCGGGCTACTCGCAAGACGGCTTGCGCTCACCACTAGGAAATACGGTGAAGGGGCATATCATCCGTGGTGCTGTGGAAGGCCGGAATCATCTCTTTTATAAGGATGTTTATCTGGATATTTACCAGTTGGTTGAAATTGTTGCCAGTCTGCCTCAGGTGGATGAGAAGCGGCTTTCTAGCTATGGTGCCTCACAAGGAGGGGCTTTAGCTTTGGTTGCAGCAGCGCTCAATCCTCGGATTCAGAAAACAGTTGCCATCTATCCTTTCTTGTCAGACTTTAGGCGAGTACTTGAGATTGGCAATACCAGTGAAGCCTATGATGAACTCTTCCGTTATTTCAAGTTCCACGATCCCTTCCATGAAACAGAGGATGAAATCATGGCGACTCTTGCCTATATCGATGTGAAGAATCTTGCCCATCGTATCAAAGGAGAGGTCAAGATGATTACGGGCTTGGATGACGATGTTTGCTATCCTATTACCCAGTTTGCGATTTACAACCGCCTAACTTGCGACAAGGCCTATCGCATCATGCCAGAGTATGCTCACGAAGCCATGAATGTTTTTGTCAATGACCAAGTCTATAACTGGCTCTGTGGCAGTGAGATTCCTTTTAAGTACGTAAGATAATGAATGAGAGAGCCCAGGAGCTCTCTTTTTATGTCCAAAACCTGAAAGTACTTTTAGAAAATTTAAAATATTAAAATATTCTTAAAAGTAAAATCTATTCTGTGGGAACACAGATATAAATATAAGACTTTATTGTATAATAAAGGAAAAGTCACTTGTGAAAGGAGGAAAAAGGCTGCCGGGTGGTTAAAAACTCGGGCTCAGCAGAAAATGGGAGAGGATTGGGAGCTCTCATTAAGTTGGATACTTTCTTGTAAAACTTGTCTCTTGAGAGACAATAAAAATTTTCAAAGAAAAAGAAAGCGCTTTATTTTATGAAAAATGAAAGGACAAACATGAATTACAAATCTTTAGATCGGAAACAGCGATACGGAATTCGAAAATTTGCAGTTGGGGCGGCATCTGTAGTGATTGGTACAGTAGTATTTGGAGCAAATCCAGTCTTAGCTCAAGAGCAAGCCAATGCAGCAGGGGCCAATACAGAAACTGTCGAACCTAGTCAAGGTTTATCAGAATTGCCAAAAGAAGTGTCCTCGGGAGATCTTGCTCATTTGGATAAGGATTTGGCTGGTAAATTGGCAGCAGCTCAAGACAACGGCGTTGAGGTGGACCAAGATCATTTGAAAAAAAATGAGAGTGCAGAATCAGAAACTCCATCCTCTACGGAAACCCCTGCAGAAGAAGCAAATAAGGAAGAGGAATCAGAGGATCAGGGGGCTATTCCTCGTGACTATTACTCAAGAGATTTAAAAAATGCCAATCCTGTCCTTGAAAAAGAAGATGTTGAAACCAATGCAACAAATGGTCAGAGAGTTGATTTATCAAGTGAACTAAATAAACTAAAGCAACTAAAAAATGCTACAGTTCACATGGAGTTCAAACCAGATGCATCAGCTCCACGCTTTTACAATCTCTTCTCTGTATCCAGTGACACCAAGGAAAATGAGTATTTTACTATGTCGGTCCTTGATAATACAGCTCTTATTGAAGGTCGTGGTGCTAACGGGGAGCAGTTCTATGATAAGTATACAGATGCTCCTTTGAAAGTTCGCCCTGGACAATGGAATTCAGTGACCTTTACTGTCGAACAACCGACAACGGAGTTACCTCATGGTCGAGTTCGTCTCTATGTGAACGGTGTCTTATCTCGAACAAGTCTCAAATCTGGTAACTTCATTAAAGATATGCCAGATGTTAATCAAGCTCAGCTTGGAGCAACCAAACGGGGCAATAAAACAGTTTGGGCATCAAACCTACAAGTTCGAAACCTAACCGTTTACGATCGTGCTTTAAGCCCAGATGAAGTTCAAACACGGAGTCAATTATTTGAAAGAGGTGAATTGGAACAGAAACTTCCTGAGGGAGCAAAAGTCACTGAGAAAGAAGACGTCTTTGAAGGTGGTAGGAACAATCAACCAAATAAAGATGGTATCAAGAGTTATCGTATCCCAGCTCTTCTCAAGACAGATAAAGGAACGCTGATTGCAGGAACGGATGAAAGACGTTTGCACCATTCTGACTGGGGAGATATTGGGATGGTTGTTCGTCGCAGCTCAGATAATGGGAAAACATGGGGAGACCGAATCGTAATCTCAAATCCTCGTGACAATGAGCATGCTAAACATGCAGATTGGCCATCTCCAGTCAATATTGATATGGCCTTGGTGCAAGACCCTGAAACAAAGAGAATTTTTGCAATTTATGACATGTTCCTTGAAAGTAAGGCAGTGTTTTCTCTGCCAGGGCAAGCTCCGAAAGCTTATGAACAAGTGGGAGATAAAGTTTATCAAGTTTTATATAAGCAAGGAGAATCAGGTCGCTATACGATTCGAGAAAACGGAGAGGTTTTCGACCCTCAAAATAGAAAGACAGATTATCGTGTTGTCGTTGACCCTAAAAAACCAGCCTACAGCGATAAGGGAGATTTGTATAAAGGGAATGAGCTAATCGGAAATATTTATTTTGAATATAGCGAAAAGAATATTTTTAGAGTTTCCAATACCAACTACCTATGGATGTCCTACAGTGATGACGATGGGAAGACTTGGTCTGCACCAAAAGATATTACACATGGGATTCGGAAAGATTGGATGCACTTCCTAGGAACTGGACCTGGTACGGGGATTGCCTTGCGTACAGGACCTCATAAGGGAAGACTGGTGATTCCAGTTTATACAACAAACAACGTTTCCTATCTAAGTGGTTCTCAATCATCTCGTGTAATTTACTCAGATGATCATGGTGAAACATGGCAAGCAGGGGAAGCAGTTAATGATAACCGTCCAGTAGGCAACCAAACCATTCATTCTTCAACCATGAATAATCCAGGCGCCCAAAATACGGAGTCAACTGTTGTTCAGTTGAATAATGGAGATCTCAAGCTCTTTATGCGTGGGTTGACTGGCGATCTTCAGGTTGCGACCAGTCATGATGGAGGAGCAACGTGGGATAAGGAAATCAAACGTTATCCTCAAGTAAAAGACGTTTATGTTCAAATGTCCGCTATTCACACCATGCATGAAGGAAAGGAATACATTCTACTTAGCAATGCTGGTGGTCCTGGACGCAACAATGGTTTGGTTCACCTGGCTCGTGTTGAGGAGAATGGTGAGTTGACATGGCTGAAACACAATCCTATACAAAGTGGTAAGTTTGCTTACAACTCACTCCAAGAACTTGGAAATGGCGAATATGGTTTGCTTTATGAGCATGCGGATGGCAATCAAAACGATTATACTTTATCCTATAAGAAATTCAACTGGGATTTCTTAAGCAAAGACAGAATATCTCCTAAAGAAGCAAAAGTGAAATATGCTATCCAAAAATGGCCAGGTATTATTGCCATGGAGTTCGATTCGGAAGTATTGGTCAACAAGGCTCCGACCCTTCAATTGGCAAATGGCAAGACAGCAACCTTTATGACCCAGTACGATACAAAAACTCTCCTATTCACAATAGATCCAGAGGATATGGGTCAAAGGATTACAGGTTTGGCTGAGGGTGTAATTGAAAGCATGCACAATTTACCAGTTTCTTTAGCTGGCTCTAAACTAAGCGATGGTATTAATGGCAGTGAAGCTGCTATTAATGAGGTGCTGGAGTACACAGGTGGTGTCAATGCTGAGGAAGCCCCAGTGGCAGAGATGCCAGAGTACACCGGTCCATTATCAACAGTAGGCGAAGAAGCAACTCCAACAGTAGAAAAACCTGAATTCACAGGAGGTGTTAATGCTGAGGAAGCCCCAGTGGCAGAGATGCCAGAGTACACTGGACCATTGGCAACAGTAGGCGAAGAAGCAGCACCAACGGTTGAAAAACCTGAATTTACAGGTGGTGTCAACGCTGTTGAGGCGGCAGTCCATGAACTTCCAGAGTTTAAAGGTGGGGTTAATGCAGTTCTAGCTGCATCTAACGAACTTCCTGAATATACCGGAGGTGCTAATTTTGTCTTAGCAGCTTCAAATGATCTACCAGAGTATAAGGGTGGTGTCAATGGTGCTGAGGCAGCAGTCCTTGAAGTGCCAGAGTACAAGGGAGACACCAATCTAGTATTAGCAGCTGCAGACAACAAACTGTCTATAGGCCAAGATGTGACCTATCAAGCGCCAGCAGCTAAACAAGATGAACTTCCAAATACGGGAAGCAAGGAAACAAGCTCACTGCTTTCCCTTGGCTTTGCGGGCGTCCTCTTATCACTCTTTACATTTGGCAAGAAGAGAAAAGAATAATAAGTAAAAGCTATTTGAGTAGGTCTCAGAAGAGATAGCAGGTTTTTCAGCCTGCTATCTTTTTTTATGACATTCAGGTTGATTCAAAATCATAAGAGGTCTGAAACTACTTTCAGGATAGTCTGTTCTATAAAATAGTTTTGAAACTGAAATCTATTCTACTACAAGCTATTGAAAGCGCTTAACAAATGATATATAATAAGCCCATAAGAACAAGAAAGGGAGGAAAGAGGATGCCACAGATCAGCAAAGAAGCCTTGATTGAACAAATCAAAGATGGAATCATTGTCTCTTGCCAGGCACTTCCTCACGAACCGCTTTATACAGAAGCGGGAGGAGTCATTCCCTTGCTAGTCAAAGCGGCTGAGCAAGGTGGAGCAGTCGGTATCCGAGCAAACAGTGTTCGCGATATCAAGGAAATTAAGGAAGTTACGAAACTCCCGATTATCGGGATTATCAAACGTGACTATCCACCACAGGAGCCATTCATTACAGCTACGATGAAAGAAGTGGATGAACTGGCTGAACTAGACATTGAGGTCATTGCTCTGGATTGTACTAAACGTGAACGTTACGACGGTTTGGAAATCCAAGACTTTATCCGACAAGTCAAAGAAAAATATCCACATCAACTCTTAATGGCTGATACCAGTACCTTTGAAGAGGGTATAGCAGCAGTTGAAGCAGGGATTGATTTTGTTGGAACAACCCTATCAGGTTACACTTCTTACAGTCCAAAAGTAGATGGTCCAGACTTTGAACTGATCAAAAAACTTTGCGATGCCGGTGTGGATGTCATCGCTGAAGGGAAGATTCATACACCAGAACAAGCTAAGCAAATCCTTGAATATGGGGTGCGAGGTATCGTTGTTGGTGGAGCTATTACTAGACCAAAAGAGATTACGGAACGCTTTGTTGCCGGTCTTAAATAACACAATCTCAAAAAAGAGGAGAGTGGTCGATGCGTCGGATGAAATGAAAACGTATACAAATTTAAAGAACTCATTATCCAATATGGATACGCTTATCAATTAGGAGAATACAAATGAAATTTAGAAAACTAGCTTGTACAGTACTTGCAGGTGCTGCGATTCTTGGCCTTGCTGCTTGTGGTAACTCTGGTGGAAGCAAAGATGCTGCAAATTCTGGTAGCGATAGCGGAAAAACAGAAATCACTTGGTGGGCATTCCCAGTCTTCACACAAGAAAAAACTGGTGACGGTGTTGGAACTTATGAAAAATCAATCATCGAAGCTTTTGAAAAAGCAAATCCAGATGTAAAAGTGAAATTGGAAACCATCGACTTCAAGTCAGGTCCAGAAAAGATCACAACAGCTATCGAAGCGGGAACAGCGCCAGACGTACTTTTTGACGCACCAGGGCGTATCATCCAATACGGTAAAAATGGTAAATTGGCTGAGTTGAACGACCTCTTCACAGACGAATTCGTCAAAGATGTCAACAACGAAAACATCGTACAAGCAAGTAAGGCTGGAGACAAAGCTTACATGTATCCAATCAGTTCAGCTCCATTCTACATGGCTATGAACAAGAAAATGTTGGAAGATGCTGGAGTTGCAAACCTTGTAAAAGAAGGTTGGACAACTGATGACTTTGAAAAAGTTTTGAAAGCGCTTAAAGATAAAGGCTATACACCAGGTTCATTGTTCAGTTCTGGTCAAGGGGGAGACCAAGGAACACGTGCCTTCGTTGCAAACCTTTATGGCGGTTCTGTAACAGACAAAGACGTAACCAAATATACAACAGACGATCCTAAATTCGTCAAAGGTCTTGAAAAAGCTGCTAGCTGGATTAAAGACGGTTTGTTGAACAACGGTTCACAATTTGACGGTGGAGCAGATATCCAAAACTTTGCCAACGGTCAAACTTCATACACAATCCTTTGGGCACCAGCTCAAAACGGTATCCAAGCGAAACTCTTGGAAGCAAGTAAGGTAGATGTGGTAGAAGTACCATTCCCATCAGACTCAGGTAAACCATCTCTTGAATACCTTGTAAACGGATTTGCAGTATTTAACAACAAAGACGACAAGAAAGTCGCAGCTGCTAAGAAATTCGTTCAATTCATCGCAGATGACAAAGAATGGGGTCCTAAAGACGTAGTTCGTACAGGTGCCTTCCCAGTTCGTACTTCATTTGGTAAACTTTATGAAGACAAACGTATGGAAACAATCAGTGGCTGGACTAAATACTACTCACCATACTACAACACTATCGATGGATTTGCTGAAATGAGAACCCTTTGGTTCCCAATGTTGCAATCTGTATCAAATGGTGACGAAAAACCAGCGGATGCTTTGAAAGCCTTCACTGAAAAAGCTAACGAAACCATCAAAAAAGCTACAAAACAATAAGCACTAAGTCAGATTGATTCCCCCCTTTTCCCTGTGCACTATGGTGTAAGAAAAGGGGGACTTTTGTTTGAAATGGTAGGAACTGTCACGAAATTAAAATGAAGTTCTTACATAAGCGAATCTTAAAAAATTTCATTTTGATTTTAAAACAGTTTAAGAAAATCAAAAACTATTCTATTTGAAAGAGAGGTGCCGACTGTGAAAGTCAATAAAATTCGCATGCGGGAAACAGTGATTTCCTATGCTTTCCTAGCACCAGTATTATTCTTCTTTGTGATCTTTGTCTTGGCTCCTATGATTATGGGATTCATTACAAGTTTCTTTAACTACTCCATGACTAAATTTGAGTTTGTAGGCTTTGACAACTACATTCGCATGTTTAAAGACCCTGTCTTTATGAAGTCTTTGATCAATACCGTTATCCTGGTTATTGGATCTGTTCCGATTGTGGTTCTCTTCTCGCTCTTTGTAGCATCTCAAACCTATCATCAAAATGCCATTGCCCGTTCTTTCTATCGTTTCGTCTTCTTCCTTCCTGTAGTTACAGGTAGTGTTGCCGTAACGGTTGTATGGAAATGGATTTATGACCCACTATCAGGGATTTTGAACTTTGTCCTTAAGTCAAGTCATATTATCAGCCAAAACATTTCTTGGTTGGGTGACAAAAACTGGGCTTTGCTAGCGATTATGATTATCCTTTTGACAACATCTGTTGGTCAACCGATTATCCTTTATATCGCTGCTATGGGAAATATTGACAACTCACTTGTTGAAGCGGCGCGTGTTGACGGTGCGACTGAGTTTCAAGTCTTCTGGAAGATTAAATGGCCTAGCCTTCTTCCAACAACTCTTTACATCGCGATCATTACAACCATCAACTCATTCCAATGTTTCGCCTTGATTCAGCTCTTGACTTCTGGTGGTCCAAACTACTCAACAAGTACACTGATGTACTACCTTTACGAAAAAGCTTTCCAATTGACAGAATATGGCTATGCAAATACTATCGGTGTCTTCTTGGCGGTGATGATTGCCATTGTCAGCTTTGCTCAATTCAAGATCCTCGGAAACGACGTAGAATACTAAAGAAAGGAGACAGTTATGCAACCTACACAAAAGAAACCTTTAACAGCTTTCACTGTTATTTCAACGATTATCTTGCTCTTGTTGACCGTACTGTTCATCTTTCCATTCTACTGGATCTTGACAGGTGCCTTCAAATCACAGCCTGATACCATTATGATTCCGCCACAGTGGTTCCCTAAAATGCCAACCATGGAGAACTTCCAACAACTCATGGTGCAAAACCCTGCTATGCAGTGGATGTGGAACTCTGTATTTATCTCACTGGTAACCATGTTCCTAGTGTGTGCAACCTCTTCTCTAGCAGGTTATGTCTTGGCTAAAAAACGTTTCTATGGTCAGCGCATCCTCTTTGCAGTCTTTATCGCTGCCATGGCTCTTCCAAAACAAGTTGTCCTTGTACCATTGGTACGTATCGTCAACTTCATGGGAATTCACGATACTCTTTGGGCAGTTATCCTGCCTTTGATTGGATGGCCATTCGGGGTCTTCCTTATGAAACAATTCAGTGAAAATATCCCTACAGAATTGCTTGAATCAGCTAAAATCGACGGTTGTGGTGAGATTCGTACTTTCTGGAGCGTAGCCTTCCCTATCGTGAAACCAGGATTTGCAGCCCTTGCGATCTTTACCTTCATCAATACTTGGAACGACTACTTTATGCAGTTGGTTATGTTGACTTCACGTCAAAACTTGACCATCTCACTCGGGGTTGCGACCATGCAGGCCGAAATGGCAACCAACTATGGTTTGATCATGGCAGGTGCAGCTCTTGCAGCAGTGCCAATCGTAACCGTCTTCCTTGTCTTCCAAAAATCCTTCACTCAAGGGATTACTATGGGAGCGGTTAAAGGTTAAGACCTTGCGAAAATCGAGTTTAAACGACGTTAGCGTTACCTTGCCATACTTAAGTATTGCCTGCGGTTAGCTTCCTAGTTTGTTCTTCGATTTTCGTTGAGTATAAGAGAATACAGAGTTATAAGTGTCTACAAAATGGAGAGTATGCAGTTACTTCGTGAAGTTTTGTCAGACACTTATAAACTTACGAATGAACTCTTTTCATGATACTAGTTAGAGTAGGTTCGTTTTATTGTTGCTATTTCCCGCTTTAGTGGTATCTAAGATAAGCAACTTACGCTTATCTTAGACGGAATTTTTGAGACTGATGATGAAAGAGCAAAAGGCTCAAAAATTAGGAATGAAATACCGAAGAAATTTGCTTCCGTCCGCACTGTTACAGGGAAATAGAGAAGGAACGTTCGAAACTGAAGACTAGTAACTATCAAAAACGAAGGAAACAGTATGATTTTTGACGATTTGAAAAACATCACCTTTTACAAAGGGCTTCATCCCAATCTAGATAAGGCTATCGACTATCTCTATCAGCACCGTAAGGATTCTTTCGAACTCGGTAAGTATGAGATTGACGGGGACAAGGTCTTTCTAGTTGTTCAGGAAAATGTCCTCAATCAAGCTGAAAATGATCAATTTGAGCATCATAAGAACTATGCAGACTTGCATTTGCTGGTAGAAGGGCATGAATATTCGAGCTACGGTTCACGTATCAAAGACGAGGCGGTAGCATTCGATGAAGCGAGCGACATTGGTTTTGTCCATTGTCATGAAAAATACCCACTCTTGTTGGGCTATCACAATTTTGCGATTTTCTTCCCTGGAGAACCGCACCAGCCAAATGGCTACGCAGGGATGGAAGAAAAGGTTCGCAAATATCTCTTTAAAATTTTGATTGATTAAAAGAATCAGGAGGAGCAAACATGGCACAAAAAGGAGTAAGTCTTATCAAGGCAGCATTTGATACAGATAATTTTCTCATGCGTTTCAGTGAGAAGGTCTTGGATATCGTCACAGTCAATCTTCTTTTTGTCGTCTCTTGTTTGCCCATCGTGACGACCGGAGTGGCGAAAATCAGCCTCTATGAGACTATGTTCGAGATTAAGAGAAGCAGACGGGTACCAGTCTTTAGAACTTATATAAGGGCCTTCAAGCAAAATCTGAAACTGGGGCTTCAGTTGGGGCTGTTAGAGTTGGGCATTGTATCATTAAGCTTTCTAGATCTCTATCTTTTCTGGGGACAGACAGCTTTGCCTTTCCAGATTGTGAAAGCTATTTGTTTGGGGATTCTCATCTTCCTCACTCTGGTGATGCTGGCTAGTTATCCCATCGCTGCGCGCTATGATTTGTCTTGGAAAGAAGTGCTGCAAAAAGGGCTTATCTTGGCAAGTTTTAACTTTCCGTGGTTCTTCCTCATGTTAGCCATTCTCTTTCTCATTGTGATGGTTCTTTATCTATCCGCCTTCACTCTCCTCTTGGGTGGGTCAGCTTTTATCCTCTTTGGTTTTGGTTTACTAGTCTTTCTCCAAGCAGGTTTGATGGAGAAAATCTTCAACAAATACCAGTAGGATGGCTTGTTTCTGAAACTACTTTCAATCGTTACAGTTTCTAAAATACAAGTAGAAACTAAAATCTAAGTGTATACAAGATATTGAAAGCGATTTTCACAAGGTGTATACTAAACTTGTAAAAAATAGAACTGCTCTTAGCAGAAAAAAAGAAATCTTAGGAGAAAATCTATGTCAGATTTGAAAAAATACGAAGGTGTCATTCCAGCCTTCTACGCATGTTATGATGATCAAGGAGAAGTCAGTCCAGAACGTACGCGCGCCTTGGTTCAATACTTCATTGATAAGGGAGTTCAAGGTCTCTATGTAAATGGTTCTTCTGGTGAATGTATCTACCAAAGTGTGGCAGATCGCAAGTTGATTTTGGAAGAAGTCATGGCAGTTGCCAAGGGCAAATTGACTATCATCGCTCACGTAGCTTGCAACAATACCAAAGACAGTATGGAACTTGCTCGCCACGCAGAAAGCTTGGGTGTAGATGCCATTGCAACGATTCCACCGATTTACTTCCGTTTGCCAGAATACTCAGTTGCCAAATACTGGAATGACATTAGTGCTGCAGCACCAAACACAGACTACGTGATTTATAACATTCCTCAATTGGCAGGTGTTGCTTTGACTCCAAGTCTCTACACTGAAATGTTGAAGAATCCACGTGTTATCGGTGTTAAGAACTCTTCTATGCCAGTTCAAGATATCCAAACCTTTGTCAGCCTTGGTGGAGAAGACCACATCGTATTCAATGGTCCAGATGAACAGTTCCTAGGTGGTCGCCTCATGGGTGCTAAAGCTGGTATCGGTGGTACTTATGGTGCGATGCCAGAACTCTTCTTGAAACTCAATGAGTTGATTGCTGAGAAAGACTTGGAAACAGCGCGTGAATTGCAATACGCTATCAACGCAATCATTGGCAAACTCACTTCTGCACATGGAAATATGTACGGTGTGATTAAGGAAGTCTTGAAGATCAATGAAGGACTTAACATTGGATCAGTTCGTTCACCATTGACACCAGTGACTGAAGAAGATCGCCCAGTTGTAGAAGCAGCAGCACAATTGATTCGTGAAACCAAGGAGCGCTTCCTCTAATCCATAAGGAGGTATTTATGACACACTACGTTGCAATTGATATCGGTGGAACCAACATTAAATATGGCTTGATTGACCAAGAAGGCCAACTTGTTGAATCGCATGAAATGCCAACTGAGGCGCATAAGGGTGGACCCCATATCTTACAAAAGACAAAAGATATCGTAGCCAGCTATTTAGAAAAAGGCCCAGTAGCAGGTGTTGCCATTTCTTCTGCAGGGATGGTGGATCCTGATAAGGGTGAGATTTTCTATGCTGGTCCTCAGATTCCCAACTATGCAGGAACCCAGTTCAAGAAGGAAATCGAGACGAGCTTTTCGATTCCTTGCGAAATTGAAAATGATGTCAACTGTGCAGGTCTTGCTGAGGCAGTATCTGGTTCAGGTAAGGGAGCGAGTGTCACACTTTGCTTGACCATTGGAACAGGTATCGGTGGTTGCTTGATTATGGATGGGAAAGTCTTCCATGGATTTAGCAACTCAGCCTGCGAAGTCGGTTACATGCACATGCAGGATGGAGCTTTTCAGGATCTTGCCTCTACGACAGCCTTGGTGGAGTATGTAGCAGCAGCTCATGGAGACTCAGTTGATCAGTGGAATGGCCGACGCATTTTCAAGGAAGCTACCGAAGGAAACAAGATTTGTATGGCTGGTATTGACCGCATGGTAGACTATCTAGGAAAAGGTCTGGCAAATATTTGCTACGTTGCCAATCCAGAAGTGGTCATTCTCGGTGGCGGTATCATGGGGCAAGAGGCTATCCTCAAGCCGAAGATCCGCACAGCCTTGAAGGCGGCCTTGGTACCAAGCCTAGCTGAAAAAACTCGATTAGAATTTGCCCATCACCAAAACACAGCAGGGATGTTGGGAGCCTATTATCATTTTATACTCAATGAAAATCAAAGAGCAAAGTAGGAAGCTAGCCGTAGGCAGTACTTGAGTACGGCAAGGTGAAGCTGACGTGGTTTGAATTTGATTTTCGAAGAGTATCAAGACAAAACAATCCTAGTTTGGAGCTATAGAATTAAGAAAAACACTGAATCACTACTTGAGTGAAAACTGTTTTGCTTAATTCTTTTTTTATTGAAAAATTTGAGCCAAAGGAGGTAATCGTGAGAAACTAGGAGAAAATAACTACCTTGCATAAGAAGTTAAGGCGAGAGCAATTCTATCATCCATTTAATTGATATTTAGCTTGACTAAATGGGAAAATGTGGAAAAATGATATAATGAGATGGACGAAAAATTGATAAATTAGAATTTCTAGAGGTGAGAGAAGTGTGGCAACACATCCAACTTAAATCGAAATCATATAAAATTACGAGGAGATTGTAAGATGAGTAATTATATAAAATTAAATGAAGATAGATGGAATAATGTAAAAAACGACTATACTGAGCCATTGACACATGAAGAATTAGAAGAAGCTAGAAAGCATCCAATTTCTGTTGCCTTAACTGTTGGGAAAAAAGTTCCGATAGAATGGTTTGAAAAAGCAAACGGGAAAAAGATATTAGGGTTAGCTTGTGGTGGTGGACAGCAGGGTCCCGTTTTTGCTGCAAAAGGTTATGATGTCACCATCATGGATTTTTCTAAATCACAATTAGAAAGAGATGAAATGGTTGCAAAACGAGAAGGCTTAAAAATCAATACCGTTCAAGGCGATATGACAAAACCATTCCCATTTGAAGATGAAACGTTTGATATTGTTTTTAATCCAGTTTCAAATGTATACATAGAAGATTTAGAAAACATGTATAAAGAAGCCTCTCGAGTATTGAAAAAGGGCGGTTTGTTAATGGTCGGATTCATGAATCCTTGGATCTACATGTATGATGCTGACACTGTATGGGACAAACCCGATGAGGAATTACTGTTAAAGTTTTCACTACCTTTTAATTCAAGAGAGCTTGAAGAGGAAGACAAAATTACCATCAATCCAGAATATGGATATGAATTTAGCCATACTTTAGAAAGTCAGATTAGAGGACAACTAAAAAACGGTCTCGCTATGATCGATTTTTATGAATCGTGTGACAAAAGACATCGATTGTCACGTTATGGAAATGACTACATCGCTACACTCTGCATTAAACTATGATACTATAGAACGTACTTCTGGAGAATAGCTCGTTTTATTTTACGATTAGAATTTCCCATACCCAAAATAACGCAGGGATGTTGGGTGCCTATTACCATTTCAAAACAAAACAATCCTAGTTTGGTCCAACCAAACTAGGATTTTCTAACGCGTTTTTGTCTACGATAGCCGTTGAGTTTTTTATTTTCCCAATAGCTGTTAAATATTTTTTCTTTGCTCTCGCGATTGATTTCTAAAAAGTAGGCATAAATCAAATCTATTAAAATGAGCATAGGGAGTTGAGCGGAAATACGCTGGATGTAAGAAGATTGACTATGGCTTGCCACAAGGACCGTTTCGGTGTAGGCCTGACTGTTTTTGTTTGGTGCGCTGGTAAAGAGGATGGTCTTGGCACCCATTTCCTTGGCATCCAACAAACTATCGAGGACGGATTGGGTAGTTCCTGATAGGGAAAAGCCAAGTACCAGACAGTTTTCATCCATGATACTGGTCGTCCATGCAAAGCCATCCTGGTCGGTCAAAGCTTCACAGACCACACCTAATCGCATAAAGCGCAATTTCATCTCACGGGCAATCAGACCAGAACTTCCCGTCCCGAAAAAGTAAACTCGTTCAGCGTCATCGATTAATTGGGCGACGCGTTCCAGTTGTTCTTCGTCAATCAAATCCTGTGTTTGTTCTCGCATGATACTGTAGCTTCGCAAAACACGTTTGGTTAAAGGACTGTGTTTGTGCGAATGAGTGTCCGGTTTACTAGCCTGATGCTGGTATTGAAAGACGAATTCTCGGTAGCCTGTAAAACCACACTTTTTGGCAAAGCGGGTCAAGGCTGCTTGGGAGATATGTAATTTCTGGGTAACTTGCTGAGAAGAGAGATCATCTTGGATCGTTTCAGCTTGTAAAAAATAGCGAGCGATTTCTTGCTCGAGCTCGGTTAATTCTTCAAAATGGAGGTCGATTATGGTTGCGATATCTGGCTTGTTCATGAGGCTCCTTTTTATGAGTCAAAGTCTTAAAAGTTAACGCTTTCCTAACTATTACTATCATTATATCATAGAAAATAGGATAACCAAATAAAAAGGCATTTTCAGTTAAAAGTCAAAAAATGCTTCGACTTTTCCAAGAGTTTCTCCGTAAAATATGGTACAATGAAATGTACTGAGATTCACCTGTTTACTCTATTATTTTAGGGAAAATAAAGGTGGAAATCGGGAATTTTTCTAGAAAAGAGTCTTAGTTGTATGAGAAAATTTAATAGCCATTCGATTCCGATTCGGCTTAATTTATTATTTGCGATTGTCATCCTGCTCTTTATGGCCATTATTGGTCGTTTGTTATACATGCAGGTGCTCAATAAAGATTTCTATGAAACAAAATTGGCCTCAGCCAGCCAAACAAGGGTAACAACCAGTTCAGCTCGTGGACAGATCTATGATGCGGCAGGGAAACCCTTGGTAGAAAATACTGTCAAGCAAGTTGTTTCTTTCACACGAAACAATAAAATGACAGCAGCTGAATTGAAGGAGACAGCCAAGAAACTCCTCACATATGTAAATGTAACCTCCCCTGATCTGACTGATCGACAAATTGCAGACTATTACTTGGCGGACCAGGATATTTACAAAAAAACAGTCGAATCCTTGCCAAGTGATAAACGCCTGGATTCAGATGGGAACCGCTTATCGGAAGCGACACTTTACAATAATGCGGTTGAAAGCATTGACGTGAGTCAGCTTAATTATACAGATGACCAGAAAAAGGAAATCTATCTCTTTAGTCAGCTCAATGCTGTTGAAAATTTTGCAACGGGAACCATTTCTACGGATGCCTTAGATGATACCCAAGTTGCTCTCGTTGCATCAGCGTCCAAGGAATTACCAGGTATCAGCATTTCAACCTCATGGGATCGTAAAGTACTGGATACATCTTTATCGACAATCGTCGGTAGCGTTTCAAATGAAAAGTCAGGACTTCCAGCTGAGGAAGTTGATGCTTATCTCAAAAAAGGGTATTCTCTCAATGACCGAGTGGGAACTTCCTATCTTGAAAAGCAATATGAAGATGTTCTTCAAGGCAAACGCTCCGTCAAAGAAATCCATCTCGACAAACACGGAAATATGGAAAGTGTGGAAAATGTCGAAGAAGGAAGCAAAGGAAACAATATCAAGTTAACGATTGATCTAGCTTTCCAGGATGGTGTGGATGACCTACTCAAGAGTTACTTCAACTCAGAGTTGGGCAATGGTGGAGCCAAATACTCTGAAGGAGTCTACGCTGTAGCTCTTAATCCTAAAACCGGAGCAGTTTTGGCGATGTCAGGTGTCAAGCATGATGTCGAATCCGGTAAATTAAGTTCAGATTCGCTTGGAACGATAACCAACGTCTTTGTGCCAGGATCTGTTGTTAAGGCAGCGACCATCAGCTCTGGTTGGGAAAATGGAGTCTTGTCAGGCAATCAAACCTTGACAGACCAGCCGATTGTTTTCCAAGGTTCGGCCCCTATCAATTCATGGTACACCTTGTCCTATGGCTCTTTCCCGATCACAGCAGTTGAGGCTTTGGAATACTCTTCTAATGCCTATATGATTCAAACTGCCCTAGGAATGATGGGCCAAACCTATCAACCAGATATGACAGTCAAGACAGACCGATTAGAGCCTGCTATGGAAAAACTACGCGCGACTTTTAGTGAGTATGGTTTGGGTGCTTCTACAGGCATTGACCTTCCAGATGAGTCAACTGGTTTTATACCAAAAGAGTATAATTTTGCTAATTACATTACCAATGCCTTTGGTCAGTTTGATAACTACACCCCAATGCAATTGGCCCAGTACGTTGGAACTATTGCCAACAACGGTGTTCGGATTGCCCCCCACATCGTTGAAGGGGTTTATGGAAACAATGACCAAGGTGGCCTAGGTAGTCTGGTTCAAGAAACAGCCACTAAGGAACTAAACAAGGTCAATATCTCAGAATCAGATATGGCTATCTTGCAGCAAGGTTTCTATCAAGTTTCGCATGGAACGAGTGCTCTAACAACTGGTCGTGCCTTTTCAAATGGCGCCGCCGTTTCCATCAGCGGGAAAACGGGTACTGCCGAAAGTTACGTTAATGGCGGTCAAAAAGCCAACAATACTAACGCAGTCGCCTATGCGCCGACCGAAAATCCTCAAATCGCAGTCGCAGTCGTCTTTCCTCATAACACCAACCTTACAAACGGTGTCGGACCTTCTATTGCACGCGACATTATCAATCTTTATCACCAACACCATCCAATGAATTAGAAAGGAACTTATGCTGTATCCAACACCTATTGCCAAGCTGATTGATAGCTATTCAAAGTTACCAGGTATCGGGATTAAAACGGCTACCCGCCTCGCCTTCTATACCATTGGAATGTCTGATGACGATGTCAATGAATTTGCCAAAAATCTCCTATCTGCCAAGCGGGAATTAACCTATTGTTCCATCTGTGGCCGCCTGACGGATGATGACCCCTGCTCAATCTGTACAGATCCGACTCGAGATCAGACAACCATCTTGGTGCTAGAGGATAGTCGCGATGTGGCTGCTATGGAAAACATCCAAGAATACCACGGACTCTATCATGTCTTGCACGGCCTCATTTCTCCGATGAATGGCATCAGCCCAGACGATATCAACCTCAAGAGTCTCATGACCCGTCTCATGGATAGTGAGGTTTCAGAGGTGATTGTGGCAACCAATGCGACAGCGGATGGGGAAGCGACATCGATGTATCTCTCTCGTTTGCTCAAGCCAGCTGGTATCAAGGTCACTCGCCTAGCACGAGGACTAGCCGTGGGAGCAGATATCGAGTATGCGGACGAAGTCACACTCTTACGAGCCATTGAAAATCGGACAGAGTTGTAGGAGTCAGTAAAAACGTAGCTCATTTTGACACATAAGACAAGCCCTAGGAATTTTTCTAGGGCTTGTCTTTTTCTGTTTCTCACGAGAGGTGAACAAGCCTTGCTAATAAGACTACTCAAACTATAAGGCATCAGAAAACGGGTCTCCAAAATCACTAGTGGCGTCTTTGTCAAACTCATTCACTGAGCGATAGAGTTTACTCTAAGGAGATGAGCTCACTTGCCCTTAGGATTTGTTTTGAAATCGTACTATTTTTGTGTTATGATATGGTCAATATACAATGAATAAAGGGAGTTTGAAGTATGGGTGGAAAGATAAAATCTAGCACGATAGCAGCAGAGGCAGCTATTAATGAATTGGTCGGGTATGACACGAGCAAGAAGCAAAATCAGCAAGTAGAATTTTCATATACTTCTGAAATTGCTGGGATGGAAGCTGGACGTCAGGCCTGCAATCAAATGCTTCAGGCGGTCAGTGATTTCAGCTCGGCTGTTTTGACCCAAGCAAATAAGTTTCCAGAAATTGCTCATAAGATTGAAAAACGCGACGTAGAGCTGGCTAAGAGATGGGAACATTAAAAATGGCAGATAAGAACGAAGAAAAACGCTACAAACTTTGGCGAGAAATTGTCAAGATTGACGATAAAGAAGAAAGTCTTCAGACTCTAAAAAGACAATATGAACAGCAGGTAACTCACTTTCACTCAGAAATCCAGAGTATCCACCATCGTATGGCGACTCTATTAGCTATCTCGCCTAGTTCTCGTCAAGTGATAGAGCAAATCGAAAGTGATAATAGAACCATTCAACGACAGATCAACTCTTATGTAGATGAGGAACTGGATGAATTGGGAAAACAAACGAAGAAGGCTCGTCGGTCTTTCGATGAAGCTAGAGAAGAACTGATATCAGAAAGGAATCGGCTACCATGGGAGTAAAATACAGCGCACAAGAATCCCAAGAATTGATTCAAGCTATGACTAACAATCTCCAGGTCGCAAATGAAGTCACGGACCGCTTATCTAGTGGATGTGACCACCTGATTTCCTCTTTAGACTCAGGTGAGCTGACAGGAGCAGCCTACACAGCTGGGAAGGGTCTTTTTACAGAGATTATCATCCCCAGCATCAAGAAGTTACAAGCAGCGATAGATGATATCCAACTAGAGTTGACCTCCTACAAAAATGCGGATGCTCAGGTCTCTGGATATGGAGATTTGGACATGGACCAGCTCAAGGAACTGAAAAAATTGAGGGAAGAGCAGTTAGCTATCGTAGAAGCTCAGATTCAAGCGAGGGAGAATTGGTTAAATCAAATCAAAGATTTCTTTACACTGAATTGGGGGAAAGCTTTCTCTGAGAAGACCATCCTCTACAATACCAAGTCTCAAATCGAGTCAGGTATTCAGGATTTGGATGACAAGATTGAAAAACTAGAATTTTTTGTCTCAGAGGTTTCCCAGTATTTCAGCGATAGTCTAGAAGTCCTTAGCTTAGCGATTCAAGGAGCTACGCAACTAAGTAAAGTCATTGTCGATAGCGATGGCAACTACTATGCGGACGGTCTGGACATGAGCTGGGTGCAAAAGATGAAGGATGTGAAGATTGTTTCGCATGCAAAAAGAGATTTTCAAGATTCAGAAACTCGTGCAATCAATAAAGCTTCTAGGGATATGATGCTATCGGACGATGGTGATGCCTACTATCGTGCCGAATTAAAGAAGCGCTTAAAAGGCCATGACAAGTCCGAATGGGATAAAATAATTGACGACTACAATCACACTCTTAAGATTGATGAGACAGGGAATATCATTGAAATTCATTCCTTGGAACAAGGCTATGTCGTTTTAAAAAATGGGAAATATGATGCTGACTATACTCATTTGGTTAACAAAAAGCTTGATGAACTAAAAGCCCAAAACTTTGAAGCAAATTCAGTCGAATTTTGGAGTGGAGTAGCTCAAATTTTCTCTGGATTGGGAGTTTACTTTGCGAGTGGAGCCCTAGAAGTCTTGAGTGTAATGGCTGGTCCGCCAACAGCAGGGACAAGTATCGTAGCTGGTACCGCAGCATCTGTAACAGGGGTTCAATATGGGAATGTACTGATAGCTAGTGGAGCAGTAACTAGCTTATCAGCTATCACAAAGACAGCCTTACAAAATGGCGAAATTCAGGTTGATTATTCCAGTAACTATGACAGCTGGAAGGCAAATAAACCGACGAGTAAGTCTTTTGGAAAAAAGATTTCTGGACGAGTTAACGGTAAAAAAGTCGATAATATTCGAGTTGATGCGGAGCCAGATAGTGGGAAAATCCAAGTTCAATCGGGGAGTGGAAAGTCAGGTTATAACCTCGACATAGATATTGAAGCCTCAACTATTTCAAGTAGGCAGGATATTGTAAACTGGGTAAATGAACAATCTGAACTAAATGGACTTGGAAAAGGAGCTAAAGAAGAAGTTATCAAAAATATGTGGAAAGCTTTTAAATACTTGACGCAATAAGGAGTGAACAATGAAATTATATTTAAAAGGTGATTATACAAAAAGAGTACCTTATGGTTATTTAGAACTAGCTGGTAAAATGTGGTTTCCAGAAGATGAGCAAATTTCTTACTCAAATGCTGGGAACAATGATGCATTACAAGAAGATTTTTTCTCAAATTTATCCTTGAGGAAAGGCACTGCCGATAAGAGATGGTCTAGTGTCCCCCTAAAGGAAGGGGTACGAAGACTCTTTTCACATATTAAGGAAAGTATTGAAATTAATTTTGAAGATGCATTTGCTACGGATTATAATGAAAAGGGAGACTATCTCCGTATTTTAACCACCCATCTAGAAGTTTTGACAGTTGATAAACGAGCTATGTACATTATGGCGCTTGAGATTGCAAAGGTGATTGATGGGCAAATTAGCGAGGATAATAAGAAGACATGGCTAACAGTCGAGGAGTTTAGGAAAAAGCACGAGGCTATTCTATCTCTAACTTTTGAAGAAGCAAATGAACTAAGTTTGACTGAAATTCAAACGATGGATGTGGTAGACGACCCTCTTTGGGAGGAAGAAGCCAATCGTCGAAAAGAATATATACTAGCACATGGAGGCGATATCTCAGATTTATGAGACTATATATCAAAAGTGATTTTACGAAAAAAATAGACTTCACAACTAGAGAGCTTGTTTGGAAGATGTGGTTTAAGGAACGGAATGGCAAGAAAATAAGTTTCTCCAATGTTGGTGATGATGCTATGTTACAGGATGATTTCTTTTTTGGAGTTCAATTTGATAAATGGCGATTTAATGATAAACGATGGAATCATATACCATACGATAAGAGCAATCCTTGGACTTCGTTTTCTGATGAAAACATTCAATTGGAATTTGAAAATGATTTTATTACTGATGGGAGAGAACGTGGAGAAAACCTTAGGATTGCTACGACACATACGGATATTTTAACGGTTGATAAACGAGCTATGTATATCATGGCAGTCGAGGTAGCTTCTGCAATTGATGGTCAGATTAGCGAGGAAGACGAGTGAGACTATACATCAAAGGCGATTACACCAAAGAAATTCCATTTGATTACATGGAACTAGCGAAAAGGATGTGGTTTGAGAAAAAAGATGGAATAGAGCCAGATTTATCGTATGCTGGGTATCTAGATTTACCAATCGATAAACTTTCTATTCACTTAGAATTAGACAAGGAAACTCATGATGTTAGATGGAGGAGTGTCCAAATAAAGGAAGGGATAAAATATGATTTTTTATCACATAAATGTGAATATATACAGCTAGATTACGAAGATGCTATCATGTCGGACTTTCGTGAGAAAGGCGAATGTTTAAGAATCGCTTCTACCCACCTTGACCTTCTCACTGTTGATAAACGAGCTATGTATATTATGGCTATTGAAATTGCGACTGCTATTGATGGTCAGATTAGCGAAGATGATAAAGAGAGCTGGTTAAGTGTGGAGGAATTTAAAAAACGGCATGAGGATATCCTTTCGATGAGTTATGAAGAGGCTAATGAGCTGAGTTTGGAAGAAATTCCATTTATGGACGATGTGAGAGACCCAGTCTGGGAAGAAGATGACCGCAGGAATGAAGAATACATCAAAATCCATGGCGAGCCAGTTTATGATGACGAGGAAGATGAGTGAGAATATACATCAAAGGTGATTATACTAGAAAAGTGTCATTTGGCTACAGAGAACTCGCATGGAAAATGTGGTTTAAAGAAAGAAATGGTAAAAAAATAAGTTTCTCAAATGTCGGGGATGATGAGATGTTGCAAAATGACTTCTATTTATCTTTACGGTTAGATAAGTGGGGAGCAAGTGGCTCTCGTTGGAAAGATGCCAAGGTTAAAGGTGGCAGTGCAATCAATTCCCAAATGTATGAAAATATTGATTTGGATTATGAAGGAAGTTATGAAAGCGACGGTAGAGAAAAGGGAAAATACCTAAGAATCGCTTCGAATTATCTAGATATATTAACAGTTGATAAGCGAGCTATGTATATTATGGCACTCGAAATTGCGACTGCGATTGATGGAAAAATTAGTGAAGATGATAAGAAAACATGGCTAACAATCGAGGAATTCAAGAAAAAGCACCAAGATATCTTATCTTTAACCTTTGATGAAGCAAATGAGATGAGTTTGGAAGAAATTCAAACGATTGATGCTATTGACGATCCCATCTGGGAAGAATTGGATAAGAAGCGTGAGGAGTACATCCAAATCCATGGTGAACGAGTTTATGAAGATGAGGAAGATGAGTGAGACTATACATCAAAAGTGATTTTACGAAAAAAATAGACTTCACAACTAGAGAGCTTGTTTGGAAGATGTGGTTTAAGGAACGGAAAGGCAAGAAAATAAGTTTCTCCAATGTTGGTGATGATGCCATGCTACAGGATGATTTTTACTTTGGTGTTCGGTTACACAAATGGGCTTCTGTTGATGAAAGATGGGATAAAGCTTCTTTTATAATTCCGAGCAATCCTTGGTTGTCTTTGGAATATGAGAGTATAACATTGGAATTTGAAAAAACTTTCATTACAGAGTGGAGAGAACGTGGGGATTATCTACGTATCGCAACCTCTCATACAGATGTGTTAACAGTTGATAAACGAGCTATGTATATCATGGCAGTCGAGGTAGCTTCTGCAATTGATGGTCGGATTAGCGAGGATGACAAGGAGACCTGGATGGATGTAGAGACTTTTAAGGAGTTGCACAAGGATGTCTTATCACTAAGTTAAGATAAAGCAACCGATATCAGCGTGGAGGAACTGAAAAGTTTGAAACCTGTAGAGGAACCTTTGTGGGATGAAGAAGAACGTCTTCGTGAAGAATACATCAAAATCCATGGTGAACGTGTGTATGACGACGAGGAAGACGAGTGAGAATTTACATCAAAGGTGATTACATCAAAGAAATTCCATTTGATTACATGGAACTAGCGAAAAGGATGTGGTTTGATACTAAAGATGGGAAGACAGTAGATATTTCTTATTTTGGGAATACTCGCCCATTTAAAACAGACCCAACTATTCACTTGAAATTGAATAAGTGGATGCATGATAATAGATGGAATAATGTTCAGTTGAAAGAAGGGATTATCAATAAATTTGGGAGTCATGTATATGAAAATCTTGAATTAGATTTTGAAGACAATCCAGCAACAGACTATCGAGAAAAAGGAGACTGTCTACGTTTAGCTTCTACCCACTTTGACCTTCTCACTGTTGATAAACGAGCTATGTATATTATGGCCATTGAAATTGCGACTGCTATTGATGGTCAGATTAGCGAAGATGATAAAGAGAGCTGGTTAAGTGTGGAGGAATTTAAAAACCGGCATGAGGATATCCTTTCGATGAGTTATGAAGAAGCTAATGAGCTGAGTTTGGAAGAAATTTCATTTATGGACCATGTGAGAGACCCAGTCTGGGAAGAAGATGACCGTAGAAATGAAGAATACATCAAAATCCATGGCGAGCCAGTTTATGATGATGAGGAAGGTGAGTGAGAATTTATAATCCCACTTATTTGAAAGAGAGTGTTGATAGAGGAAAGGCGAATGTTAGATAAAGTAAAACAGTTTAAGTGGTTGATTGTATTGTCCTTGTTCCTATTAGCGATTCCTTTATATTTTACTTACAATCATTTCCAACAATCTAGTGCTTTAAAAGAATCCTTTGAGAAAAATGAAAGAATTGAAGTTCTTCATCGTTTGACGTCATCAGAAAAATATGCGTCTGACATCCGCAAGGCAGGATATACTATTCCTTCTGACGGAGCTATTCGATTGGATGGAGTTATTTATCCATTAGAAATAGAAGGAGAGTTACATTTGAAAATTAGCCCTCCCAAAAAGGATGCTAAGGATTTTCAGTTATTTTTCATCACACAGGTTAATGAAAAACAAACGCATGTAGCTTTTATTTTAGATAAAAATCTGAATTTAATTGATTCTAGCTATTCTCAGCAAAATGGTAACGGGAAAAGAGAGATTGTTTCTATCCCCCAAGCCGAAGAAGATTACTTGTTGAGAAGTGTTCAAAGCGAGATTGATGACTTCATGAAAAAGATGTATCAAACCTTGTATGGTTAGATTTTTAGAGAAAGTAACTTCTTACTCAACGCAATGCTGTATGAACAAGACTTCTATGATAACTTAGACAGAGGGGGTGAAAAAATGTCAGGACTTAAAAAAATACTGATCGTTATTGGTTCTGTAATTGCCTTAGCTACTGGCTTGAATCTTTATTTTCAGTATCAAAACCACCAAGAACATATGCAATTAAAAACCTCCTTTGAAGAGAGGGACAATATAGTCGTCTTACAACGTTTGATGGCATCAGAAAAATATGCACCTGACATCCGTAAAGCGGGCTATGTCGTTCCTCCCGATGGAGCTATTCGATTGGATGGAGGAATTGACTCCATAGAGATAAAAGGAGACATCAATTTGGACATCTCAAATCCGGGACGGAATGGGGTTACTGCTTATTTTGAAATAGAGATAGATGGTAGAATAACTAGTGTACTCTATGAATTGGATAAGAACTTTGATTTAGTTTCTAGCGCTTATTTTCAAATAAATGAAAGAAATATAAATGAGAGGGTGACTATTCCCAAAGTCGAAGAAGAGCGCCTATTAAAGATTGTTCAAAAAGAGCTTGATGTCTTCATGAAAAAGATGTATCAAACCTTGTATGGATAGTTTGTTATATTAGACTCAGGTGAGCTGACAGGACCAACTTAAGGAACTGAAAAAATTGAGGGAAGAGCAGTTAGCTATCGTAGAAGCTCAGATTCAAGCGAGGGAGAACTGGCTAAATCAAATCAAAGACCTCTTTAGTCTCATTTGGGGGAGAGCCTTCTCTGAGAAGACCATCCTCTACAATACCAAGTCTCAAATCGAGTCGGGTATTCAGGATTTGGATGACAAGATTGAAAAATTAGAATTCTTTGTCTCAGAGGTTTCCCAGTATTTCAGCGATAGTCTAGAAGTCCTTAGCTTAGTGATTCAAGGAGCTACGCAACTAAGTAAAATCATTGTCGATAGCGATGGCAACTACTATGCGGACGGTGTGGACATGAGCTGGGTGCAGAAGATGAAGGATGTGAAGGTTGAGAGTGCAAAATATGATTCTTCTAAGAAAGCTAAGGATTTGCATAAAGAATACCAGAAAATCTTAGATAAGTTGGAAAGATGATAAAGAGCTTCCAAACAATCAAACAGATATTCATTTGGTAAAGAATGGAATTGTTGTCAACTACCAAGGGGAGAAAGTTTTTTTATGTAACCAATAACAAGTCCTACACGATTACCATGACCAATGTAGACGACAAGCCAGCTTACTTTGAAGCTCAAGTGGTGGATCGGTAAAATTTCAGCTCTCAAATGAGGGCTTTTTTAGATTCAAGTTTCAAAAAAGAAGCAAATATGATATACTAAAGAACGAGTATTCTATTAGAATTAGGACAAGCAATATGAAACAAACGATTATTCTTTTATACGGTGGACGTAGTGCAGAGCGTGAAGTCTCTGTCCTTTCAGCTGAAAGTGTTATGCGTGCGGTCAACTACGACCGTTTCACCGTCAATACTTTCTTCATCAGCCAGTCAGGTGACTTTATCAAAACACAAGAATTTAGCCAGACTCCAGGTCAAGAGGATCGTCTCATGACCAATGCGACTATTGACTGGAACAAGAAAATCGCGCCAAGTGCCATCTATGAAGAAGGTGCAGTGGTCTTTCCAGTTCTTCATGGTCCTATGGGAGAAGATGGCTCTGTTCAAGGATTCCTTGAAGTTTTGAAAATGCCCTATGTCGGCTGCAATATCTTGTCATCAAGCCTTGCCATGGATAAAATCACGACCAAGCGAGTTTTAGAATCTGTAGGGATTGCCCAAGTTCCTTATGTGGCCATCGTTGAAGGTGATGATGTGACTTCTAAAATCGCTGAAGTTGAAGAAAAATTGACTTATCCAGTCTTCACGAAACCGTCAAACATGGGTTCAAGTGTCGGTATTTCTAAGTCTGAAAACCAAGAAGAACTCCGTCAAGCCTTAGAACTTGCCTTCCAATATGACAGCCGTGTCTTGGTAGAGCAAGGGGTGAATGCCCGTGAAATCGAGGTTGGTCTTTTGGGCAACTACGATGTTAAGAGCACGCTTCCTGGTGAAGTGGTCAAGGATGTTGCCTTTTATGACTACGATGCCAAGTATATTGACAACAAGATTACCATGGACATCCCAGCCAAGATTAGTGATGATGTAGTAGCTGTCATGCGTCAAAATGCAGAAACTGCCTTCCGTGCGATCGGTGGCCTTGGTCTATCTCGTTGTGATTTCTTCTATACAGATAAGGGCGAGGTTTTCCTAAACGAGCTCAATACCATGCCAGGTTTTACCCAGTGGTCTATGTACCCACTACTTTGGGACAATATGGGAATCAGCTATCCAGAACTAATCGAGCGTTTGGTTGACCTTGCTAAGGAGAGCTTTAACAAGCACGAAGCGCATTTGCTATAAAATGAAAGAAGGGGTAGAAGCCAGAATCGTCACTGTAGGTGATTAGAGTTCTCAGACTTCAACCCTTTTTAAAGGAGTAGAAATGAAACTAACAATCCATGAAGTCGCCCAAGCTGTTGGAGCTAAAAATGATGTCAGTATCTTTGAGGATGCCCAGTTAGAAAAGGCTGAGTTTGACAGTCGTTTGATTGGGACGGGAGATTTGTTTGTGCCCCTCAAAGGTGCACGTGATGGTCATGACTTTATCGAAACAGCTTTTGAAAATGGTGCAGCAGTAACCTTGTCTGAGAAAGAGGTTGCAAATCATCCCTACATTTTAGTAGATGACGTTTTGTCTGCCTTTCAAACCCTAGCTGCCTACTATCTTGAAAAAACAGCAGTTGATGTCTTTGCGGTAACGGGTTCAAATGGTAAAACAACGACCAAGGATATGTTGGCGCACTTGCTATCAACAACCTACAAGACCTACAAAACTCAAGGCAATTACAATAACGAGATTGGACTTCCCTACACAGTTCTCCACATGCCTGAAGGGACAGAAAAGTTGGTCTTGGAGATGGGGCAGGATCACTTGGGAGATATCCATCTTTTGTCTGAATTGGCTCATCCTAAGACAGCCATCGTGACCTTGGTTGGAGAAGCTCATTTGGCCTTTTTCAAAGACCGTTCAGAGATTGCTAAAGGGAAAATGCAAATTGCAGATGGTATGGCTTCGAATTCCTTGCTATTAGCACCAACTGATTCGATTGTAGAGGACTACTTGCCTACTGACAAAAAGGTAGTTCGTTTTGGGCAAGGGGCAGAATTGGAAATCACAGACTTGGTCGAACGCAAGGATAGTCTGACCTTTAAGGCCAATTTCTTGGAACAAGCCCTCGATTTGCCAGTGACAGGTAAGTACAATGCCACCAATGCTATGATTGCTGCTTATGTGGCTCTTCAAGAAGGAGTGTCAGAGGAACAGATTCGTCAGGCCTTCCAGAACCTAGAATTGACCCGTAACCGTACTGAGTGGAAGAAAGCAGCCAATGGAGCAGATATCCTGTCAGATGTGTATAATGCCAATCCAACAGCCATGAAGTTGATTTTGGAGACATTCTCTGCCATTCCAGCCAATGAAGGAGGCAAGAAAATTGCTGTTCTAGCAGACATGAAGGAACTCGGCAACCAGTCTGTCCAACTCCATAACCAGATGATTTTGAGCCTATCGCCAGATGTGCTGGATACCGTTATTTTCTATGGAGAAGATATTGCAGAATTGGCTCAACTTGCCAGTCAAATGTTCCCAATAGGTCACGTTTATTACTTCAAGAAAACAGCTGACGAGGACCAATTTGAAGACCTAGTCAAGCAAGTCAAGGAAAGACTCGGTGCCAATGACCAAATTTTGCTCAAAGGATCGAACTCCATGAATCTAGCCAAGCTGGTAGAAAGTTTAGAAAATGAATGCAAGTGATTTTACCAAGTATCTGCAAAGAATGCTAGCCATTACGGATACTGGATTAACCTTTACAAAAGATCCTTTCGACCGTGAGCGCTACGAGGACTTGCGAATCCTGTTATCTGAAATGTTGAATCAGGTATCAGACCTCGATGCAGAAGAAGTGGCAGAAGTCTTGAAACCAACGTCCGCTTATGCAACTCCTCTGATGGACGTCCGTGCTTGGATTGTTGAGGATGAAAAAGTCTGTTTAGTTAGAGGAAAAGGGGAGGATAGTTGGGCTTTGCCAGGTGGTTTTGGTGAAGTTGGCTATTCTCCAACCGAAAATATTCTTAAAGAAATTGAAGAAGAAACCGGTATTACAGCAAAAGCTGAAAGGTTACTTGCAGTTTTTGACACCAATCGTTTCCAACTACAGAGCAAACAATATGCAAAGTTTGTCTTTGAATGCCAACTTCTTGATGGACAATTTCAAGAGAATCAAGAAATTGCTGAGCTTCAATTTTTTGCCATTGACCAATTGCCAGTCTTATCTGAAAAACGCATCACCAAGGAGCAAATGGAGATTCTTTGGCAAGTTTATAAAGGACAAAGAGACCAATATGTTGATTAGTTTATGCTAGAGAAGTTGACAAATCAAAAAAGGGTATCTACAAGGTGCATTTCTGCAATACAAATGATATAATAGGTTGCGAATTTAGGACTCAAGTATTCTATGCATGTCATAGAATCAAGTTTTTTCAAAAAATTTAAAAGCTGGGGGGAGTGAATTTTTTTACTGCCTCTAGCTAGATGAACGAGGAATAGAATATGAATTTGTGGGATAAATTATTTACCACACAGATATCAGAACCGCCCCAGTTTGAACTTCACTGGTACATTGGTTTGTTATGTTTATTGGCTCTTACTTTCTATGCTTCTTATCGTTTTCGCGACAAAGTTGCTTACCAGCGTTTTATTCAGATTCTTCAGTCTGTTCAACTGATTGTTCTGTATAGCTGGTATTGGGGGAATCTCATGCCTCTGTCAGAAAGTTTGCCCTTCTATCATTGCCGTATCGCCATGTTTGTGATGCTCTTAATTCCAGGGACATCCAAGTACAAACAGTACTTTGCCCTTTTAGGAACTTTTGGAGCAACAGCAGCACTGGCTTACCCACTCTTTGATCCCTACCCATTTCCACACGTGACCATTTTGTCCTTCATTATCGGACATGTTGCCCTTTTAGGAAATGCGCTCCTATACTTGTTTAGAAACTATCAACCTTCCCTTCTCGATTTGAAGAATGTGGTAGTGATTACTTTCGCCTTAAATGGCTTGATATGGGTTGTCAACTTAGTTGTAGGTGGAGATTATGGATTTTTAAACAAACCACCACTTGTTGGAAGCTTCGGCCAGCCCTTAAATTATCTCATTGTTTCGACTGTTATCGTGATAGCAATTCGCTTAACAGGGAAATTAGTAGAAAATTTTTTACAACAAAAATCAGAAGAATTTATTCAAGAGAAGATCTAAAATGATCTTCTCTTTTTTGGATTTTTAAGAAACAAAAAGGAAATTGTGAACGTTAACTTCAAATAATCTCTTAGAAGAAGAATTTTTCTAGAATTTTCTCAAAAAACATGCAGGAATTTTATCAAAAACTAAGCACGATTGGATTTTTTGTGTTATAATATTCTTTGAATAGCTATGCCAAAACATAGTTATTAAATAGAAGTGAGAAACTTGGAAGACAGAGAGGATGCGATGTAATGACTAGAGATGGTTTTTTTACAGGCTTAGATATCGGAACTAGTTCGATTAAAGTGCTAGTAGCTGAGCATAGAGATGGCGAAGTAAATGTAATTGGTGTTAGTAATGCCAAAAGTAAAGGTGTAAAAGACGGAATTATTGTTGATATTGAAGCAGCTGCTTCAGCAATCAAATCTGCGATCACACAGGCAGAAGAGAAAGCGGGTATTTCTATTAAGTCTGTTAACGTTGGCCTTCCAGCAAACCTCTTGCAGGTTGAACCAACACAAGGAATGATTCCTGTAACTTCAGATACCAAAGAAATCACAGATCAAGATGTTGAAAATGTTGTCAAATCAGCTTTGACAAAGAGCATGACTCCTGATCGTGAAGTGATTACCTTTATTCCAGAAGAATTCATCGTGGACGGTTTCCAAGGAATTCGTGACCCTCGTGGTATGATGGGTGTCCGCTTGGAAATGCGTGGCCTGCTTTACACAGGTCCTCGTACGATTCTACACAATCTTCGTAAGACGGTTGAGCGTGTAGGTATTCATGTTGATAATGTGATTATTTCACCTTTGGCAATTGTGAACTCCGTTCTCAATGAAGGCGAACGCGAATTTGGTGCAACTGTCATTGACATGGGTGGAGGTCAGACTACTGTAGCGACTATCCGCAACCAAGAATTGCAGTTCACTAACATCTACCAAGAAGGTGGAGATTACGTTACTAAAGACATTTCTAAAGTCTTGAAAACATCTCAAAAAATTGCAGAAAGTTTGAAACTGAACTATGGTGAAGCCTACGTTCCACTTGCAAGTAACGAAACTTTCCAAGTTGAAGTAATTGGTGAAGTAGAACCTGTTGAAGTGACAGAAAGCTACTTGGCAGAAATTATCTCAGCACGCATCAAACATATCTTTGACCAAATCAAACAAGAGTTGGAAAGAAGACACTTGTTAGATTTACCTGGAGGTATCGTCCTTATCGGTGGAAATGCAATTTTGCCAGGAATTGTTGAATTAGCCCAAGAAGTATTTGGTGTTCGCGTAAAACTCTATGTACCAAATCAAGTTGGAATTCGCAACCCTGCATTTGCGCATGTGATTAGCTTGTCTGAGTTTGCTGGTAAATTGACTGAAGTCAATCTTCTTGCCCAAAAAGCAGTTAAAGGAGATGAATTCCTTCGTCAAAAACCAATCAACTTTGGCATTCCAAATCAACGTTTGAATCCAGTAGCGCAACCAAGTCCAGCACAAGCAGCTCCAGCTGAAACTGTGCAGGAAACTCCAGTTGCTCCCAAGGAAGAATTCCAAGCAAGTTCTCAAAGTAAACCGAAGCTAACAGAACGTTTCCGTGGTTTGATCGGAAGCATGTTTGATGAATAAAAGAGGATAAGAAATTATGACATTTTCATTTGATACAGCAGCAGCTCAAGGCGCAGTTATTAAGGTAATTGGTGTCGGTGGTGGTGGTGGCAACGCCATCAACCGCATGGTTGACGAAGGTGTTGCTGGTGTAGAATTTATCGCAGCCAACACTGATGTACAAGCCCTTAGCAGTACGAAAGCAGAAACAGTTATCCAACTTGGTCCAAAATTGACTCGTGGTTTGGGTGCTGGAGGACGTCCAGAAGTTGGACGTAAAGCTGCAGAAGAAAGTGAAGAAGCTTTGACGGAAGCTATCACTGGAGCGGACATGGTCTTTATCACTGCAGGTATGGGTGGTGGATCTGGTACAGGTGCAGCCCCTGTTATTGCACGTATCGCTAAAGATCTTGGTGCTCTTACAGTTGGTGTTGTGACACGTCCTTTCGGATTTGAAGGAAGCAAACGTGGCCAGTACGCTGTAGAAGGAATCAACGAACTTCGCGAGCATGTTGATACTTTGTTGATTATCTCTAACAACAACTTGCTTGAAATCGTTGATAAGAAAACGCCACTTCTTGAAGCTCTTAGCGAAGCAGATAACGTTCTTCGCCAAGGTGTTCAAGGGATCACTGACTTGATCACGAACCCAGGATTGATTAACCTTGACTTTGCTGACGTGAAAACTGTAATGGCCAACAAAGGAAATGCCCTTATGGGTATCGGTATCGGTAGTGGTGAAGAACGCGTTGTTGAAGCAGCTCGTAAAGCAATTTACTCTCCACTTCTTGAAACAACTATCGATGGTGCTGAAGATGTCATCGTCAACGTTACTGGTGGTCTTGACTTGACTTTGATTGAAGCAGAAGAAGCTTCAGAAATTGTCAACCAAGCAGCTGGCCAAGGTGTAAACATCTGGCTTGGAACATCAATTGACGAAAGCATGAAGGATGAAATCCGTGTTACTGTTGTAGCGACAGGTGTTCGTCAAGAGCGAGTGGAAAAAGTAGTTGGAGCTCGTAACAACCAACCAGTTGGACGTCCATCAACTAAAGCGCCACAAACACACACATTTGACCGTCAATTCGACTTGGAAGAAACAGCAGAATTGCCTAAATCAAGCCCACGTCGTTTTGAAACAAACCAAGCGTCTGCTTTTGGAGACTGGGACTTGCGTCGTGAGTCAATTGTTCGCCAAACAGATCCAGTTGTTTCACCGGTAGAACGCTTCGAAACACCAGTTTCACAAGATGAAGATGAATTGGATACACCTCCATTCTTCAAAAACCGTTAATCAATGAATTTGAAAAAAAATACTGAATTAGTTTTTCAGCAAATAGCTGATGCTAGTCAAGAAGCCAACCGTGCTCTAGATGCTGTTTCAGTAATCGCAGTGACAAAGTATGTAGATGTACAAACAGCGGAAGCCTTGCTTCCGCTTGGTGTCCGTCATATAGGTGAAAATCGAGTCGATAAATTTTTAGAAAAATATCAGGCCTTGAAAGATTACCCAGTTACTTGGCATTTAATAGGAACACTACAGAGACGGAAAGTGAAAGAAGTAATCCCATTTGTGGATTACTTTCATGCTTTAGACTCCCTAAAGCTAGCCCAGGAAATTCAAAAGAGAACAGACCATGTTGTCAAGTGTTTCTTGCAGGTCAATATTTCTGGGGAAGAAAGCAAGCATGGGTTTTCAAAAGAAGAATTGCTAGAACTTTTGCCAGAATTGGCTAAGTTAGATCAGATTGAGTATGTTGGTTTAATGACCATGGCTCCTTTTGAGGCAGACAGTGATGAATTGAAAGGAATTTTCAAGGATACGCAGGCTCTGCAAGCAGAAATTAGAGAAAAACAAATCCCTAATATGCCGATGACAGAGCTAAGCATGGGAATGAGTCGTGATTTTAAAGAAGCGATTCAGTTCGGCTCAACCTTTGTTCGAATCGGTACAGCATTTTTTAAATAGGAGAGAGCTATGTCTTTAAAAGATAGATTCGATAAATTTATAGATTATTTTACAGAAGACGGAGAAGAAACGACTAACTACCAGACTCAACAAGAGGAAACAGTTAGCCCAACCATCTCATCTTCTAAAGAATTACCAGCACCTGCTCAGTCAGGATCAGCAAAAGATGCAAATATTACTCGTCTACATGCACGACAGCAAGAATTGGCAATGCAAAGCCACCGTTCAGATGAGAAAGTGACAATTGACGTTCGCTATCCAAGAAAATACGAAGATGCAACTGAAATTGTAGATTTGTTGGCTGGCAATGAAAGTATTTTGATTGATTTCCAATATATGACAGAGGTTCAAGCCCGTCGTTGCCTTGATTACTTGGACGGAGCCCGCCATGTCTTAGCTGGGAATATGAAAAAAGTTGCGAGTACGATGTATCTATTGACGCCTGTCAACGTTGTCGTGAATATTGAAGATATCAAACTTCCAGATGAATCACAAAGCGCTGAGTTTGGTTTTGATATTAAACGAAATAGAGCAAGATAATGATTTTCTTAATCCGTTTAATCCAAAATGCGGTTAGCATTTATTCCATCATTCTCGTTGCATTTGCTCTTCTTTCATGGTTTCCAAATGCCTATGAAAGCCAGTTAGGTCGCTTAGTTATCAGACTTGCTCGCCCAGTTATTGAGCCCCTTCGTAAGCTCAATCTACAATTTGCTGGTCTTGACTTTACGGTTTGGGCAGCGCTGATTCTGATTCAGTTTGTTGGAAATATCTTAACACGACTAGTCTTATTACTATGACAGTAAATCGAGCCATTTATCAGCATTTTTCCCAAGATGATATTCCCTTTATTGATAAGGGGTTAGAGTGGATCAAGAGGGTAGAAGATACCTACGCGCCGGTACTTACTCCTTTTATCAATCCCCATCAGGAACAGATCTTGAGGGTGCTAGCTG
Organism: Streptococcus sp. KHUD_016; assembly: GCF_051106465.1. GTDB lineage: Bacteria > Bacillota > Bacilli > Lactobacillales > Streptococcaceae > Streptococcus. Next base: position 1,417,687 of record NZ_CP193663.1, on the reverse strand, counting down.
GGACATATGGACTGGGTTGCCAAAGTAGTGGTGATGTTCTTCCGACAGAGTCGGTTCGAGTTCTTCTCTATCCAGATTACTTTGAACCGGAGATATCAGACTTTGAAATGACCTTGTTGGAAATTTGCTATCCGAGTAAGTTTGAACAACTGAGTCATGGAAAAATATTGGGAACAATCATCAACCAACTAGGAATTGACCGTAAATTATTTGGTGATATCTTGGTAGATGAAAAGAGAGCACAGATTTTTGTCAATCGTGATTTCATTCCACTTTTTCAGGATGGAATAAGAAAGATTGGCAGACTTCCTGTATCGCTGGAGGAACGTCCTTTTACCGATAGGATTTTGTCTAAAATTGATTATAGAGAACGAGAAATTTTAGTTTCGAGTTTTCGATTGGATGCCCTCTTATCAAGTGCCTTGAAATTATCTAGAAACCAAGCTAGTCAACTGATAGAGAAAAAATCTGTCCAGGTAAACTATCATCTGGTTGAAAAAAGTGATTACCAGGTTGCAGTTGGGGATTTGATCAGTGTGAGAAAGTTTGGTCGTCTAAAAATTGTCAAAGACAATGGTCAGACCAAAAAGGATAAGAAAAAACTAACAGTCCGGCTACTTTTAAGCAAGTGAGAAAAAATATGTCGATTACACCACAAGAAATAAGTGATAAAGCTTTCTCAAGAACATTCAGAGGCTACAATCAGGAAGAAGTTGACCTCTTTCTAGATAAGATTTACTTTGAATTAGAGGAGATGATTCGATACAAAGATGAAACTGAACTCTATATCAAAAAACTAGAAGAACGTCTTTCCTATTATACGAATGATATTCCTAAGAGAACAGTAACAAGCGAGCAAGAACCAGAAGCAATTAATGATTCTATTTTTTATTAAGTAAGTGAGGAAAAGTATGCCAATTACATCGTTAGAAATTAAAGATAAAACCTTTGGTACAAGATTTAGAGGTTTTGATCCAGAAGAAGTAGATGAATTTCTGGATATCGTTGTTCGTGACTACGAAGACTTGGTTCGTAGCAATCACGATAAAGAGACACACATCAAGAGTTTGGAAGAACGTTTGTCTTACTTTGATGAGATGAAGGATTCCTTGAGTCAGTCAGTTTTGATTGCTCAAGATACTGCAGAGCGTGTTAAACAAGCTGCTCAAGAACGTTCAAACAATATTATTCAACAAGCTGAACAAGATGCTCAGCGTTTGCTTGAAGAAGCGAAATACAAGGCAAATGAAATTCTCCGTCAGGCTACAGATAATGCGAAGAGAGTGGCTGTTGAGACAGAAGAGTTGAAGAACAAGAGCCGTGTATTCCATCAACGCCTCAAGTCTACGATTGAAAGTCAGTTAGCAATTGTTGAGTCATCTGATTGGGAAGATATTCTTCGCCCAACAGCTACTTACCTTCAGACAAGTGATGAAGCCTTTAAAGAAGTGGTGGGTGAAGTTCTTGGTGAAACTGTATCTTTACAACCAGAGGAAGAACCTATTGATATGACTCGTCAATTCACACCAGAAGAGGTTGCTGAATTACAAGCTCGTATCGAGGCTGGCAACAAAGAATTAGCTGAGTTTGAAGCTCAACAAAATCAACAGACAGAAGAAAGTGACCAGCATGAAGAGTCAGTTGAAGTAGAAGCTACTGCAACAACTGAGGACGATGCAAACAAAGAATCTGTTCTTATCCTATAAAAAAATGTGAGAACAAGATCCAACCAACTATATTTTCAGCGAGCGGGAGATGGTGAGAGTCCTGCAATCCCTAGTGGTTAGATTATCCTCTCAAGCAATCCAGTCCGAAAACAGTAAGACTAGACGTCCCCCACGTTACGGGAAAAGAGGAAAAGAGACCCTGTCTTTTTTCGAACAAAGGTGGTACCACGATTTTCGTCCTTTTTGCGAATCGTGGTTTTTATTTTGTCATTTTAAATTAAAGGAGTAACAATGAAACTTAAAGAAACCCTCAATCTAGGGAAAACAGACTTTCCTATGCGTGCTGGTCTTCCAACCAAAGAACCAGTTTGGCAAAAAGAATGGGAAGAAGCAAAACTTTACCAACGTCGTCAAGAATTGAACCAAGGAAAACCACATTTCACCTTGCATGATGGACCTCCGTATGCAAACGGAAATATCCACGTTGGACATGCCATGAACAAGATTTCTAAAGATATTATTGTTCGTTCTAAGTCTATGTCTGGATTTTACGCTCCTTACATCCCAGGTTGGGATACACATGGATTGCCAATCGAGCAAGTCTTGGCTAAACAGGGCGTTAAACGCAAAGAAATGGACTTGGTTGAGTACTTGAAACTTTGCCGCGAGTACGCTCTTTCTCAAGTAGATAAACAACGTGAAGACTTTAAACGATTGGGTGTTTCTGGCGACTGGGAAAATCCTTATGTGACTTTGACTCCGGACTATGAAGCGGCTCAGATCCGTGTCTTCGGAGAAATGGCTAAGAAAGGCTACATCTACCGTGGTGCCAAGCCAGTTTACTGGTCTTGGTCATCTGAATCAGCTCTTGCTGAAGCGGAAATTGAATACCATGACTTGCTTTCAACTTCCCTTTACTATGCTAACCGCGTCAAAGACGGAAAAGGTGTCCTAGATGCAGATACTTACATCGTTGTATGGACAACAACTCCTTTTACCATCACAGCATCTCGTGGTTTGACAGTTGGAGCAGATATTGACTACGTAGTCGTTCAACCAGCTGGTGAATCTCGTAAGTTTGTAGTTGCTTCAGAATTGTTGAACAGTTTGTCTGAGAAATTTGGCTGGGCTGATGTGCAAGTCTTGGCAACCTACCGTGGTCAAGAATTGAATCACATCGTAACAGTCCACCCATGGGATACAGCTGTAGATGAGTTGGTGATCCTTGGTGACCACGTTACGACTGACTCTGGTACTGGTATTGTCCATACAGCCCCTGGTTTTGGTGAGGACGACTACAATGTCGGTGTTGCCAACGGCCTTGAAGTTGCTGTAACAGTTAACGAACGCGGTATTATGATGGAAAATGCTGGTCCTGAATTTGCGGGTCAGTTCTATGACAAGGTTGTGCCGACGGTTATCGAAAAACTGGGTGATTTACTCCTTGCTCAAGAAGAAATTTCTCACTCATACCCATTTGACTGGCGTACCAAGAAACCAATCATCTGGCGTGCTGTTCCACAGTGGTTTGCCTCTGTATCTAAATTCCGCCAAGAAATCTTGGATGAAATTGAAAAAGTGAAGTTCCACTCAGAATGGGGTAAAGTTCGTCTTTACAATATGATTCGTGACCGTGGTGACTGGGTTATCTCTCGTCAACGTGCTTGGGGTGTTCCGCTTCCAATCTTCTACGCAGAAGATGGTACAGCTATCATGACAGCTGAAACGATTGAACATGTAGCTCAACTCTTTGAGGAACATGGTTCTATCATCTGGTGGGAACGTGATGCTAAGGACCTCTTGCCAGAAGGATTTACTCATCCAGGTTCACCAAATGGCGAGTTCAAGAAAGAAACAGATATCATGGACGTATGGTTTGACTCAGGTTCCTCATGGAATGGAGTAGTGGTCAACCGTCCAGAACTCAAATATCCAGCAGATCTTTACCTTGAAGGTTCTGACCAGTACCGTGGTTGGTTCAACTCATCACTTATCACATCTGTTGCCAACCATGGCGTTGCTCCTTACAAACAAATCTTGTCACAAGGATTTGCGCTTGATGGTAAAGGTGAGAAGATGTCTAAATCTCTTGGGAATACCATTGCTCCAAGTGATGTTGAAAAACAATTTGGTGCGGAAATCTTGCGTCTCTGGGTAACAAGTGTGGACTCAAGCAACGACGTACGTATCTCTATGGATATCTTGAGCCAAGTCTCTGAAACTTACCGTAAGATCCGTAACACACTTCGCTTCTTGATTGCCAATACATCTGACTTTAACCCAGCTCAAGACGCAGTGGCTTACGATGAGCTTCGTTCTGTTGACAAGTACATGACCATTCGCTTTAACCAGCTTGTGAAGACCATTCGTGATGCTTATGCTGACTTTGAATTCTTAACCATCTACAAGGCCTTGGTGAACTTTATCAACGTTGACTTGTCAGCCTTCTACCTTGATTTTGCTAAAGATGTTGTCTACATCGAAGGTGCCAAATCACTCGAACGCCGTCAAATGCAGACTGTCTTCTATGACATTCTTGTCAAAATCACCAAACTCTTGACACCAATCCTTCCTCACACAGCAGAGGAAATCTGGTCATATCTTGAGTTTGAAGCTGAAGACTTCGTTCAATTATCAGAACTACCAGAAGCTCAAACCTTTGCCAACCAAGAAGAAATCTTGGATACATGGGCAGCTTTCATGGACTTCCGTGGACAAGCTCAAAAAGCCTTAGAAGAAGCACGTAATGCAAAAGTAATCGGTAAATCACTCGAAGCCCACTTGACAGTTTATCCAAATGAAGTGGTGAAAACTCTTCTTGGAGCAGTAGATAGCAATGTGGCTCAACTTTTGATCGTGTCAGAATTGACCATCGCTGAAGGTACAGCTCCAGAAGGCGCAGTTAGCTTTGAGGATGTTGCCTTTACAGTTGAACGCGCTGCAGGTGAAGTTTGTGACCGTTGCCGTCGTATCGATCCAACTACTGCAGAACGTAGCTACCATGCAGTTATCTGTGATCACTGTGCAAGCATCGTAGAAGAAAACTTTGCAGACGCTGTCGCAGAAGGATTTGAAGCCAAATAATCAGATTAGAAATATGTCTTCTCATAGTTTAAGATGAGATAAAAAGGAAAAAGAGAGAAAGTTATTTCTCTCTTTTTTGCTGGAAAAGGCTTAGGACAAAGGGGGTAAATCTAACATTTTTAGGAAGAGATTTAAGTTGATTTTTGAGATTTTTTAAAAAGAGGAGTCGTGTTTTGGTACTTTTCAAAAGCATGTGTTGCTTCTAAAAATCGCGACAAATAATTTGAATAATCAAGTGAAATCATGTAGAATAGAAAGGATTGAATAACATATTGAAGAGGAAATTTTGAGAATGAAACATCAGTTTTATGGAGAAAAACGACAGCGCTTTTCTTTCAGGAAGTTGTCAGTTGGGCTCGTTTCGGCGACGATTGGAAGCTTCTTTTTGAGTGGGCAAATAACTGGGGACTTGACTTCTGTAAAGGCAGCAGAAATTCAAAGTCAGCAGTCTGCTCAGGTCAAATACCACTACGTAGTGGAGTCTGAATTGACGGAGGCAGAGAAGAGTGCCTTGATCAGGGAGATTCCAAAGTATGTTGAGGACGCTTCAGAGACCTATTATTTAGTTTATCGTCCGACTACTCAAGGGGATTCATCTGGAGTATTGCCTAAGACAGGTCACTCCGGCCTTTGGGAATCCACTTTTACAGCGATGGGTCTTACATTACTAGTGCTTGTAGTTGTTAGAGGCAGAAATGGGAAGAGGTATTTATCTTCGATCTTGTTGGTAACTGGAATGGGATCCATACTGCTATCTCCAACAGTCTTAGCGGTTACGAATATCGAACTCGCTGCATATAATCAAAGTCTTAACTTGGGTCTTGGAGATGCACTTCCAGCGCCATTGAAAATTGACGGTTACGACTATATCGGTTACTTAAAGAATGAAGAACAAAATGATAGTCATTTAGCTCATTCTGCTCTGAAGGAAAATCTGACACTTGACTTAGAGAAAGAGAAGGGAAGTGAACTTAAGCCAAGTGAAACAAATCTTGATATGAAAGAGATTGTTTCAGATAAGGGGGATGCTTTAACTGAGGAAGAAAGAGAAACTATAGCTGCTAAGGAGATAGAGTTCACACGCTCAACTCCTATTTATGACTTACCAGAACTAAAAATTAGCGAGCAGGAGTCAGTTCAAGAACTTCCTTATCAGACAAAATACCAATATACCGATGAATTGGCTCAAGGCCAATCAAAAGTCATACAATCAGGTGTTCGAGGTCAACGTACAGTAGTGACTCGTCATTTTCGTAAGAATCAAGAAATCGTGAAAAGCGAAATGATTTCTGATCAAGTGACGGTTGAACCTGTTTCTGAAATTATTTTAGTTGGAACAGCTCCAGCTAACTCGATACCAAAAGAAACTCCAGTTCACGAAGTTCCAGAATTAGCAGAGTACGGTACAACTCCTGAGACATCTCCAGTTCATGAAGTTCCAGAATTGAAGGAATATGGCACAAATCTTGATACAGCTCCAGTTCATGAAGTTCCAGAACTGACGGAATATGGAACTAGTCCTGAGACGTCTCCGGTTCGTGAGACTCCAGAACTGACGGAATATGGGACAAATCCTGATAAAGCGCCAGTTCACGAAGTTCCAGAATTAGCAGAGTATGGCACCAGTTCTGATACGCCTCCAGTTCAAGAGATTCCAGAACTGACAGAATATGGCACCAGTCCAGAAACAGCGCCTGTTCAAGAGAACTCTGAGTTGGAATTGACTACAAATGATGAGGTTAGAATAGAAAAGATTGATTTTTCTATTGACGAGCAATATACAGATGAGATTCCAGAGGGTAGTCGCCAGATTGCAACACCAGGTGTTGAGGGAGAGCGCACGATCAAGACTCGCGTCTACAGTTCTAACGGTCAAGAGGTTGATCGCCAAGAATTATCCAATGAGGAAACTCTAGCTCCTGTAACGCAAGTGGTCAAAGTTGGCACGGCTAAGCCAACCATGGTGCCAAATGATGCACCGAAAGAAGACGCTCTGCCAGAGTATCCACTAACTTATACCGACGAAACTCGGGTTGAGAAAATTAACTTCACAATTCGTGAAGAAGAAACGGATGAGCTAGTTCAAGATGCTCGTCAAATCGCAACTCCGGGTGTCCAAGGTGAACGTACGATTAAGACCCGTGTCTACAGTTCTAATGGTCAAGTTGTTGACCGCCAAGAATTGTCTAATGAGGAAACCTTGGCTCCGGTAACGCAAATCGTCAAAGTCGGAACTGCTAAACCAACCGTAGTACCAAACGATGCACCGAAAGAAGACGCTCTGCCAGAGTATCCACTAACTTATACCGACGAAACTCGGGTTGAGAAAATTAACTTCACAATTCGTGAAGAAGAAACGGATGAGCTTGTTCGAGATGCTCGTCAGATTGCAACTCCAGGTGTCCAAGGTGAACGTACGATTAAGACCCGTGTCTACAGTTCCAACGGTCAAGTTGTCGACCGCCAAGAATTGTTTAATGAGGAAACCTTGGCTCCTGTAACGCAAATTGTCAAAGTAGGAACTGCTAAACCAAATATGGTACCGAGCGAAGCACCGAAAGCAGACGCTCTGCCAGAATATCCGTTGACTTATACCGATGAAACTCGGGTTGAGAAAATTAACTTTAGCATTCGTGAAGAAGAAACGGATGAATTGGTCCAAGATGCCCGCCAAATCGCGACTCCGGGAGTCCAAGGCGAACGTACTATCAAGACTCGTGTTTACAGTTCCAACGGTCAAGTTGTCGACCGCCAAGAATTGTCTAATGAGGAAACCTTGGCTCCTGTAACGCAAATTGTCAAGGTCGGCATAGCTAAGCCAACTATGGTACCGAACGATGCACCGAAAGCAGACGCTCTGCCAGAGTATCCACTGACTTATACAGATGAAACGCGCGTAGAGAAAATCAACTTTAGCATTCGTGAAGAAGAAACCGATGAGCTTGTTCGAGATGCTCGTCAAATCACAACTCCGGGTGTTCAAGGTGAGCGGACCATCAAGACTCGTGTTTACAGCTCTAACGGTCAAGAGGTTGACCGTCAAGAACTTTCGAATGAAGAAACCTTGGCTCCCGTAACACAGATTGTCAAAGTCGGAACTGCTAAACCAAGCATGGTACCAAGCGAAGCGCCAAAAGCAGACGCTCTGCCAGAATATCCACTGACTTACACGGATGAAACTCGTGTAGAAAAAATCAATTTCACCATTCGTGAAGAAGAAACGGATGAGCTTGTTCGTGATGCTCGTCAAATTGCAACTCCGGGTGTCCAAGGCGAACGTACCATTAAGACCCGAGTCTACAGTTCTAACGGTCAAGAGGTTGACCGCCAAGAGTTGTCTAATGAGGAAACCCTAGTTCCTGTAACGCAAATAGTCAAAGTTGGAACGGCTAAACCAACCATGGTGCCAAATGATGCGCCGAAAGCAGATGCTTTAGAGGAGTTCGATTTAATTTCACTGCATAATCTCTTGGCAGAAGCGGATCAGATTAAAGCTCAGGCCCGTTATTTCAACGATAGTCAGAGTCATCAAGCTAACTATGATGCTGCTTTGACGGCTGGTCAAGCGATTCTGAGCCAATCCCAAGCCAGCCAAGCAGAAGTCAACCAACTGGTGGAACAAATCAATCAAGCCAAGGCTCAATTAAGTGGTCTTGAAGTTGTTAAAACAGCTCTTCAGACTGAGTACGATTTAAATCCAACGGTTAAAACTTCGGTTAAATATAAGAATGCGGATTCAGAAAAGCAGACAGCTTATACTGACGAATTGACCAAGGCAGAGGGAGTTTTGAACGATCAAACAGCTACACAAGTACAGGTCAACCAAGCTCTTGTTAGTCTGACAGCAGCCAAAGAAGCACTAAATGGAGTGCCTAAAGTCAAGCCGACAGTTTCCATTCTAAGTCTGACTGAGAATACTGATGATAAGTCGGTGACGGTCCAATATAGATTGGAAGACCAGACCCAGTCCTTCCGTTCAGCGACTGCAGAATTGTACCAGGGAGACCAGCTGATTCGCACTCTTCCAATTACCAACTTTGCTGGCAGCTTGAAAATTGGCGACTTAGACTACTACACAGGCTACACTCTAAAAACTAAGTTGACTTATGAATTGGATAATGGTAGCTTTACTGAGTTTGAAACAGACAGTCGTAACTTTGAGCTAGAATACAAGAAGATTGCCTTCCGTGATATTGATTCCGTTGAGTTTTATCATAAAGAAAACGACCAATACAAGCGCTTTGTATCGATGAACTCTATGCCTACGGATCTGTCTACTTACTTCGTCAAGATCAAATCAAGCGAATCCAAGGAAATTCTCCTACCAGTTCACAGCATTTCTGAAGCAGAGAAGGATGGCAAGGCAGTCTATAAGGTTAATGTAACCCTTCCTGAACTCGTCCAAGAAAGTGAAACGGGCTATAAGTCTGGGCACGACTTCTACATCAGTAAGGCAGTCCCAAGCCAGCAAAATGTCTACACTAGCTTTGCTAGATTGGTAGACGCTATGAAGCGAAATATGGCAGGAAATTATGTGTTGGGAGCTGATTTGGATGCGAGCGAGGTCAACCTAGCTCCTGCGGATTATGTCTACCTCAAAGGGAACTTCACCGGCAGTCTGACAGGTAGTCATAATGGTAAGCAATACGCCATTTATAATCTAGCCAAGCCTTTATTTGAAAACCTCAAGAGTGGGTCTACCATTTCAAATATCGACTTTAAAGATGTGAATATCGTGGGTACCTATGACTCGGCTGCACTGGCACGCAATGCGGAAAATGCGCGAATCACAGACGTTTCTGTTCAAGGGAGAGTATCGGTAGTAGGTAACGCTTCTAACGTAGCGGGTCTAGTAGTTACTGGAACCAATACGCAAATTACCAATAGTTCCTTTACTGGTACCATCCTATCTAACAATCAACACATCAAAGCTTATAACGTAGGTGGTTTGGTTGCGAGCCTTAAAGGAGGAGAATCTCTTCTTAGCCAAAGTAAAGCAGATGTAACGATTATTAGTGGTGCACGATCAAATGAACAACGTATTGGTGGTTTGGTTGGACGTCTAGAAAACAATGCTCGAATCACCAAGTCGTATGTGACAGGAAAAGTATATAATGCAACCACTAGCGGTCAAATCGGTGGAGTGGTCGGCTCGAACTACTTTAATGGTTTAGTTGATAATGTGATCAGTAATGTTAGCGGTACAAATGTTTACAGTATTTCTGGGGATCAGGGCTACAAAAACGACCGCATTACGCAAGCATATAAAGTTGCTAAAAGTGAAACCTTGAAAAACGATCAGTTTGTTACTTCTACTATTACTCAAGAAGAAATGGAAGAAAAACTGACTGCTATGGACATCACGACTAGCCTAGATGACACGAATCTAAATATGCGTTATGTCGACTATGGTGAGGTAAACAATGCTCAATTCGACCGTGGATATTCTTATGCAAATATGGAGAAACTGCTTCCTTTCTACAATAAAGAAACCATTGTTTCGTTTGCGAACAAGATTCCGAAAGAGCATAAGTTGAATAAGGAGTACCTACTGGATGTTGTTCCGATGAAGGGCGACCAGGTTATCACTGATATCCATGGTAATAAAACAGCAATCAATCGTTTGATGCTGCACTACATGGACAATACCATTGACTACCTAGAAATATCTTATCAGGGAGATTTCGTAAATCGAGGTATTGCTGAGTATAGTATCAAGGGCTTAGACCTTCTTTATACTCCAGAAGCCTTTGTATCAGATTACACTAGTATTCTAAATCAAGTCTTGCCAGAGCTGAACAAGGTCGTTCTTGATTCGCCAGCTATGCGAACAGCTCTCGGAGTAGCCGCAGATACTTCTTTGGATGAACTATACTTAGACACTGCATTTACGCAAGTGAAAAGCAAGCTATCAGGTGAGCTCCGCAAAGTGCTGGCTATGGATAAGGCTATCAATACTGAAGGTGAAGTAGTTAAGGATTATCTTGTTAAGAAGATTCTTGCTGATAAAGAAGCTTTCCTATTAGGTTTGACTTACCTTAACCGTTGGTACAATATCAACTATGACAACTTTAATGTTAAGGACTTGTCGGCTTACAAGTTGGATTTCTACGGTAAGAATGACGTTTCGGTTCTTGATACAATCATTGCTTTAGGGAAATCAGGACTTGAGAATCTCAAGGCTAAGAACAACTATACAGCATATGATAATTCGCTCTCTGAAGCAACTGGCAAGCGAGGACTCTTCAATTACCTTGAAGGCTACCGTCAGCTCTTCCTACCATACAAGACCAATAATGAATGGCTCAAGACCAATACAAAAGCCTACATCATTGAGGCTAAGTCCGATGTGCCAGAAGCGAGACAGCTTCAGGACGCAGCCGAGGGCAAGAGCAAGTACTCTGTCGGTGTTTATGATAAGATTACTGCAGATAATTGGGAACACAAGGGCATGCTCCTGCCACTCTTGACCATGACAGAGAAGGGTGTCTATGCTATCTCCAATATGTCTACCCTCTCTATGGGAGCTTATGATCGCTATCGCCTGGATGCTAATAACAGGGTGCGCACAGACGCTGAGCTAGCTGAATATGTCGAAGACAGAGTGAGAAAAACAGCTGAATACCAGCGCGACCATTATGATTTCTGGTACAAGATTCTGAATCCAGAAAGCAAGGACAAGCTCTTCCGTTCGGTTCTGGTGTATGATGGGTTCTTCTTAACTGACAAAGCAGGACAAAGCTATTGGGCTCCAGCTAATGACAAAAAATCACAGGCTATGCAGGAATTCTTTGGACCAGCCGGCAAGTGGTATCCAAGCAAGGGCTACAATGCCTACGCTACGGGAAGTGTGACCCATTTTGATAGGGCACGATTATTAGAAGACTATGGAAACTCAGTCTACACGCATGAGATGACCCATAATTCTGACGGTGCAATTTACTTCGAAGGCTATGGTCGTCGTGAGGGCTTGGGTGCGGAACTCTATGCTCGGGGACTCTTGCAATCTTCGCCAAGCCCAGATGAACCAACCATTACGCTCAATACTCTCTTCAAGGTGGACAAGGATTCTAAGACACGTATGCATACCTATAATTTCAAGGAACGTGTTCAAAATGAAGCAGACCTACAACACTATGTCCATGGTATGTTTGACATGATCTACACCTTGGACTATCTAGAAGGTACTTCTATGCTGAAGCAGAGTGATGCTGCCAAGTTACAGTGGTTCAGGAAGATGGAGAATTACTATATTACAGATAAGTATGGAAAGGAGACCCACGCTGGTAACCAGACGCGAAGCTTTACTGCTGAGGAAATCAAGCAACTGAAGACCTTTGACTCCCTGATTGAAAATGATGTGATCACTCGTCGGGAGAATAAGGAAAGTGGGAAATATGGTCGAAATGGCTACCTCAGCCTCAGCCTTTTCTCACCAATTTACTCAGCCTTGAGCAATCCAAATGGAGCACCAGGTGACGTTATGTTCCGTCGCACAGCCTATGAATTACTAGCAGCCAAGGGCTACCATGACGGATTTGTCCCTTATGTTTCTGGTCAGTACTCTCAGGAAGCTTTCGATGAAGGGAAGAAAACGTGGGACGGATGGTCTGGAAGAGATGTTGGTCTCGTGACGGACCAGAAAGTCTTGGAAAATGTATTTAAAGGTGAATACACCTCTTGGGCAGCCTTCAAGAAGGCCATGTACAAGGAGCGAATTGATCAGCTGACCAAGCTGAAGCCAATTACCATTGAGTACGAGCTTAAAAATCCAAACAGTACCAAGAAAGTAACCATTCGTTCTTATGCAGAGATGCAGCAGTTGATGGACGCAGCCGTGGCAGAGGATGTACGCAACATTACCAATGCTACTAGCCGTGTCGAAGCTAGCTGGGTTAACCTGCTCAAGAAGAAGATTTACAATGCTTATCTTCGTGAGACAGACGACTTCAGGCAGTCTATTTTCAAGAAATAAGGAAACGATTCTGTTTGATTAAAATTTGAAAAATTCCTAGGTTTAAGGCTACCTAGGAATTTTTCTGTGGTTTCTCCATGATCTTGTTTGTGCATTCAATACCTGATTAGATAAGGATTTTGAAAGCGTAAATGAACTGAAAAGATTAGCAGTTTTTTGTGGCTATTATTTATAGCAAATAAATTGAATAATCTAGTAAATTTCGGTAGAATAGAGGGGATTCAAATCATGATGAAGGAAAGATTAGGAATGAAAAGAAATTATTTAGGAGAAAAGCACCAACGTTTTTCATTGAGAAAAGTTTCGGTTGGTTTGGTTTCTGCTCTGGTAGGCGTTTTCTACCTTTCTAGTGGAGGAGGTTCTCTTGCAAATGTAGCAGCTAGTGAACAGACGCCATCCGTCACAAAACAGATTCACTATAAGTACGTGACAGAGAGTGAACTCACGGACCAAGAGAAGCAGTTGGTAGTCAAAGAATTGCCACAGTTTGCTGAGGAAACAGATGATACTTACTATTTGATTTATCGTCCGACGAGACAGCTGCCTGCAACTGGTCACAGCCAACTCATTAGCTCAATTGCAGCAGGGGCAGGCATTGTGCTACTGGTCGTAGCGATTAAACTGGGCAGAGATGATCGCAAGAAACTTGCTTCATTCATGCTTTTGACCAGTCTAGGAAGTCAGCTGATTGCGCCAACTTCCTTGGCTTTGACAAATCAAATGCTGGCAGACTATAATCAGGAATTGACTGTACAGGTCGGGGAAACATTGCAATCCCCACTTACGATTGAAGGCTACCAATATGTAGGGTATTTGAAATCTCAAAAAGAAGTAAACTCTCCAGTTGATGGCAAGAAAGAGTTGAATCATTCGGCTCCTATTGATACTCCAGTCCAAACTTCGAACGGAAGCCAAGCGCAGGAAGAGTATCGTGCTCAGAAACCAAGTGAAGCTCCTGTCTTTGAACAACCAGAGTTAAAGGTTGATAGTAAAGAAACGAGTCGTACAGAGATTATTCCTTTCCAAGTGGAGGAAGTAGAGGCGGATGATTTGCCGCAAGGTCAAACTGAGGTGATTCAGGCAGGGAAAAATGGTAGTCGTACCATCGTGACCCGCAGCTACCTTTTAAATGGTCAGGTGATCCATACAGAGGAGGTTTCCAATCAGGTAACGACTGATCCGACTTCTGAGATTAGAAAAGTCGGAAGCAAGATCCCTTCTCCTACAAAACCAAGCCCAGGGGAGTCCGTTAGCGAGAAACCAACAGACGCTCCAATAAATGAAGTTCCAAGCTTAAACGTTGAAGAAAAAGATGTTACCACAACAGTGGCTGAACCCTACACTCGAGAACGAGTAGAGAGTGATAGCTTGCCAGTTGGCCAAATCAAGATAACTCAAGCTGGTCAAGATGGCGTGCGTACAATCGTCACCCGTCAGTACATGGTAGATGGAAAAGTAGAGAGAAGCCAGGAACTCTCTAACGAAGTGACGACTCCAGCGGTCTCAGAAATCGTAACAGTTGGAACAGGCCCTGTTAGTGACAAACCAACAGACGCTCCTATAAATGAAGTTCCAAGCTTAAGCGTCGAAGAAAAAGACGTTACTATGACGGTAGCAGAACCTTACACTCGAGAACGAGTAGAGAGTGATAGCTTGCCAGTTGGCCAGACAAAGATAACCCAAGCTGGTCAAGATGGCGTGCGTACGATCGTCACTCGTCAGTACATGGTAGATGGAAAAGTAGAGAGAAGCCAGGAAATCTCCAACGAAGTGACAACTCCTGCATTATCAGAAATCGTAACAGTCGGAACAGGTCCTGTTAGCGAGAAACCAACAGACGCTCCTGTAAATGAAGTTCCAAGCTTAAACGTTGAAGAAAAAGATGTCACCACGACGGTAGCAGAACCCTATCCAACTAAGGAAGTGGAAAGTGCTGACCTGCCTTTGGGGCAAAGGGAAGTTAGCCAAGCTGGTCAAGATGGTGTGCGTACGATTGTCACCCGTCAGTATTTAGTAGATGGAAAAGTCGAAAATACAGAGGAAATCTCTAACACTATCACAAAAGAAGCAGTTCCTCAGATTATCAAAGTCGGTACAAAACCAATTTCTACAAATGCGGATCACGCTCCTGTGGAACCAGAAAAAGGAACTCTCGACCTCGAACCCTTACACCAATTAGTGGAAGAGGCCGATAGCATCCAGAAAACGCATCAGTATTTCAATGATACCACTGCAGATCAAGAGTCTTATAAACAGGCAGTCGCAAATGCCCAAGCTCTCTTTGAGGCATCTCATGCTAGTCAAGAACAGGTTGATTCTTTGAAAACAGCCCTTGAAACTGCTAAGAATAATCTAGACGGTCAACCTGTTGATAAGAAAACTCTTGGAGTTGAATTTGACATGAAGGATGTGACTCAGTCTACAGTTGCTTACCAGTATGCTGATGAACAAGCCAAACTCCGCTATCATCGTGCTCTAGATCAGGCCAAGCTCGTTTTGGACAATCCTTTCGCCAATCAAGCCTTGGTCGATCAAGTTCGGACGGATCTCGAGGCAGCTCGTCAAGCTCTGGATGGTGTCAAGAGAAAACCAACCCTCTCTCTAGTCAGTGTCGAGAAGGAAGAAGATCAACGCCAAGTTTCTCTTAGCTATCACTTGACGGATGCTACAGCAAGCTATCAATCAGCCAAAGTGCAGCTATACAAGGGCGAAACGCTGATCAAGGAAGTCGACCTTGTGGACCTCACTCAAAAATTGACACTTGATGACTTGGACTACTATACTCCTTATACCCTCAAAACTGTCATGAAATATGACATGGGTCAAGGGGAACAAACTAGTATAGAGGATCAACGCCCAGTTCAGCTAGATTATAAGAAGGTTGAAATCAAAGATATTGATCGTATCGAACTGTACGGTAAAGATGGTAGTCACTACCGACGTTACCTATCCCTGTCGGAAGTTCCATCTGATTTAGACAACTACTATGTCCGCATTCAGTCAGACAAGTTCAAGGATATGCTCTTACCTGTTTCTAAGATTACAGATAAGGGCAATGCCTATTCCGTAACGGTATCAGCTAATCAGCTCGTCGAGGGAGAAGGGGATCATTATCGTCCAGATTACTCTTTTGAATTGCCAAAAACGCCTCTTAGTCAAGAAGGTGTCTATACGTCCTTCAAAGCGCTCATAGAGGCCATGAAGTCAAACCCGACTGGAAACTTCAAACTAGGAGCGGATGTTTCAGCAGATGAGGTTGAGTTAGAACATTCTGCGACAAGCTATGTTCCAGAAGAATTTTCAGGTAGCCTAACTAGCCGAGTGGATGGCAAAGATTATACCATCTACAACTTGGCAAAACCACTCTTTGCAACCTTGAAAAATGCCACCATCCAGCAACTGACCTTGAAATCGGCTGCAGTTACAGGCAAGGATTCTATAGGGGCCTTGGCTAGCAATGCTCAAAATGCAACGATTACGGATGTTTCTGTAAGTGGTAGTCTATCTGGGAACAAGCATATCGGTGGACTCGTAGGAGTTGCCCAAAACACAAAACTAACCAATGTTGCCTTTAAAGGATCCATCACCAGCACCCAAGATGGGGGGCAGGAGTACAATATTGGTGGCCTGGTCGGTAATTTCCACGGCAATCAATCACTGGCGCAGAAGAGTCAGGCAGATGTATCTATCCAAGTAACGGGTCGAAATGGAGACCAGCGTGTTGGAGGATTGATCGGTCGTTTGCAGAATGGAGCTAGATTAGAAACTTCTTATGTGTCTGGTTCTATCCAAAATGGAGGTCATTCTGGCCAAGTCGGTGGAGCGATCGGGTCTACTTGGAACAATGGACAGGTCCGAAATGTCTTGACCAGTGTCAAGGTTCAAAATGGTCATGCGATGACAGGAGATCCGTATCCTGAGGCTTCTGTTCGGGACTCTTATGTTCTTGAAGGAACTACAGCAAATCGAAAAGATGAGCGTTTTGTCCGTTCTATTTCAGAGGCCGATGCGCAAGCCAAACGTCAGTCCTTTGGAATCACTTCAAACTTGACGGACCAGGAGCCATTGCAGCAAGCTTACCAGCATCAAACAGACTATAGTCGAGTGAGGGGAGCCCAAGAGTCCAGAAAACAAGCCTACAAAAATGTAGAAAAACTATTACCATTCTACAACAAAGACTTCATCGTTCATATAGCCAACCAATTAGCTGAAGATGATAAACTCAACAAAGTAGCCCTGCTAGATGTAGTTCCGATGAAAGATGAGACGCTGACAACGGACGTCAATAGCCATAAGGGTGAAATCAATAGACTGATGCTGCATTATGCAGATAAGACGATCGCTTATCTTGATCTGACCTACAAGGGTGATTTTGCCAATGGCCAGATTGCTGAATATAGCATCACTGATAAGAATTTGCTCTATACGCCAGAGGCCTTCTTATCTGACTACCAGTCCATTAAAGCGAGTGTCTTGGAAGAACTCAAAGCTGTGACCTATGACTCGGCTGCAGTGCGTAAAGTATTAGGGATTGGTGAAACAGCTTCCTTAGATGATCTTTATTTGGAAAAAGCCTTTGAACAAACCAAGGCTGAACTAGGTCAGGAGCTCCTCAAGGTGCTTTCAGTTGACAAGTCGATTAACACCCTAGGCCCTGCCGTAGCGGATGCGATTAGCCAAAAGATTCTGCAGCACAAAGAGGCCTTCATGCTTGGTCTGACCTATCTCAACCGATGGTACAATGTCAACTATGGAACGTTCAATACCAAAGATCTTAATGCCTATAAGTTTGATTTCTTTGGTAATCAAGCAGCTTCGACACTGGATACTATCATCGCTCTCGGGAACTCTGGAATGGGCAATCTTCGAGCGCAAAACAACTTCAATGCTTACCGACAATCCCTAGCCAAGGAAAAAGGGAAAGGAGACCTCTTTGCTTACTTAGAAAGTCTGCGTGAACTCTTCTTGCCAAATAAAACCAACAGTGAGTGGTTCAAGGAAAATACCAAGGCTTATATTGTAGAAGCTCGTTCAAGTCTGCCAGAAATTCAGGCTAAGCAAGACAATGCAGATCGTAAGAGTAAGTATACAATCAAGGTCTACGACAGACTGACTCAGGGAGATTGGGGCTTCAAGCAAATGGTTCTCCAGCTTCTGACCTTACCTGAAAGAGATGTCTATATCATCAGCAATATGTCGACCATTGCCTTTGGTAGCTTTGGAGGCTACAGGAAAGAAGGTGGCAGAGTTCTCTCAGGTGAGGAACTCCATCGACACGTTGAAAAACTTGTGGATCAATCAGCTGAATGGCAACGAAACCACTATGACATGTGGTACAACATTCTAAGTCCAAACAGGAAAGACACTCTATTCAGACGGGTGATCGTTACAGACGGTTTCTTTCTTTATAATGATAAAGGCCAGCAATATTGGGCTCCTCGTAATGATAAGACTTCTGTTGCTATGTACAATTTCTTTGGCCCTGCTGGCAAGTATCACGGAGACAATGGACTAGGAGCCTTTGCAAATGGTTATGAAGTCTTCTACGTCTATGACCAGATGCTGGGAGCTTCTGGAACCATGGTCTATACCCATGAAATGACCCACAACTCGGATGGTTCTATCTATTTTGAAGGACATGGTCGTCGTGAGGGTGAAGGACCTGAGAGCTTTGCTACAGGGATGTTAGAGTCTGTAACCAATGTTAGCGAAAAAGGTCTCGTGCTCAATAGCTTCTATCAGGGAGATAAAGATTCGACCACACGCTACCATACCTATGATCCTGTTGCCCGATTCTCCTCAGCAGATGCTCTTCGCGACTACATGCATGGAGTCTTTGATGTACTGAACCTTCTGGATTATGTAGAAGGGGATATTGTTACTGGAGTTCTAACTGATCAACAGAAAATGAAATGGTACCGCAAGGCTGAAAATTATAACTTTGAAAAAACTTCTTATGGTAAACAAGCCCACGCTGATGATCGCATTGTCCCTATAACTGCCGAAGAAGCAGCCAAACTAAAATCTGTCGATGCTCTGGTTGATCATAATATCATTGGTCGTCGCGATGGTTGGGATAGAGCTAGCTTTGGACGAAATGGCTACTATGTCATCAATATGTTTGCTTCCTTCTATGCAGCTCTGGACAATCCAACTGGTGCACCTGGTGGACTTATGTTCCGTCGTAGAGCCTATGAATTGCTCGGAGACAAGGGTTACCAACAAGGATTTGTCCCATATGTATCTGGCCAATACTCCGGCCAAGCGCTTAAAGAAGGTAATAAGACCTACTCAATCTGGAACAGAGGAGATGTCGGAGTAGTTGGAGATGATTTGGTTTTCAAAAATCTCTATGGTAGCCAGTATGAATCATGGAAGGATTTGAAGAAAGCCATGTTGAATGAGCGATACAACAAGGCTCAAAACTTCCTTCGCCCTATCACTATCGAGTTTGAAGCAGGAAAACTAGATAGCAAACGACAAATTACGATTTCTTCTTATGAGGAATTACAAGATTATATGTACTTAGCAGTACTAGCGGATGCCTCAGCTAAGAACATTGATCGTGCCTTATCAGACAGCTCTAAGAGCAGTGTCGCCCAACTCAAGTATCGTATTTTCAACGCTTATCTACGTGCTACAGACGACTTCAGACAGTCTATCTTTGAAAGATAGACACGAATAAAGAAGATCCAAGTGATCTTCTTTTTTTAGGTGAATGGCTTGCTTAGTACAAAAACGAATGAATTTACAAACAATCTGATACATGACAGAATTCTTACTCTAAATGTCTGGAGAGAAATTGGAAATCATTCATCATCTAGTATCCTCATTTTGAAATTCCTTTTGTTTTTCATGAAAATATGATAAAATGATAGCTGTACAAATTTTTAAGGAGATTCGGATGAAAACAAATACACTTGCTCGCGTAAATGCGATTTTTGGTCTTATTTCAGGTATCGTCTTACTGTTGGCACCTCTTGTTATGTTTATGATAGCTGTTGGGGCTGCTGCGGCGACGGAGGACTCTGATGCAACAGTTGGTATATTGACGATTTTTTCAATCATTTTGGCATTGGTAAAAATTGCTGTCTTGGTTTTAGGAATTGTGTCTATTGTGTATTACAAGGACGATGAACGTGTGACGCCTGCACCGTCTGTTTTGTTTATCGTAGGTGGTTCTGTTGGATTGATCCCATTCTTGGGATGGGTAGGAGGAATTCTGACAATCATTGGTGGATCCCTCTATTTTGGACTTTTGAAAAAGTTCGAGATTCAAGAATAATGACTTTTTGTTAGGAATATTTTCAAATAAGAGAAGGCGCTTAGCCTTCTTTTTTTTGTCACCAAGCAGGGGTAAATTTGACAGGATAAATAAGCTTTTACATTCATAAAATTCAAAGTATTTATTTGAGACAAGGAAGTATTTTTATAGTATAATGATGGATGTGAAATATCTATATCAAAATATAATGCTAGTTAATTTCTTGATAGAAGGTAAAAGTTGAGAGGATTTAGAATGAAAAAGTTTTTTGGAGAGAAGCAGCATCGTTTCTCCTTACGAAAATTAGCAATTGGACTTGTGTCAGCTTCGATTTCAAGCCTATTTTTTGTGTCCGTTGCGAGTAGTGGGACCGTATTTGCTCAAGAGAATGCAGCTGTTCACTACAAATATGTGACGGAAACGGAGCTGAGTGGGCAAGAAAAGGACTTGATTGTCAAGGATATTCCGAAAATTGCTGAAGATAGTGAGAGTACCTATTATCTAGTCTACCGTATGGATGAGAAAGCCCAACTAGGTCAGTTGCCCAATACAGGTGGGCAGAATAGCCTTACTAGTGTTTTAACTGGTGGAGCCCTAGCTTCAATTGGCCTTCTTATTTTTGTCGTATCGAAAAAGAAAGGCAAAAAGAAAGCCCTCTTGAATGTGATTTTGGTAACAGGGATGGGCAGTGGTTTGGCTTCTTCAGTTCAGGCTATTGAAAATCAACTTTTGCTCCAGTACAATCAGGAATACCAATTATCCCAAGGAGATAGTCTGCCTTTGCCACGTGCCTTATCAGGTTATACTTATCTAGGCTATATTAAGCAAGACAAAGAGATTAATCAGCAAGAAACTGCTGCTAGGGATCAGAAACTTGACTATACAGTTCAACCTCATTTCCAAGCCAACGAAGGTGGACAAAAGGCAGGAGATGAGCAGAAAGCTCCGTCTTCAACAAGCCTTGCAGACAAGACAATCCCTTCTCAAGATTTATCTAATAAAAAGCCGTCTGGTATTGCTAGTGTAGATCCTCAAGACGAAGTCTTGGCTGGTCGCGTGAACAAACCAGAGCTCTTATACAAAGACCAAGAGATTGTAACCAAACTAGATGTTTCAGAAGTGGTGCAGGAAAATCCAGATCTAGCAGAGGGAACCATCCATGTCAAACAAGAAGGTCGTCCTGGGAAGAAGGTTGAAGTCGTTCGCATTTTCACTGTTGAAAACCAAGAAATTTCCCGAGAAGTTCTCTCAACCAAGGTAGAAGAAGCCTTGCCACGTATAGTAGAAAAAGGGACTAAGAAGGCAGTTGTACCGAGTGAGGCACCTCAGTCTGCAAGAAAAGGAGAGCCTGAGACTCAGGCTCCATTACCAGAATACAATGGGAATCAAGCGGGAGCGATTGTAGCCCCAGAGACAGCTGAAAAACTAGAATATACTGGCACCCAAGCTGGAGCAGTCGTTGAACCCGAGCAAGTATCTCCATTACCTGAGTATCAGGGGACTCAAGCTGGTGCTATCGTCGAACCGGAACAAGTTGAGCCAGAGGTTGGGGGAGTCCAGTCTGGGGCTTTGGTGGAACCAGAAACGGCTGACAAACCAACCTATAAAGGCGAGCAGTCTGGAGCAATCGTAGAGCCTGAACAGGTACCACCAACACCAGAGTATAAAGGAACTCAAGCGGGAGTGATTGTAGCCCCAGAGACAACCGAAAAACCTGAGTATACAGATACTCAATCAGGTGCGATAGTGGAACCAGAGCAAGTCGCTCCACAAGTTGAGTATCAGGGAACCCAGGCTGGAGCAATCGTCGAACCAGAAATCAAGTCTTCCCTACCAGAATATAAAGGTGAGCAAGCTGGAGCTATTGTTGAACCCGAACAAATTGCTCCTCTTCCAGAGTATACGGGTAATACCGAGCAAGTAAAACCGGAAACTCCAACAGAAAAACCAAAAGAAAAAGATCCAGAGAAGACGCTTGAGCTAAGAAATGTTTCGGATCTGGAGTTGTATAGTCAGACCAATGGTACTTACAAACAACATGTCTCTTTAGACAGTGTTCCAAAGAATACAGACACTTACTTTGTCAAGGTTAAATCTTCGTCATTTAAAGATGTCTATCTACCAGTTTCTTCAATAACGGCTGAAACGAAAGATGGTCAGACAGTTTATAAAATTACAGCCAAGGCCGAGAAACTCCAGCAAGAGCTAGAAAATAAATATGCTGACAATTTCACCTTCTACCTAGCTAAGAAGGCTACAGAGGAAACGACAACCTTTACTTCCTTTAGCAATCTGGTCAATGCTATCAAGCAGAATCTCTCTGGAACCTATCATTTAGCAGCTAGCTTGAACGCCAACGAAGTGGAGCTAGGACCTGATGAAAGATCCTATATCAAGGGCACCTTTACTGGTCAGTTGATCGGTGAAAAAGATGGCAAGCAGTATGCTATTTACAACTTGAAAAAACCTCTATTTGAAACCTTGAGTGGCGCTAGAGTAGAAAAATTGAGTCTGAAAAATGTTTCCATTTCAGGGAAAGATGATATCGGTTCGCTGGCTTATGAAGCCCAGAATGGAACAAAGATTCAGCAAGTTCATGTCGATGGTGTTCTCGCCGGTGAACGTGGTATCGGTGGTTTGCTGGCTAAGGCTGAGCAATCAAGCATCACAGAGAGCAGTTTCAAGGGAAGAATTATCAACACTTATGAAACGACTGCTGCCTACAATATCGGTGGTATGGTCGGTCATTTGACAGGAAGCAGGGCTTTGCTGACTAAGTCAAAAGCGACAGTGGCTGTTTCATCCAACACAAATACTTCAGATCAGACTGTGGGTGGGCTTGCAGGTCTTGTAGACCAAGATGCGCAGATCCAGCATAGTTATGCTGAGGGTGATATTAACAATGTCAAGCACTTTGGTAGAGTCGCTGGAGTGGCAGGCAATTTGTGGGATCGCATATCTGGCGATGTAAAGCATGCTGGAAGTTTGACAAATGTCCTCAGTGATGTCAATGTAACCAACGGAAATGCTATTACCGGTTACCACTACAATGGAATGAAGGTGAAGGACACATTCAGCAGCAAAGCCAACAGAGTCTATAATGTCACCTTGGTCAAGGACGAAGTCGTCAGCAAGGAATCCTTTGAAGAAAGAGGAACCATGCTAGATGCTTCCCAAATCGAAAGCAAAAAAGCAGCCATCAATCCTCTCACTCTACCAACAGTGGAGCCCCTCTCAACAAGTGGTAGTAAAGAAAGTGATTTTTCTAAGGTGGCTCATTATCAAGCTAAGCGCGCCTTGGCTTATAAGAACATTGAAAAATTGCTACCTTTCTACAACAAAGCAACCATCGTCAAATATGGAAATCTAGTAAAAGAAAGCAGTAGCTTATATCAAAAAGAACTCTTGTCAGCAGTCATGATGAAGGATGACCAAGTCATCACAGACATTATTTCTAACAAACAGACTGCAAACAAACTCTTGCTTCACTACAAGGGTCATTCATCTGAGAAGCTCGATCTCAAGTACCAGGCTGATTTTGCCAAATTAGCAGAATATAGTCTAGGAGATACTGGCCTTCTCTATACGCCAAACCAATTCTTGTATGACCAAAGCTCTATCATCAAGCAAGTCTTACCAGACTTACAAAAGGTTGACTATCATTCAGAAGCCATCAGAAAGACGCTCGGTATTTCTCCAAACGTTAAGCAGACTGAGCTCTATCTAGAGGACCAGTTCGCCAAAACCAAGGAACATCTGGAAGACAGTTTGAAGAAACTCTTGTCAGCAGATGCTGGACTTGCTGGTGACAACCCAGTTACCAAGGGCTATCTTGTAGATAAAATCAAACGCAACAAGGAAGCCTTGCTACTTGGTTTGACGTATCTGGAACGTTGGTACAACTTCAGCTATGGTCAGGTAAACGTCAAAGACCTTGTTCTGTACCATCTGGACTTCTTTGGTAAGGGAAATGCTTCACCATTAGATACTCTGATCGAGTTGGGTAAATCTGGCTTTAACAACCTTCTAGCTAAGAACAACGTTGATACTTATTCTATTAGTCTAGCTAGCCATCATGGAACGACAGATTTATTTAGCACTCTAGAACATTACCGAAAAGTCTTTTTACCAAATACAAGTAACAATGACTGGTTTAAATCAGAGACTAAGGCTTACATTGTCGAAGAAAAATCCACTATCGAAGAGGTGAAAGCGAAGCAAGGACTTGCTGGCACCAAGTATTCTATCGGTGTTTATGATCGCATCACGAGTGCCACATGGAAATACCGCAATATGGTTTTGCCTCTCCTAACCTTGCCAGAGAAATCAGTATTTGTCATCTCGACCATGTCTAGTCTAGGATTTGGAGCCTATGATCGCTACCGCAATAGTGACCATAAAGCGGGCAAGGCTCTCAATGACTTTGTTGAAGAAAATGCGCGTGAAACAGCCAAACGTCAGCGAGATCACTACGATTATTGGTATCGCATTTTAGATAATGAGGGACGTGAAAAACTCTATCGTACGATTCTCCTTTATGATGCTTATAAGTTTGGGGATGACACAACCTCTGGAAAAGCTACAGTGGAGGCTAAGTTTGATAGTTCCAATCCAGCCATGAAGAATTTCTTTGGACCAGTTGGCAATAAGGTAGTACACAACCAGCATGGAGCCTACGCAACAGGGGATGGTGTCTACTATATGTCTTACCGTATGCTGGACAAGGATGGAGCCATTACTTATACCCATGAGATGACCCATGATTCGGATCAGGATATTTACCTTGGCGGCTATGGTCGAAGAAGTGGCTTGGGACCAGAGTTCTTCGCAAAAGGTTTATTGCAAGCCCCTGACCAACCAAGTGACGCAACCATTACCATCAATTCTATCTTGAGACACTCAAAATCAGATAGTACAGAGGGCTCCCGTCTGCAAGTCTTAGATCCGACAGAGAGATTCCAAAACGCAGCAGATCTTCAGAACTATGTCCATAATATGTTTGACCTTATCTACATGCTGGAATACCTTGAAGGACAATCAATCGTTAACAAACTGAATGTTTACCAGAAAATGGCGGCTCTCAGAAAGATTGAGAACAAGTATGTGAAAGATCCAGCAGATGGAAATGAGGTTTATGCAACTAACGTAGTCAAAGAATTGACAGAAGAAGAGGCAAAGAGACTAACCAACTTTGATAGTTTGATTGACCATAACATCTTATCAGCTCGTGAGTATCAGTCTGGCGACTATGAGCGAAATGGCTACTATACGATTAAACTCTTTGCTCCAATCTTTTCAGCTCTCAGCAGTGAGAAAGGCACGCCAGGGGACCTTATGGGACGCCGGATCGCTTACGAACTTTTGGCTGCCAAAGGATTTAAGGATGGAATGGTACCTTATATCTCCAACCAATACGAAGAAGCTGCCAAACAAAAAGGTAAAACCATCAATCTTTATGGTAAAGAACGCGGATTGGTGACAGATAATCTTGTTTTGGAAAAGGTATTTAATAGCAAGTATAAAACTTGGGCAGATTTCAAGAAAGCCATGTATAAAGAACGTGTGGATCAGTTTGAAAACTTGAAACAAGTGACCTTTAAAGATCCGACAAAACCATGGCCAAGCTATGGGACCAAGACCATCAATAAAGTGAGCGAATTGCAAGCCCTCATGGATCAAGCTGTTCTCAAGGATGCAGTGGCTCCTCGTTGGAGTGACTATAAGCCAGAGATTGACAGTGCCGTTCATAAGTTGAAGAGAGCAATCTTTAAGGCCTATCTTGACCAAACAAACGACTTCAGAACCTCTATTTTTAAGAAATAAGGGTTGGAAAAGGAAAAGGGAGGATCGACAGATCTTCTCTTTTTATGTCGGGCTGTCTGAAAGCTGGTAGGCGATTTGTTTGTGCTGGAGAAGTCCTTTCGTTTCTGGGGCAAATATGGTAGAATGATAGCTACGAGAGAAGGAGGTTTTTATGGAGAGAGATAGATTGGTTCGACTCAATTGGAGACTGGGCATGCTGGCAGGTATAACCTTGCTTTTGGGACCTGTCCTACGATTTTTGCTATCCTATACTGGGGCTCTCATCTATAAAGATCCTTCAAAGATACTGGTCGTCACGGTTGCCTTTTCTTTGCTCCTGACATTTTTTAAGATTTTGATGATTGCATTAGGGACCTTTATGTTAATCTATTTCGAAGAGGATCAACAACTTCGAATGCTGCCTTCTATTTTATTTATCATTGGTGGCGTACTGGGCTTTCTTTCAGCGACCGAGTGGATAGGAGGATTTCTAATCATTAAAGGCGCTGTTTCTTTTTCTAAATTTTTGAAAGAGGTCCGTGGCCTTGTCTGATAGTCTAGTGAAACAATCCGTTTGAGGGTTGTTTTTTATTTAAAGAATTATCTGGCGAAAGAATATGTTAGCAAAATGCTTTTCTTATAAGAAAACATGATGTAATACAACTTGAAAAAATAAAAAGAGAATATTATGAAATAATCTTTCATTACATCGTATTTAACATTCTATTTAAAAGCTTCCATTGCTTTAGAGGGAGTCTTTATAAAAACTTCTAGCCCTAATACTATTTTAAAAGTTATTCCACTGGGTTCTCAAAATAAAACAATTCCTATTGATCATGTTGCAAGTGTAGATAGTTCATTTCGCCTTGATTTCAAATCATTTGCTTGGGGTATCATTTTCGCTCTTATTGGCCTTTCAATGATGCAAAATTCATTTATCGGAGGATTGATATTAGCGGCTTATGGTGTATTAACAGTGCTAAGTGCTTTTCAAACTCTACTAGTTTTGCATCTTACTTCTGGTGGAACACATGTTGTCAGTGTGGTAGTATTTGAAAAAGCTAATCTTGAAAATTGCAAAGAAACAATTGAAGGTCTAATTCATAATCGTTACAATGATACTAATGTAACTAAGAATACTGATCGTATAATTGATGCTTTAAATAACAAATAATTGCAATCGTTTCTTGATTGAATATCGCGAATTAATAATAACTAGATGAGAGGACACTGTTCTCTCTTTTTAGTTGATTTTAACTAGCTTTTTTGTGAAAAATTGTGTAAAATAGAATAGATAAACGAGGGAAACCTCGAAAAATAAAAGGAGAATCCATCTAATGGTAAAATTGGTTTTTGCTCGCCACGGTGAGTCTGAATGGAACAAAGCTAACCTTTTCACTGGTTGGGCTGATGTTGATTTGTCTGAAAAAGGAACACAACAAGCGATTGACGCTGGTAAATTGATCAAAGAAGCTGGTATCGAATTTGACCAAGCTTACACTTCAGTATTGAAACGTGCGATCAAAACAACAAACTTGGCTCTTGAAGCTTCTGACCAATTGTGGGTTCCAGTTGAAAAATCATGGCGCTTGAACGAACGTCACTACGGTGGTTTGACTGGTAAAAACAAAGCTGAAGCTGCGGAACAATTTGGTGATGAGCAAGTTCACATCTGGCGTCGTTCATACGATGTATTGCCTCCAAACATGGATCGTGATGATGAGCATTCAGCACACACTGACCGTCGTTACGCTTCACTTGACGACTCAGTTATCCCAGATGCTGAAAACTTGAAAGTGACTTTGGAACGTGCCCTTCCATTCTGGGAAGACAAAATCGCTCCAGCACTTAAAGATGGTAAAAACGTATTCGTAGGAGCTCACGGTAACTCAATCCGTGCCCTTGTAAAACACATCAAACGCTTGTCAGATGACGAAATCATGGACGTGGAAATCCCTAACTTCCCACCATTGGTATTCGAATTTGACGAAAAATTGAACGTAGTTTCTGAATACTACCTTGGAAAATAATCTATAAACAGAAAGCCTAGAAATTCCTAGGCTTTTTTGTATCTAAGTTTAAAAAAAGGCAATTTAGCTAATTGAAAAAGTATAAAATGAGAGGATATAGCTTATGAAATAGTAAGTTGTATGAATTAATCTTCTTTTGATTCGTAGCTCCAGTGTTCGTAGTTATAGGTTGATAAAATTATATCCGTGATTTCTTCCGGTTCTTCTTGCGCTCCCCCAGCAATCCAAAGAGAAATAATCCCTTCAATACTTGATAAGAAGATTTCCAAAGCGTATTTGTGAGGAATTTGGAAGTTTTCTGATAAGAAATGACGAGTCGTTTCTTTTTTATTTTCAGTTAGAATAATGCTACTTAGAAATTCACGAATTGCACCACGAAAGTCTATGTAATGACTTTGGGACAAGGCGTTAATAAGGCGTTCGTTCGAACGTAATATATAGAAGTTGGCTAACATAAACTTTCTAGGCGATTCTCTTTCTTTTTCTAAAAAAATGCAGAGCTGGGAAATGATTTCACTTTTAAAACTGTCAATCATTTGATATTTATCTTCATAGTGTAGATAGAAAGTTCCCCTATTAATTCCTGCCCGTTTGCAGAGTTTACTAATTGATATATTTTCAAATTTTTCCTCTGATAGCAGCTGAATCAAGGCTTCCTTGATGTCTTCCTTAGTAGTAGTTTTTCGTTTCTGAACCATTTCTCTTCCTTTTTCTTAAATCAACACTTTGTTGATTTTTGATTATTGCTTTTTGACTTAGCCCATTATATAATATTTGTGATTTAGAATCAACACCTTGTTGATTTAAGAAAATGAGCTTTGAAAAGGAGATAAACGATATGGCTTATATTGAAATGAAACACAGCTACAAGCGTTACCAGGTTGGGGATACGGAAATTGTGGCTAATCGTGATGTGAATTTTGAAATTGAAAAGGGGGAGCTGGTCATTATCCTTGGTGCTTCTGGTGCTGGAAAATCAACGGTTCTCAATCTCCTAGGAGGTATGGATACCAATGATGAGGGAGAGATTTGGATTGATGGTGCCAATATTGCCAACTATAGTTCGCACCAACGAACAAACTATCGTCGTGAAGATGTAGGCTTTGTTTTTCAATTTTACAATCTGGTCTCCAATCTGACAGCCAAGGAAAATGTGGAATTGGCCTCAGAAATCGTGACAGATGCCTTGGATCCAGAGCAGATTTTGACAGATGTAGGGCTAGGTCATCGCCTCAATAACTTTCCAGCCCAGCTTTCTGGAGGGGAGCAACAGCGAGTCTCCATTGCACGCGCTGTAGCTAAGAATCCTAAAATTCTCCTTTGTGATGAACCGACAGGTGCCTTGGATTATCAGACGGGGAAGCAAGTCTTGAAGATTCTCCAAGACATGTCTCGTCAAAAGGGGGCGACTGTGATTATCGTGACCCACAATGGCGCGCTAGCTCCTATTGCGGATCGCGTGATTCATATGCGTGATGCTACGGTCAAGAGTATGACAATCAATGAGCATCCGCAGGATATCGATACATTGGAGTATTAGGATGAAAAAAACATATCGGAAAGACCTATTTCAGTCAGTGACGACTTCAAAAGGACGCTTTGTTTCTATCTTAACCTTGATGATGCTGGGTTCTTTAGCCCTAGTAGGTCTTAAAGTAGCCAGTCCAAACATGGAACGTACGGCAGGGGATTATCTCCGTAAAGCCAATACCCTGGATCTGGCCGTAATAGCTGATTATGGCTTGGACAAAGAAGACCAAGACGAACTAAAGACCCTTCAAGGAGCAAGTGTTGAGTTTGGCTATATGGTAGACCTAACCGTTGAAAATGGTGAGGAAGCAGTTCGACTTTATTCCAAACCAGAGAGCATTTCAACCTTCCAAGTGACAGAAGGGCGACTGCCAGAGACAAATGAGGAAATTGCCCTAGCCGACTTCTGGAAAGACCGCTATCAGATTGGGCAGACCATTACCTTTACTAAGAAAGAAGAAAAGTCCATCGTAAAATCCCAAACTTTTACAATTACTGGATTTGTTGAGTCGGGTGAGATTCTTTCTAAAGAAGATTTAGGAAGTGCTAGTAGTGGAAATGGCAACCTGACTGGCTATGGAGTAATTTTACCCAGTCAGTTTGACTCAGATGTTTATAGTATTGCGCGTGTGCGCTATGACGATTTAAAAAATCTGGATACTTTTTCATCAGACTATAAGACCAAACGAGCCCAACATCAGGAAGAGTTGCAAGACTTACTTGCTGATAATGGTCAAAAAAGATTGGCAAGTATCAAATCAAATGGGCAAAAGAGCTTGGAAGAGGGCAAAGAACAGCTCCAAACTGCTGAAAGCAACCTTGAAAATGGCAAGAGTCAGTTAGAGCAGGCCGAAAGTCGCTTGAAAACGCAAGAAGAACAAGCGACCGCTTTACCAGAACCGCAAAAGAGTCAAATCGAGGGACAGCTGACAAAAGCTAAGGAAGAACTGGCGACAAAAAAAGAAAAACTGGCTCAGACAGAGAGTGATCTAACTAAGGAAAAAGAGAAGCTTGAACAGCGTCAGAAAGAGCTTGATGAACTGGCAGAGCCGAAATACCACGTATACAATCGCCAAACCATGCCAGGTGGTCAAGGCTACCTCATGTACAGCAATGCATCATCAAGCATTCGTTCAGTCGGAAATATCTTCCCAGTGGTGCTATATATGGTCGCTGCAATGGTGACCTTTACAACGATGACTCGCTTTGTAGATGAAGAACGCACCAATGCAGGTATTTTCAAGGCCTTGGGTTACCGCAACCGAGATATTGTTGCCAAGTTTGTCCTCTATGGTTTTCTTGCAGGAACTGTGGGAACCATTATAGGAACACTTCTTGGACATTATCTTCTTGCAGGGGTGATTTCAGATGTTATAACAGCTGGGATGGTTGTTGGAAAAAGTCACGAGTATTTCTATTGGTCTTATAGTATCCTTGCCCTAGCCTTGAGTTGGGTATCTAGTGTTTTGCCGGCTTATCTGGTGGCGCGAAGGGAGTTGCACGATGAAGCAGCCCAACTCTTACTTCCCAAACCTCCCGTTAAGGGATCAAAGATTTTGCTGGAACGACTGAGCTTTATTTGGAGTCGTTTGAGTTTTACTCATAAGGTTACGGCAAGAAATATCTTTCGTTATAAGCAACGGATGCTGATGACCATTTTTGGAGTTGTAGGTTCAGTTGCTCTCTTATTTGCTGGTCTTGGTATTCAGTCATCTGTGGGAGGAGTTTCCGAACGCCAATTTGAACAAATCCAGCAATACCAGATGATTGTAGCAGAAAAGAGCAGTGCAACGGAGCAAGAAAAAGCAGATCTGGAAAGTGCCTTGCAAGCTGAATCGATCCACGCTTATCAAAAGATTTACTCTAAATCCATTGAAAAAGATTTCAAAGGAAAAGCAGGACTTCAAACCATCACCATGATGGTTACTAGTGGAGAAGACTTCAATCCCTTTATCACATTAGAGGAAAATGGGCGAGAGTTGCAGGTCACTAATGGAGCGGTCGTGAGTCAAAAATTAGCCCAATTAGCAAGTGTTACGGTTGGAGACAAGCTGGAGCTTGACGGGAAGGAAATCAAGGTTGCGGCTATTTCTGAAAACTATGTTGGACACTTTGTTTATCTAAACCGTGCGACTTACGAACAAGTCTATGGAACCAGTCCGCAAGACAATACCTACCTAGTAAAATTAAAAGACCCAACACCTTCCAATACGGAGAAAGAAGCGGCTACTTTCATGGGAAAAGCTGCTGTTTCTGGGGTCGTCCAAAATGCAACGGCTATCCATCTCTTTGAATCTGTAGCCAATTCTCTCAATAAAACCATGGCAATCCTTGTCCTTGTTTCCGTCTTACTAGCCATTGTCATTCTTTACAATCTCACCAATATCAATGTGGAAGAACGTATCCGTGAACTTTCCACTATTAAGGTTCTTGGTTTCCATAATAAAGAAGTGACTCTCTATATCTACCGCGAGACTATGGTGCTGTCCCTTGTGGGAATTGCTCTCGGTTTGGTAGCCGGCCACTATTTACATCAATTTTTGATTCAAATGATTTCACCGGCCACCATACTTTTTTATCCTCAGGTCAGCTGGGAAGTCTATGCTCTTCCAATCGTCGCAGCGACTGTAATCTTAGCCTTATTAGGCCTATTTGTTAATCACTGCTTGAGAAAAGTGGATATGCTCGAAGCCTTGAAATCAGTAGAGTAATTCAAGGTTTTAAACAGTAAATCAGTTGACAAAGTCTCTGCTTCTTGGTAGAATAAGAACTGTCGTAAAGACAAATAACTTCTTCTTGGTTACAGGCATGCCAACCTGTCACTCGGATGAAGCCAAATAAAAAGGAGAAACATCATGGCAATCTCAAAAGAGAAAAAAAATGAAATCATCGCACAATATGCACGTCACGAAGGTGATACAGGTTCAGTAGAGGTTCAAGTTGCTGTCCTTACTTGGGAAATCAACCACCTTAACGAACACATCAAACAACACAAAAAAGACCACGCTACTTACCG
The DNA here is from genome assembly GCF_051106465.1 of Streptococcus sp. KHUD_016. Classification (GTDB taxonomy): domain Bacteria; phylum Bacillota; class Bacilli; order Lactobacillales; family Streptococcaceae; genus Streptococcus. The sequence goes on along the minus strand of NZ_CP193663.1, from coordinate 1,385,319 downwards.
TGGATTGATGAAGAAAATCGGTCGCCGTCGTAACTTGCTTGCATACTTGCGTAAAAACGACGTTAACCGTTACCGTGAGTTGATCAACTCTCTCGGACTTCGTCGCTAATCTTGCGTCTAAAACGTTTCTATACTTCGTTGGCTTCAGCTCGATGTACCATTAGTACAATCTTCGCCTCGTCGCCTAGTCTATAAACGTTTTATCCAGCAAGAATTATGATGCTAAGGGCTCCAAAAATCCGTATGAAAATAGGGAAAGGAAACAGTGTTCGATGAACACAAGGAGTTTCATCTTTTTCACTAGGATTTTAGCCCGAGATCAAATCAGCTCTCTGACTTCAGAGAGCTTTTTTATTGAGGTTTTATCGGTCACAATTTTGGAGACTACAAAAACCAAGCCGTCAGGGTATGTCTTAATCATTTCGTTTTATCGGTCATAATTTTGGAGACTACAAAAACAGCCTTAGTAGGTGCTCCCTTCTTTATCTAGTTTTATCGGTCATAATTTTGGAGACTACAAAAACCTCAAATGGTATCAGCTAATGACACCATGAAGGTGCGCAGTTACTCGGCTTTTCAAGCCGAGTAACTGTCTGCAAGCCCCCTCGGAGAGCCCACACTTTACGAAGTAAAGTATAGTATGTTATACTTTACATGGAAGTAGTCACCGAATTCCAGTTAGAAATTACTTTGTAACTACGTTTTGAGGAGGAGTAAAATGCTTTCCTACGTTCGACATTACCCACTAGCGATAGCTAAATTAATGTGTCTGTGCTCTCCTAAAATCTACTGATTTATTACTGACTAATACAGGAGGTTTTTATGGGACAGACAATCATATCTGCTATTGGTGTTTATATTTCCACCAGTATCGATTATTTAATTATTTTAATTATTTTATTTGCACAGCTATCACAGAATAAACAGAAATGGCATATTTATGCGGGGCAATATCTAGGAACAGGCTTACTTGTAGGGGCGAGTTTAGTTGCTGCTTATGTCGTTAATTTCGTGCCTGAAGAATGGATGGTTGGATTGCTTGGTTTAATCCCTATCTATTTAGGGATTCGCTTTGCAATTGTTGGAGAAGGTGAGGAAGAAGAGGAAGAAATTATTGAAAGATTAGAACAAAGCAAGGCAAATCAACTGTTTTGGACAGTTACATTGCTGACAATTGCGTCTGGCGGAGATAATTTAGGTATCTATATACCTTATTTTGCTTCGTTAGATTGGTCACAGACCCTCGTGGCGTTGCTTGTGTTTGTAATCGGCATAATTATCTTTTGCGAGATTAGTCGGATGTTATCCTCTATTCCGTTAATATTCGAGACAATTGAAAAATACGAGCGAATCATTGTGCCCATAGTATTCATTCTACTTGGACTATACATCATGTATGAAAATGGCACGATAGAGACTTTTCTGATCGTGTAGATTTTTTTGTTTCACTAGGATTTTAGCCCGGGCTCAAATCAAGCTCTCTGATTTCAGAGGGCTTTTTATGTTGTCACCTTACCTCGATATACTCAAGTATAATCTTCGGTTACGGTTCCTAGCACTGTAAGGTAAAATAAACCAGATCATCTCCCTTCGGGGAGATTTTTTTGTTTCACGAACATTTTTGTACAATCTTCGGCTTGTCTATATATGTCTCCATCCTTGTTCATCTAGTAGAAATATGGTATACTTTTTATGAGAATTTTCTAAATTTTTAATTTTGTATAAGGAGGTTTTCATGCTTTCCAAATTTTCTGGAAGCCGACAGAACGTACAATTTGTGTTACTTTTAGGTGTTTTGCTAGGTATTTTAGGGATTTCACTTTTTCTAGCTGTTTCTATGGGGTCTGTTGCGATTGATCTAGGAGATACCTATCGGATCATTTTGAGCAGATTGGGATTTCCTCTTGAGATAGGAGAGGTTTCCAAGTCTACTCTTGCCATTGTATGGAACATGAGATTCCCCCGAGTATTGTTAGGTCTGATAGTAGGGGCTGGTCTTTCTATGTGTGGTAGCGTGATGCAGTCTACAGTGAACAATCCCATCGCAGAGCCTTATGTCTTAGGAATTTCTGCGGGTGCAACTCTAGGGGCAACTTTGAGCATCATTCTTGGTTTAAAAGTGATGATTAGCCTTGGAGCTTTCCTTGGAGCTATTTTGGCAACAATCGCTGTCCTTATCATTGCCTCTATGCAGGGAAGGATGACGACTTCTAGTCTGATTTTATCAGGAACGGTGGTCAACGCTCTCTTTCTAGCCTTTTCCAACTTTATTATCTCAGTTGGCGCTAATGCGGACAGTGTGATGACCATTAAGTTTTGGACCATGGGATCGCTTGCCGGGACTACTTGGGCAGACTTGGTTCTGCCAACTATAGTAGTAGGAATGGTCTTTCTATTTTTCGCTACTCAGTATCGTGTTTTTAATGCGATGATGATGGGAGATGAGGCTGCTTTAACTTTGGGAATTCCCTTACGCTTCTATTGGTATCTTTATGTGACCATGGTGGCTGTGCTGACAGCTGTCTTGGTGGCAACTTGTGGGATTATTGGATTTGTTGGACTGATTACTCCACATTTAGCTCGAGGGTTAGTAGGAACGAATTACAGGAGACTTTTTCCTGTTGCGACCTTGCTGGGTGCCCTCTTTGTCATCTGGGCAGATGTACTCTCTCGTGTCATCATTCCAAACGCTGAGTTGCCGATTGGTATTTTCACAGCCTTAGTAGGTGCTCCCTTCTTTATCTACATTGTTGGAGGTAGGCGAAGGGAGGTGAGGGCCTGATATGGACTTGATTTGTCAGGATGTCCACTTTGGACTAGGAGAGAAAAAAATCCTCAAAGGAGTTTCTCTTAAGGTTGAGGGGCATCAATTTCATACGATATTAGGGCCAAATGGAAGTGGAAAAACCAGCCTGCTTAAACTCCTCTATCGTCAGGAAAAGGCGGACAAAGGCTTGATAAGCTTAGATGGAAAGCCTTTGGAACATTGGTCACTCAAAGAAACAGCTAAGCAGATGGCGGTCGTCACCCAGTTTAATCAATTGCAGTTTGATTGTACAGTTGAGGAAATCGTCTTGCTGGGAAGGACTCCACACCTCTCTTTTTTACAGAAGGAAAAGGAAAGGGATTATGCCCTCGTTCAAGATGCTCTCGTCAAGGTGGATATGCTTGAGAAGAAAACTCGTCTCTATTCGTCTCTTTCAGGTGGGGAGAAACAGCGAGTCTTATTAGCACGCGCCTTGGCGCAAGAACCGACTCTCTTGCTCCTGGACGAGCCAACCAATCACCTGGATATCAAGTACCAGTTAGACTTGCTGGCCATTGTGAAGAATCTCAAGGTCAATGTTCTAGCTGTCCTACATGATATTCAACTTGCTTGTCGCTATTCGGATTATCTCTATCTGATGAAAGAGGGAGAAATCCTTTACCAAGGGACTCCAAAGGAGACCATCACCCCTGAGTCATTGCAAACTGTATACGGAGTTCAAAGTCAGGTGACTTGGACCGAGGATCAGCAAGCCATGATTCACTATTTATAAAAGTAAAAAGGAAAATAAGATGAAAAAAACACTAAGCATTTTACTCGTAACAGTAGCTACCTTAACCATGGCAGCTTGTGGTAACACTACTACAGAAAAAGCTACCACACAGTCTAGCACAGAAACAAGTCAAAAGGCCAGCACAGAGACGACTTATCCGTTAACGGTTAAAACCTATGATATTAAGGGAAATGAAGTCGAACAAGTCTTTGACAAGGCACCTGAAAAAGTTATCACCAACAATCTTTCAACCACTGAAATCTTATTGGAGTTAGGCTTGAAGGATAAAATTGCTGGCATGCTCAACCCTGACAATGCTGTAACAGACAAATACAAGGACGCGATTGCGACCATTCCTCAAATTGGTGATAAAAAAACAGTCTCTCAAGAGACAGTCCTTTCTTATGAGCCAGATGCGGTGATGGGTCGAAACATGATGTTTTCAGAAAAATCCTTGGGAACAGTTAGCGCTTGGAATGAAAACAAAATCCCAGTTTATACGCAAAAAGCTTCTCTCTCAACAATTCAGCAAGATTTGGGAAATATCGTAGAAGATGTCAAAAATCTTGGAATGATTTTCAATGTTCAGGACAAGGCCAATGAATACGCAGCCCAATTACAAGCTAAAATTGACGCTGTTAAGAAAGCAAATCCAACAAGCCAAGGTGAAAAGAAAAAGGCTTTGATTATGGTTGCTTATAATGACGAAACCTTCGGTGCTTACAAGTCTGCTTTGCAAGAGAGCCTTCTAAATCAACTTGGTTATACCAACGTTGCAACGGGAACATCAGGTTTGACCTTGGAAAATCTCGTGTCAATGGATCCTGAGTTGATTATCTATGTAACCAGCGACCGCAATAAAAAATTGGATGCTAACGCAGTAGAGTTGATGAAGGCAAATGAAGTTTTGGAAAATGTTCCTGCTATTAAGAATCAAAAAATCATGACCATTTCTTACGATGAGTTAATGGACTATGGTCCAGCAGTGATTGATTCCCTTGAGAAAATCAATGACTTTATCAATAAATAATGAGTTTGACTGGGAAGGGATCCAAGTCAAGGTCAGCCTTCCTTCGACTTATGATCCCAACCAAACCTATCCAGCTGTTCTCTTGAATGATGGAAACTTGGATTTCCTATCTTCCCTTTCTGAATCTGTGATTTTAGTGGGCTTGACCTCTAAAAATCGCCTAGATGACTACACACCCTGGAAGGCCTCTGCTCTGAGAGAGGGGGCTCCGGATTTTGGCGGTCAGGCAAATACCTATCATAGTCATTTATTTGGAGGTCTTTTAGATAAGTTGCAGTCGCTTTATCGTCTGGACAAAAATCGCCTTGCCTATGGAGGGTACTCACTAGGTGGTTTGGCAGCAGTATACAGTCTTTTCCATTTTGACAAGTTCTCCTGTATCTTCTCTATCTGCGGTTCCTTTTGGTATCCTGATTTTACGACTTATTGCAGGGATGAAAAGGTGAAAAATTTGGACTGTTTGTTGTATTTACAGAATGGTCAAACAGAAGGAGCCCATCATACCAATCGTCTGGCTCAAGCACCAGTTTATGCTGAGCAGATTCATACCAGTCTTCAGCAACATTATCCGACTGGTCAGTTTGTCTTTGATCCTTACGGGCATCATGAGCAAGTGGCTGAGCGATTTCTAGCCTTTTCCAACTGGTTGTCCCAAAAATGGAAAATTGCATAAAAGAAATATCCCTTGGCTTTTGCCAAGGGATAATTGTATTTTTTAACCAAGTTTCTCTCTCTTCTTATCTGGATTCCAGATAAAGCTTGCGATAAAGCTAAAGATAATCGTTAGGATACCAACAAACACTGCAAGGATAAGGGCAGGGATGCGGACAAACCACCAGAGTGGGTTTGGTTTTTTATCATTGTGCCATTGCTTGGTTTCTTCGTCCAAACGTTGGAATTCTGCTTGGATACGGTCTGCAACCATTTCAATCCCTTCATCATTCATTTTCTTGATGTCTGAGATATCGATAGGATTTCCAAAGTTCATATCGACACGTTCACGGCTAATCAAGCCTTTCAAGGTCATAGGACCGGTGTAGGTAACAGGCATGATACGGACTTTGGCCATCTTGGCAATCAGGGCTACGCCACCCTTGACATCGTTTGAGTGACGGCTCCCACTTGGAAACATGATGAGAGAGCGGTCGCTTTTTTTGAGGACGTTGATAGGGTACTTGATGGCAGAGGCATTAGGTTTTTCTCGGTCGATAGGAAAGGCGCCACACATACGGATCCACCAGCCAAAGATACGGTTGTTAAACAGCTCTTTTTTGGCCATAAAGATGAACTGTTTTGGCTTGGTCGCAAAGGCCATGTAAACAGGATCCCACCAGGTACGGTGAGGTGCGACGAGGATATAGTTTTCGTCTCGGCTAGGGATTTTATCAGTATTGTGATAGTGGGCATTGCCATTGATGGACCACAAGATCAGCATGACTAGTCCACGCAAATAAGTATAAAACATGAGATCTCCTTCGATTGTATTGCTTTTATTATTATACCTTATCAAAAGACTGCTGGCAAACTTTTTCAGTTATCAGCTAACAGTTTTAGATGGGATTAGAATTCTTTTAAAAAAAATGATATGATAGAGTTTATGGATAAAAATAAGATAATGGGATTAACCCAAAGAGAAGTCAAGGAAAGACAGGCTCAAGGTTTGGTCAATGACTTTACCGCTTCGGCCAGTACCAGTACTTGGCAAATCATCAAACGAAATGTTTTTACACTTTTTAACGCATTAAACTTTGTTATTGCTCTAGCGCTGGCCTTTGTGCAGGCTTGGAGCAATCTGGTTTTCTTTGCCGTTATCTGCTTTAACGCTTTTTCTGGGATTGTGACTGAGCTACGGGCCAAACACATGGTGGACAAGCTCAATCTCATGACCAAGGAAAAGGTCAAAACCATTCGTGATGGTCAAGAAGTTGCTCTCGATCCAGAAGAGTTGGTTCTAGGAGATGTCATTCGTTTGTCTGCTGGAGAGCAGATTCCTAGTGATGCTCTGGTTCTGGAAGGATTTGCGGAAGTCAATGAAGCTATGTTGACGGGTGAGAGTGATTTGGTGCAAAAAGAAGTGGATGTCTTGCTTTTATCAGGGAGTTTCCTAGCCAGTGGCGCAGTTTTGGCTCAAGTCCACCATGTCGGGGCAGAAAACTATGCTGCCAAACTCATGCTGGAAGCTAAGACAGTGAAACCAATCAACTCCCGTATCATGAAATCGCTAGACAAGCTAGCTGGTTTTACTGGGAAAATTATCATTCCCTTTGGTCTAGCTCTCTTGTTAGAAGCCTTGATGTTAAAAGGCTTGCCCCTCAAGTCATCCGTTGTAAATTCGTCAACAGCCCTTTTGGGAATGTTGCCTAAGGGAATCGCCCTTTTGACCATTACTTCGCTCTTGACTGCGGTGATTAAGCTGGGCTTGAAAAAGGTCTTGGTGCAGGAGATGTACTCTGTCGAGACCTTGGCGCGCGTGGATATGCTCTGTCTGGACAAAACGGGCACCATCACCCAAGGAAAGATGCAGGTGGAGGCGGTTCTTCCTCTGACGGAAACTTATGATGATGAGGCTATTACTAACATTCTGACCAGCTACATAGCTCATAGTGAGGATAAAAATCCAACAGCCCAAGCCATTCGCCAGCGTTTCCAAGGTCAGGTTTCCTATCCTATGCTTTCGAATCTTCCTTTCTCAAGCGACCGTAAGTGGGGAGCTATGGAGTTGGAAGATTTGGGAACTGTTTTCTTAGGAGCGCCCGAGATGTTGTTGGACAATGAAGTCCCTGAAGCCAGAGAGGCTCTAGAGAGAGGTTCACGTGTCTTGGTATTAGCCCTTAGTCAGGAAAAACTAGACCACCACAAACCACAGAAACCATCTGATATTCAGGCCCTGGCCTTGCTGGAAATCTTGGATCCGATTCGAGAAGGAGCAGCTGAGACACTAGACTATCTTCGTTCCCAGGAAGTAGGCCTCAAGATTATCTCTGGTGATAATCCAGTCACGGTTTCCAGCATTGCCCAAAAGGCTGGTTTTGCAGACTATCACAGCTATGTAGATTGCTCAAAAATCACGGATGAGGAATTGATTGCCATGGCTGAAGAGACAGCTATTTTCGGTCGTGTTTCCCCTCATCAAAAGAAACTCATCATCCAAACGCTGAAAAAAGCAGGGCATACAACGGCAATGACAGGGGATGGTGTCAATGATATCCTAGCTCTCCGCGAAGCAGATTGTTCGATCGTTATGGCTGAAGGAGATCCTGCGACTCGTCAGATTGCTAATCTGGTTCTCTTGAACTCTGACTTTAATGATGTTCCTGAGATTCTCTTTGAAGGTCGTCGTGTGGTCAATAACATTGCCCATATTGCACCGATTTTCTTGATAAAGACAATCTATTCCTTCTTGCTCGCTGTCATCTGTATCGCCAGTGCTCTTCTAGGACGGTCTGAGTGGATTTTGATTTTCCCCTTCATTCCAATCCAGATTACCATGATTGACCAGTTCGTGGAAGGGTTCCCGCCATTTGTTCTGACTTTTGAGCGAAATATCAAACCAGTCGAAGCAAACTTCCTCAGAAAATCCATGCTTCGTGCCCTACCAAGCGCACTGATGGTTGTGTTCAGCGTTCTTTTTGTGAAAATTTTTGGAGCGAGTCAAGGTTGGTCTGAGTTAGAAATCTCAACCCTACTCTATTATCTCTTGGGGTCTATCGGTTTCTTATCTGTATTTAGAGCCTGCATGCCATTTACCCTCTGGCGTGTCCTCTTGATTGTCTGGTCAGTAGGTGGTTTCCTAGCCACAGCTCTCTTCCCAAGAATCCAGAAACTGCTTGAAATTTCGACACTTACAGGACAAACACTGCCTGTTTATGGGGCCATGATGTTGGTCTTTACCGTGATTTTCATTCTAACCAGTCGTTACCAAGCTAGAAAATAAAGAAAGACTGCAATCTGTGGATTGCGGTCTTTTTAGGTGCAAGATTGCTAGCTGATACTCAATGAAAATCAAAGAGCAAACTAGGAAACTAGCCGCAGGCTGTACTTGAGTACGGCAAGGCGACGTTGACGCGGTTTGAATTTGATTTTTGAAGAGTATGAAATGTGGTATAATAAGAGGTAACAGAGTTTTGGAAAGTGAGAGAAGATGATTTCAAAGAGATTAGAATTGGTGGCGTCTTTTGTACCACAGGGAGCTATTTTACTAGATGTGGGGAGTGACCATGCTTATCTGCCTATTGAGTTAGTTGAGAGAGGCCAAATCAAAAGCGCTATTGCAGGGGAAGTGGTGGAAGGTCCTTACCAGTCTGCGGTTAAAAATGTTGAGGCTCACGGTCTAAAGGAGAAAATCCAAGTCCGTTTAGCCAATGGCTTGGCAGCCTTTGAAGAGGCAGACCAAGTGTCGGTTATCACCATTGCTGGTATGGGAGGACGTTTGATTGCGACCATATTAGAAGAAGGATTGGATAAGCTTGCGAGTGTAGAACGTTTAATCCTCCAACCCAATAATCGTGAAGACGACTTGCGCATCTGGTTACAAGAGCACGGATTTCAGATTGTAGCAGAAAGCATTCTAGAAGAAGCTGGTAAGTTTTATGAGATCTTGGTGGTGGAAGCAGGACAAATGAAGCTATCAGCCAGTGATGTTCGCTTTGGTCCCTTCTTGTCCAAAGAAGTCAGCCCAGTCTTTGTCCAAAAATGGCAAAAAGAAGCTGCTAAGTTAGAGTTTGCCCTTAATCAAATCCCAGAAAAAAATATTGAGGAACGTCAAGTTCTTGTAGATAAAATTCAAGCCATCAAGGAGGTGCTCCATGCTAGCAAGTGAAGTAATTAGAGCTTATGAAGGCTTTTGCCCTCAGGAGTTTTCAATGGAGGGTGACAGTCGTGGCCTGCAAATCGGTACTCTAGACAAGGAGACCCAAAGAGTCATGGTGGCTCTCGATATTCGAGAAAAGACGGTGGCAGAGGCCATTGAAAAGGGTGTGGACTTGATTATCGTCAAGCACGCGCCAATCTTTCGTCCCATCAAGGATCTGGTAGCTAGCCGTCCGCAAAATCAGATTTACATCGACCTGATCAAGCATGACATTGCGGTTTATGTCAGCCATACCAATATTGACATCGTTGATAACGGGTTAAATGACTGGTTCTGCCAGATGCTAGGTATTGAGGACACGACCTATCTGCAAGAAACAGGCCCAGGACGTGGGATTGGGCGGATTGGAAATATTCAAACTCAGATATTTGGGGAATTGGCCCAGCATGTCAAGCAAGTCTTTGGTCTTGATAGTCTTCGAATGGTGCATTATCAAGAGAGTGATTTGCAGAAGCTCATTTCAAGAGTGGCTATCTGTGGTGGTAGTGGCCAATCTTTCTATAAGGATGCTCTAGCTAAGGGAGCAGATGTCTATATCACTGGCGATATCTACTATCACACAGCTCAGGATATGCTGTCTGATGGCCTGTTAGCACTGGACCCAGGACATTATATCGAAGTGCTTTTTGTGGAAAAAATCGCTGCACTCCTTACTCAATGGAAGACAGAAAAGGGCTGGTCTATTGATATTTTGCCTAGTCAAGCATCGACCGATCCTTTCCACCATATCTAGTTAGAAGGTGAAGACAATGAAAAAAGTTGCCATTATTGGAGCAGGGATTGTGGGGGCGACAGCTGCCTACTACCTCTCTAAAGAAGCTGACCTAGAGATAACAGTTTTTGACCATGGTCAGGGTCAGGCAACCAAGGCAGCAGCGGGAATTATCAGTCCTTGGTTTTCCAAACGCCGTAATAAAGTCTGGTATAAGATGGCGCGTTTGGGGGCTGACTTTTATGTGGATTTGTTGGCTGATTTAGAAAAGTCTGGTCAGGAAATCGACTTTTACCAACGCTCAGGAGTTTATCTCTTGAAAAAGGACGAATCCAAGTTGGAAGAACTCTATGAACTAGCTCTTCAGCGTAGGGAAGAATCTCCCTTGATAGGTCAATTAGCCATTTTAGACCAAGCATCTGCAAATGAATTATTCCCTGGTTTGCAGGGATTTGACCGCCTGCTCTATGCTTCTGGTGGAGCGAGAGTAGATGGTCACCTCTTAGTGACTCGTTTGCTAGAAGCCAGTCAAGTCAAGCTGGTCAAAGAAAAAGTGAGTCTGACACCTTTAGCATCCGGTTACCAGATTGGTGAAGAGATGTTTGATCAGGTTATTTTGGCGACAGGAGCTTGGTTGGGGGACATTTTGGAACCTTTAGGATATGAGGTAGATGTTCGTCCCCAAAAGGGGCAACTCCGAGATTATCAGCTCTCTAAAGACCTAGCATCTCACCCTGTTGTCATGCCAGAAGGGGAGTGGGATTTGATTCCTTTTGCAGGTGGGAAATTGTCCCTAGGAGCTACCCATGAAAATGATATGGGATTTGATTTGACGGTAGATGAAACCTTGCTTCAACAAATGGAGGAAGCAGCCTTGCCATACTACCCAGCCTTGGCTGAAGCTACTAAAAGAGGTGAGCGAGTAGGAATCCGTGCCTATACCAGTGATTTCTCCCCTTTCTTTGGGGAAGTACCTGGCTTAGCAGGTGCCTATGCGGCTAGTGGTCTAGGTTCATCAGGTCTCACAACGGGTCCAATCATCGGATATCATCTAGCTCAACTTGTCCAAGACAAGGAGTTGACTTTGGATCCAGTAAAATATCCAATTGAAAACTATGTCAAACGAGTAAAAAGCGAATAAAATTTTACTGAAATTTTAGCAGGTAGTTTAGGATGTCAAATGACATTCCCTATCAAAAATGATAAAATAAGAAAAAATAATCCGAGAATCGAGGAAGAAAGATGCAAGAAAAGATTTTGGTAACTGGTGGTGCTGGATTTATCGGAACCCACACTGTTATTGAGTTGATCCAAGCAGGTCATCAAGTCGTTGTGGTGGATAATCTTGTCAATAGCAATCGTAAAAGTTTAGAAGTTGTTGAAAGAATCACAGGAGTTGAGATCCCTTTTTATGAGGCAGATATTCGTGATACAGATACACTCAGAGATATTTTCAAGCAGGAAGAACCGACTGGTGTCATTCACTTTGCTGGTTTGAAGGCTGTTGGCGAATCAACCCGCATCCCTCTTGCCTACTATGACAACAATATCGCAGGAACTGTTAGTCTTTTGAAAGCTATGGAAGAAAATAAATGTAAGAACATCATCTTCAGTTCTTCTGCGACAGTTTACGGAGACCCTCATACAGTTCCAATCTTAGAAGATTTTCCGCTTTCAGTGACCAATCCATACGGTCGTACTAAGCTCATGCTAGAGGAAATTTTGACGGATATCTACAAGGCAGATTCAGAATGGAATGTGGTTTTGCTTCGTTACTTTAATCCAATCGGAGCGCATGAAAGTGGAGACTTGGGAGAAAATCCTAACGGAATTCCAAACAATCTCTTGCCTTATGTTTCACAAGTAGCAGTGGGCAAACTAGAACAAGTACAAGTGTTTGGAGATGATTACGATACAGAAGATGGAACCGGGGTTCGTGACTATATCCATGTTGTCGATTTAGCTAAAGGTCACGTTGCAGCTTTGAAAAAAATCCAAAAAGGTTCAGGTCTTAATGTTTATAACCTTGGAACAGGTAAAGGTTATTCCGTTCTTGAAATTATCCAAAATATGGAAAAAGCAGTGGGACGTCCTATTCCTTACCGCATCGTAGAACGCCGCCCAGGTGATATCGCTGCCTGCTACTCAGACCCAGCAAAAGCCAAAGCAGAGCTCGGATGGGAAGCAGAACTCGACATCACCCAAATGTGTGAAGACGCATGGCGTTGGCAAAGCAAGCATCCAAATGGATTTGAAGACTAAGATGATGATTTCAATCATCGTCCCATGTCTAAACGAAGAGGAAGTACTTCCTCTTTTTTATCAGTCTGTGGAAGCTCTGCTTCCTGACTTGGGAGCAGATGTCGAATATGTCTTTGTAGACGATGGCTCAATCGATGGGACCCTGCAGCTTTTGAAGACCTATCGGGAGCAGAATCCTACGGTCCGTTATGTCTCATTCTCACGAAATTTTGGGAAAGAGGCAGCCTTATACGCAGGCTTGCAGCATGCAACTGGAGACTTGGTGGTCGTGATGGATGCAGACCTTCAGGATCCTCCTAGTATGCTACTTGAGATGAAAGCCTTACTAGACCAAAATGCAGATATAGACTGTGTTGGAACACGGAGAACTAGTCGGGAGGGAGAACCCTTTTTCCGCAGTTTCTGTGCTGACCTCTTTTACCGCCTCATGCAAAAAATTAGCCCAGTAGCTCTGCCCTCAGGTGTCCGTGATTTTCGCATGATGAGACGATCTGTGGTAGATGCTATTTTGACCCTGACCGAGTCCAATCGTTTTTCTAAAGGACTCTTTGCCTGGGTGGGTTTTAAAACGCACTATCTTGATTATCCAAACGTTGAACGACAGGCTGGCAAGACCAGTTGGAGTTTTAGACAACTCTTTTTCTACTCGATTGAAGGAATTCTTAACTTTTCAGATTTTCCCTTGAGTATAGCCTTTGTAGCGGGACTCCTATCTTGTTTTATTTCTTTTATGATGACTGTTTTTGTGGTGTTTCGGACCCTTATCTTGGGAAATCCGACATCTGGCTGGACCTCTCTGATGGCTGTCATTCTCTTTCTTGGAGGGATTCAACTCCTGACGATTGGGATTCTCGGTAAGTATATCAGTAAGATTTATCTAGAGACCAAAAAAAGACCACTCTATCTCGTCAAAGAAAAAAGTGATGGTAAGTCAAAACAAAGATAGAATTTATCTAGTGTAGTTACTTTTTGTTTTTATAATTCTTTTACTCCGGAATTTTGGTGGTTTTTGGTGGTCTTTAAAGTAACTAGGGATTTGATACGGTATAATGGATTTATGTAGGGATATTTACTGCAAAAGTGGAAACTTAAGAAATAAAAAAATTAGGAGGATTATTTTATGCTAAGTAAAGAGGATTATACTGAAGAAATCGGACTTATTAAGAAACAAAATAATGTAGAAGCTGAATTGTATTCTATAGTTGCTGACATAATTAAGCCAACTTTAAAAGATAGTTTATCAAAAAGATATGTCTTCGGAAGAAGAAAGAGTAATATGGGACAAATATATTATGGTCTAAGTAATTTTCCTGATATAGTTATTTTAGATAAGACTTATGAAAACGAATCCAGAAAAAGTATAGAAATTAAAGAATGGAAGAAACTTCGAGGATGCGTGGAAGTTAAGAATTTAAATCATCCTTTAATTACAGAGGAAGAAATCAAATCAACCATATCGGACAGCTTTGAACATATAACTGAAAAGAATGAACAAGAGATGGGACAACTTATTGGAGACCTTTTATGGTATAAAAAAGTAATTTATACAAATGGAATTGAATGGAGATTTCTAAGTTTAGATGACAAGGAAGAGATAGATAACACAATTATTGAAATGGTTAACAAAAGAATAGAAACAGAAAAAGCGAAAAATTCTTTTGATTTGTGGAAGAGTATTAAAGATTTATCGTTCAATTATACGGATATATGTTTATCCAAAGATTGTATACAAGAGTGGGACGAATTTGTAAAGAAAGTAAAGGAAATAGAATGGTAGGAGTCTATTCTCATTGAGAAATTTAGATTATAAGTTGCAGTAAGATCTATCTAGAAACCAAAAAAAGACCACTCTATCTCGTCAAAGAAAAAAGTGACCTTTCTCTTGTTGAAGGAAAAAAATAACCAAAAAAGACTATAATTTTACCTAGAAATATGCTAAACTAGTAAGTGTGGGAAAAATGAGAAGAAATCAATTATATTTATTTCCTGCTTCCTACGATGGATCTTTTAGGAGTGCACGTGTAGGACAATTTTTGATGGCCTCCAGAACATCGCTGGTCTCAGCGATTTCTCTTTGCAATTCGACTGGATCATCGTAAAAGCGAACGATTCCATTATCATGGTAATCAAAGAGTTCAGAATAGGTTTGGCAAAGCCCGCAGGCGATGCACCGTTCGGGTATAAGTGTGAGTTTCATATTTATATTGTAATAAGAAAATGTAAAAAAAACAAGGAGTAAGGTATGGAAAAAGAACCGTGGCAAGAAGATATTTACGAAAACAATGAGGAAGAAACAAGATCAGAGCGTCGACACCGGAAACAAAAAGGGAAAGGCGTTGTTGCGAATCGTGTCTTGACGGTTCTAGCTAGCCTCTTCTTTGTAATTGTTGTAGCAATGGTAGTTGTATTGATTTACCTATCAACCGGAGGAAGCAATCGTACTTCATCTTTGAAGGACTTCTATGATGCATCGTCTCCTTCTACAAGTGCAAGTTCTAAAGTGGAAGCATCATCATCTTCAAGTAGCAAGGTAGAGGAAACAGCTTCTTCTGAATCAACACCTTCACAGAGCAGTTCGGAAGAACATACTACAGAGGGTGAAGGAACACTTACAGTACAGCCTGGAGAGGGAGAAGCAGCTCTTGCTCAACGTGCAGGGATTTCCATTGCCCAGCTAGAAGCCCTAAATCCTTCTCACATGTCATCTGGATCTTGGTTTGCCAACCCAGGTGATGTGATTAAGACAAGATAGGAGTCGGTCATGAAGACAATTCAAATTGCTATCGATGGTCCAGCTTCGAGTGGCAAGAGTACGGTCGCAAAGATTGTCGCTAAGGATTTTGGATATACTTATCTCGATACAGGTGCTATGTACCGTGCTGCGACTTATATAGCGCTCAAGCACCAGTTGAATGCAGAAAATGTAGACCAACTTCTTGAGCTTCTTAACCAACACCCCATTAGTTTTGGACGTTCAGAAACAGGTGAGCAACTTGTTTTTGTAGGAGATGTTGATATTACCCATCCGATTCGTGAAAATGAAGTGACCAACAAGGTTTCAAGCATCGCTGCCATTCCTGAGGTGCGTGAGAAACTGGTTTCGCTCCAGCAAGAGATTGCTCAGCAAGGTGGTATCGTCATGGATGGGCGTGATATCGGGACAGTTGTTTTACCACAAGCTGAACTCAAGATTTTCTTAGTGGCTTCTGTTGAAGAAAGAGCAGAGCGTCGTTACAAGGAAAATATTGCTAAAGGGATTGAAACAGACCTTGAAACGTTGAAAGAAGAGATTGCTGAGCGTGACTACAAGGATAGTCACCGTGAAACCTCACCTCTCAAACAGGCTGAGGATGCAGTTTACCTTGACACAACTGGACTAAGTATCCAAGAAGTGGTTGAAAAAATCGAATCAGAAGCAAAAAAATATATGTCCTAGGGACGATAGGAGCAGGCTGAATGAAGCCTGCTCCTTTTCTCTCTTTTGCGCGCGTTTCAAAACAGCCTTTTTGGGAGAATTTTGATAAAATAGTAGTATCAATAAAAAGGACGGAAGCATGACAAAGAAAATCATAGCCATTTGGGCCCAAGATGAAAAAGGTGTGATTGGGAAAGAAAATCGTCTCCCTTGGCATTTGCCAGCAGAGTTGCAACATTTTAAGGAAACAACTTTAAATCATGCTATACTGATGGGTCGAGTGACCTTTGATGGCATGGGACGTCGTCTGCTTCCAAAACGGCAAACCTTGATTTTAACGCGCAATAGCGAAGAAGTCATAGATGGGGCGCTCGTATTTCAAGATGTGGAGTCTGTTTTAGCGTGGTATCAGAGTCAGGGAAAAAATCTCTATATCATTGGCGGAAAACAGATTTTTCAGGCTTTTGAGCCCTATTTAGATGAAATCATCGTGACACAGATTCATGCTCAGGTGGAGGGAGACACCTATTTCCCTGAGGATTTTGACTTGTCTCTTTTTGAGACAGTCGCAAGCAAATCTTATGAGCGAGATGAGAAAAACAACTATGATTTCACCATCCAATACCGAAAGAGAAAGGAAGTCTAATGGAGCGCAGTATATTTGGATTTTTTACAGCTTTTTTGTGTGTGATCTGTATTTTGACTGGAGCACAGGCTTTTCGTAAGAAGCGCTATGGACTGTCTGCCTTACTCTGGTTGAATGCTTTTACCAATCTGGTCAATAGTGTCCACGCTTTTTATATGACCTTATTTTAGATAGAATGATAAATTAGAATGGAAGGAAATCATGCCTACAAATAGGAAAAATGATATGATGGTTTATTGCTCATTTTGTGGCAAAAGCCAAGAAGAAGTAAAGAAAATAATCGCTGGGAATAATGCCTTTATCTGTAATGAATGTGTGGAATTGGCCCAGGAAATCATTCGGGAGGAGTTGGCTGAGGAAGTCTTGGCAGACTTGTCTGAAGTACCAAAACCAATCGAGCTCCTCAATATCTTGAACCACTATGTTATCGGTCAAGATCGTGCCAAACGTGCCTTGGCAGTGGCAGTTTACAACCACTACAAACGCATCAATTTCCACGATACGCGTGAAGAGTCAGAAGATGTGGATTTGCAGAAGTCAAACATCTTGATGATTGGCCCAACTGGTTCTGGGAAAACTTTCTTGGCCCAAACCTTGGCTAAGAGCTTAAATGTGCCTTTTGCTATCGCAGATGCGACAGCTCTGACTGAGGCTGGTTATGTGGGTGAGGACGTGGAAAACATCCTCCTCAAACTCTTGCAGGCTGCTGACTTTAACATCGAACGTGCAGAGCGTGGAATTATCTACGTGGATGAAATTGACAAGATTGCCAAGAAGAGCGAGAACGTGTCTATCACACGTGATGTTTCGGGTGAAGGGGTACAACAAGCTCTTCTCAAGATTATCGAGGGAACTGTCGCTAGCGTACCGCCTCAAGGTGGACGCAAACATCCGCAACAAGAGATGATTCAGGTAGATACCAAGAATATCCTCTTCATCGTGGGTGGTGCCTTTGATGGTATCGAAGAAATCGTTAAACAGCGTCTGGGTGAAAAAGTCATCGGATTTGGTCAAAATAACAAGGCGATTGATGAAAATAGCTCTTACATGCAAGAAATCATCGCAGAAGATATTCAAAAATTCGGTATTATCCCTGAGTTGATTGGACGCTTGCCGGTCTTTGCTGCTCTTGAGCAATTGACGGTCGATGACTTGGTTCGCATCTTGAAAGAACCAAGAAATGCCTTGGTGAAACAATACCAAACCTTACTTTCTTATGATGACGTTGAGTTGGAATTTGACGACGAAGCCCTTCAAGAGATTGCTAATAAAGCCATCGAACGCAAAACTGGTGCGCGTGGTCTTCGCTCAATCATTGAAGAAACCATGCTAGATGTTATGTTTGAAGTGCCAAGTCAGGAAAATGTGAAATTGGTCCGCATCACAAAAGAAGCTGTTGATGGAACGGAAAAACCAATCCTAGAAACAGCCTAGAGGTGACTATGGAAATCAATACACACAATGCTGAAATCCTGCTCAGTGCGGCAAACAAGTCTCACTATCCGCAGGATGAACTGCCAGAGATTGCCCTAGCAGGGCGTTCAAATGTTGGCAAGTCTAGCTTTATCAACACCATGCTCAACCGCAAAAATCTGGCTCGTACATCAGGAAAACCTGGGAAAACCCAGCTACTCAACTTTTTTAACATTGATGACAAGATGCGTTTTGTGGATGTACCAGGTTATGGCTATGCCCGCGTTTCTAAAAAGGAACGTGAAAAATGGGGGCGCATGATTGAGGAGTATTTGACCACTCGGGAAAATCTCCGTGCCGTGGTCAGTCTGGTGGATCTCCGCCACGACCCGTCAGCAGATGATGTACAGATGTATGAATTTCTCAAGTATTATGAGATTCCGGTTATCATCGTTGCGACTAAGGCAGATAAGATTCCCCGTGGTAAGTGGAACAAGCACGAATCAGCAATTAAAAAGAAATTAAACTTTGACCCAAGTGACGACTTCATCCTCTTTTCATCTGTCAGCAAGGCAGGGATGGATCAGGCTTGGGATGCAATATTAGAAAAATTGTGAGGGAAAGAAATGGCAAAAACAATTCATACAGACAAAGCTCCAAAGGCTATCGGACCTTATGTTCAAGGGAAAATCGTTGGCAATCTTTTGTTTGCTAGCGGTCAAGTTCCCCTATCTCCTGAAACTGGAGAAATTGTAGGAAAAACAATCCAAGAACAGACAGAACAAGTCTTGAAAAATATCGGTGCTATTTTGGCAGAAGCAGGAACAGACTTTGACCATGTTGTTAAAACAACTTGCTTCTTGAGCGATATGAATGACTTTGTTCCTTTTAACGAGGTTTACCAGACTGCCTTTAAAGAGGAATTTCCAGCTCGTTCAGCTGTAGAGGTTGCACGTCTTCCTCGTGATGTAAAAGTCGAAATTGAAGTGATCGCAGAGATTGGATAAGCTAGTTGAAGTTTGGCTCTGCCAAACTTTTTTTGATATAAGGAGAGATAGATGACAAAGAAACAACTTCACCTGGTGATTGTGACAGGGATGAGTGGCGCAGGGAAAACAGTAGCCATTCAGTCCTTCGAAGATTTGGGATATTTTACCATTGACAATATGCCGCCAGCCCTCTTGCCAAAGTTTTTGCAGTTGGTAGAGACCAAGGATGATGACCATAAGTTAGCCCTAGTAGTCGATATGCGTAGTCGTTCCTTCTTTTCAGAGATTCAGGCTGTTTTGGATGAATTGGAAAACCAAGATGATTTGGACTTCAAAATCCTCTTTTTAGACGCAGCAGATAAGGAATTGGTAGCCCGTTACAAGGAAACCAGACGGAGTCACCCACTTGCTGCAGATGGTCGAATTTTAGATGGCATTAAGCTGGAACGTGAACTTTTGGCACCTTTGAAAAACATGAGCCAAAATGTGGTGGATACGACAGAACTCACCCCACGTGAACTTCGTAAAACCATTGCTGAGCAATTTTCAGACCAAGAACAAGCCCAGTCTTTCCGTATCGAGGTCATGTCTTTTGGATTCAAGTATGGTATTCCTATCGATGCAGACTTGGTCTTTGATGTCCGTTTTTTGCCAAATCCATACTACCTTCCGGAACTCCGCAATCAGACAGGTGAGGATCAAGCAGTTTATGACTATGTGATGAATCATGAAGAGTCTGAAAGTTTCTATCAGCACTTACTCGCTTTGATTGAACCCATTTTGCCAAGTTACAAAAAAGAAGGCAAGTCTGTTTTAACCATTGCAGTAGGATGTACAGGTGGACAGCACCGTAGTGTTGCCTTTGCAAAACGAATCGCTGAGGACCTTGCTAAAAACTGGCCTGTCAATGAAAGCCATCGTGACAAAGACAGAAGAAAGGAAACGGTAAACCGTTCATGAGAAAACCAAAGATAACGGTAATTGGTGGAGGAACAGGTATCCCCGTCATTTTGAAAAGTTTGCGAGAAAAGGATGTTGAGATCGCAGCCATCGTAACGGTAGCTGATGATGGTGGATCTTCTGGTGAGCTAAGAAAGAATATCCAACAGCTGACACCACCAGGTGATCTCCGTAATGTCCTTGTGGCCATGTCGGATATGCCCAAGTTTTATGAGAAGGTTTTTCAGTACCGTTTCTCAGAAGAGGCCGGAGCATTTGCGGGTCATCCACTGGGGAATATCATCATAGCAGGGCTCTCTGAAATGCAAGGGTCCACTTATAATGCCATGCAGCTGCTAAGTCTCTTTTTCCACACAACAGGAAAAATCTACCCCTCAAGCGATCAGCCTTTGACACTGCATGCAGTCTTTAAAGATGGTTCTGAGGTGGCAGGTGAGAGCCACATTGCAGATCATCCAGGTATGATCGACCATGTCTATGTGACCAATACCTTGGATGATGAAACACCCCAAGCCAGCCGTCGAGTGGTCAATACTATCCTCGAGAGTGATATGATCGTCTTGGGGCCTGGTTCCCTCTTTACATCGATTTTGCCCAATATTGTCATTGAGGAGATTGGGCAGGCTCTCTTGGAGACTAAGGCAGAGATCGCTTACGTCTGCAATATCATGACCCAGCGTGGGGAAACAGAGTACTTTTCAGACAGTGACCACGTGGAAGTCCTCCATCGACACTTAGGTCGGCCTTTTATCGATACGGTCTTGGTGAATATCGAGAAGGTTCCTAGAGAATACATGGATACCAACCGTTTTGATGAATATTTGGTTCAGGTAGAGCATGATTTTGCTGGTCTTTGCAAGCAGGTTCCTCGTGTGATTTCATCCAACTTCCTTCGTTTGGAAAATGGAGGAGCCTTCCATGATGGCGATTTGATTGTAGACGAATTGATGCGCATCATACAGGTGAGAAAATGAGTTTTACAGTTGCAGTAAAAGAAGAAATTCTTGGTCAACACCATCTCAGTCGTCATGAATTGTCTGCCATCATCAAGATGTCTGGCAGTATCGGTCTCTCGACTTCTGGCCTGACCTTGTCTGTTGTGACTGAAAATGCTAAGTTGGCTCGGCATCTCTATGAGTCCTTTCTCCATTTTTATGAGATTAAGTCAGAAATTCGACACCATCAGAGAAGCAATCTTCGCAAGAATCGTGTCTACACGGTCTATACCGATGAGAGGGTGCAGGAGCTTTTGGCTGATTTGCGACTTGCGGATTCTTTCTTTGGTTTGGAGACAGGCATTGATCCTGATATTTTAGCAGATGAAGAAGCTGGTCGTGCTTACTTATGTGGGGCCTTTCTGGCAAATGGTAGCATCCGAGATCCGGAGTCTGGTAAGTATCAGTTGGAGATTAGTTCCGTTTATCTGGACCATGCACAAGGATTGGCCTCTCTCCTCCAGCAGTTTTTGCTGGACGCTAAGGTTATTGAGCGAAAGAAAGGTGCAGTTACCTATCTCCAGCGGGCAGAAGACATTATGGATTTCTTGATTGTGATTGGGGCCATGCAGGCGCGTGATAATTTTGAGCGCGTCAAGATTTTGCGTGAAACCCGTAATGATCTCAATCGAGCCAATAACGCTGAAACAGCCAATATCGCTCGAACGGTTTCTGCTAGTATGAAGACTATCAACAATATCAGTAAAATCAAAGATAGAATGGGTTTGGAAAATTTACCAGTGGATTTGCAGGAGGTGGCTCGCTTACGGATCCAGCACCCAGACTACTCTATCCAGCAGTTGGCGGATAGCCTGAGCAATCCCCTGACCAAAAGTGGTGTCAACCACAGACTCAGAAAAATAAACAAGATTGCAGATGAACTATAAAACCACGAATCGTTGATCCGTGGTTCTTTTATTATAAACTGGTTGAGTGTTTGGGTTGTACTTTTTGCTCAGGGTCGATGTAGTTAATGGAATTGTTGACAGCAGTTGGTGCTTCACCAAGACCTGTTGCAATCAAGTCAATCTTACCATCGTAGTAGCAGCAGTCACCGATAGCGTAAATTCCAGCTTGGCTTGACTCCTGCTTGCTATTGACAATAATCTTATGGCGGTTGAGATCTAGACCCCAGTTTTTAAGATTTCCGACAGAGGACTTGAAGCCGTAGTTGACAAAGAGGTGGTCTACCTCAATCGTTTCGGCTTCATCCGATTTGATTTTTGTGATTTCCAGTTTATCAAGTGTTTTTCCATTTCCAAGGAGTTGGCTAGGAACGAATGGTGTCTTGATAGTCACAGATGATTCTTGTAGGGCTTGCACACTGTGTTCCAAGGCACGGAAGTTATCTCGACGGTGAACAAGAGTAGTTGGGGCGATTTTTTCGAAAGCCAATGCCCAGTCAACTGCTGAGTCCCCTCCACCAAGGATGGTCACTTTCTTACCAGCGTATTGCTGGATATTGGCAACGTGGTAGTGGATATTTTCATAGTTTTCGACGCCATCTAATTCGAGCGGACGAGGTTTAAAGGCACCACCACCCATGGCAATGATGACTGTTTTGGTCAGGTGGCTGCCCTTGTTGGTTGTGATGGTAAAACCTTGATCTTGTTTCTCTATTTCAAGAACAGTTTCGTTGAGGTGAACAGGTGTGTCAAAGCCATCTAGCTGCTCAAGTAAACGCTTGGTTAACTCTTCTCCAGTTAAGTTTGAAAAACCTGGCACATCAAGGATTTGCTTTTCAGGGTAGAGGATGGCAGGCTGACCACCGAGCTGGGGAAGAGAGTCGATGATTTGGACTTTGGCTTGGCGTAGGTGAGCGTAAAAGGCAGCAAAGAGGCCGACAGGACCGCCACCTACAATGGTAATATCATAGAGTTGAGACATGATTTCTCCTTCGTTTTTTCTAGTCAGTTTATTTTATCATAATTTTGCTTAATTTAAAATGAAGTAGGATGGGGAAAAAATGAGCAGAAAATGGTATAATAGTACGGAAAGTGTTTTGACAGGGAGGAGGCCAGGGATGAATTTTCAACAATTATCCAATTTGCAATACTGGACGAGTTTGTTTTCAAGTCCTTGGACGATAGTCATCAATCTGATTGATATTTTGATTGTGACTTATATTTTGTATCATTTTACCAAAGCGATTGCAGGGACTAAAATCATGATCTTGGTTCGGGGAGTTTTGGTCTTTATTCTAGGTCAGATTCTGTCCAATATGATTGGCTTAACGACCATTTCATGGTTGATCAATCAGATTATCACCTACGGGGTTATCGCAGCGGTGGTTATCTTTTCGCCAGAGATTCGGACTGGTTTGGAGAGATTAGGTCGAGCTACTGATTTCTTCTACAATGCCCCTATTAGTGCAGAAGAGCAAATGGTTCGTGCCTTTGTCAAATCAGTCGAGTACATGAGTCCGCGTAAGATAGGTGCTCTGGTTGCTGTTCAGCGAGTGAGAACCTTGCAGGAATATATCTCTACTGGAATTCCTCTAGATGCGAAAATTTCATCCGAGTTATTGATTAATATCTTTATCCCTAATACTCCCTTGCATGATGGTGCTGTCATTATCAAGGAAGACCGGATTGCCGTCACTTCAGCCTATCTACCCCTGACCGAAGATACCGGGATTTCCAAGGAGTTTGGAACGCGTCACAGGGCGGCGATTGGTTTGTCGGAAGTGTCAGATGCTCTTACCTTTGTGGTTTCGGAAGAAACGGGTGGAATCTCAATCACCTATAATGGAGTCTTTAAGCATGATTTGACCTTGGAAGAGTTTGAATCGGAGTTAAGAAGAATCTTACTTCCAAAATCAGAGAAAAAGCAAGGTCTGAAAGAGCGCTTGCTAGGAGGATTGAAACATGAGAAAAAATAGTCTATACATCATTTCTTCCTTCTTTTTCGCCTGCATTCTCTTTATCTATGCAACATTGACAAACTATCAGAATAGCAACAGTGCCAGACAGGTGCGGACGGAGACTTATACAAACACAGTTCTTAATGTCCCAATTGATATTCAGTATGACAGTGATCAGTATTTTATCAGTGGTTTTACATCTGAGGTGACGGTCTTTCTAACAGGCTCAAACAGAGTTGCTTTAGCGAGTGAGATGCAGGAAAGTACCCGCAAATTTAAGGTGACGGCTGATCTTTCTGATGCTAGTGTAGGAACCATCGAAGTTCCTCTGACTATTGAAAATTTACCGAGTGGTTTGACGGCTGTTGCGACACCGCAAAAGATAACAGTGAAGGTTGGTAAAAAAGCAAAACGAGACAATGTCATTGTTGTGCCGGAGATTGATCCTAGTCAGATTGATTCTCGCGTGAAAATCGATACCGTTACTGTATCAGATGAAAAAGTAACGGTTATTAGTGATGAGGAAACCCTCTCCAAAGTAGATCGTGTCATTGCCATCTTACCGACGAGTGAACGGATAACTAGAAACTACTCGTCCTCTGTTCCTCTACAAGCAGTCGATAAAAATGGAAATGTCTTACCAAGCGTCATTATGCCATTTGACACTACAATGAAAATTACAACCAAAACAGTATCGTCTAGCTCGAGTTCTTCGTCTATGACCTCATCAACAGGGTCCTCGACTAGCAGCTCGTCTTCAACGAGTTCAGAAACAAAACCAGACTCGTCTAAACAAGAATAAATAAAAAAGTAGAAAAGGATGATTAACAACATGGGTAAATATTTTGGGACCGATGGAGTCCGTGGAGAAGCAAACGTAGAACTGACGCCAGAATTGGCCTTTAAATTAGGACGTTTTGGTGGATATGTTCTTAGTCAACATGAAACGGAAGCCCCTAAAGTCTTTGTAGGACGTGATACACGTATCTCAGGAGAAATGCTAGAATCTGCCTTAGTGGCAGGTCTCCTCTCTGTAGGGATTCACGTCTACAAACTCGGTGTCCTTGCAACACCAGCAGTAGCTTATTTGGTCAAAACTGAGGGAGCCAGTGCAGGTGTCATGATTTCCGCTAGTCACAACCCAGCCCTTGATAATGGAATTAAATTCTTTGGTGGGGATGGCTTCAAACTTGATGATGAAAAAGAAGCAGAAATCGAAGCCTTGTTGGATGCTGCCGAAGACACCCTTCCTCGTCCAAGTGCCAAAGGATTGGGAACCTTGGTGGACTATCCAGAAGGTTTGCGTAAGTATGAAGGCTACCTTGTTTCAACTGGAACTCCTCTTGAAGGGATGAAAGTGGCCTTGGATACAGCTAACGGTGCAGCGTCTACGAGTGCTCGTCAAATCTTTGCAGACCTTGGGGCTCAAATAACTGTTATCGGCGAGACACCAGATGGTCTTAACATCAACTTGAATGTGGGTTCTACACATCCAGAAGCTCTTCAAGAAGTGGTCAAAGAAAGCCAGTCAGCTATTGGTTTGGCCTTTGACGGAGACAGTGACCGCTTGATTGCTGTTGATGAAAATGGCGACATCGTCGATGGTGATAAGATCATGTACATCATCGGGAAATACCTTTCTGAAAAAGGCCAGTTGGCTCAAAATACCATCGTGACAACGGTTATGTCTAACCTTGGCTTCCATAAGGCCTTGGAGAGTGCTGGTATTAACAAGGCAGTGACTGCTGTTGGTGACCGCTATGTCGTTGAAGAAATGAGAAAATCAGGCTACAACCTTGGTGGTGAACAGTCTGGTCACGTTATCTTGATGGACTACAATACAACTGGTGATGGTCAATTATCAGCTGTCCAATTGACTAAAATCATGAAAGAAACAGGCAAGAGCTTGTCTCAACTGGCATCAGAAGTGACGATTTACCCACAAAAACTGGTCAATATCCGAGTGGAAAATGCCATGAAAGAAAAAGCCATGGAAGTACCAGCCATTAAAACCATCATCGAAAAGATGGAAGAGGAAATGGCAGGGAACGGTCGTATCCTTGTCCGCCCAAGTGGAACAGAACCCCTCTTGCGTGTCATGGCAGAAGCGCCAACAACAGAAGAAGTGAACTACTACGTAGATACGATTGCTGCTGTTGTTAAAGATGAAATCGGAATTGACTAAAGCCTAGAAAACTAGATGAAATGATAAAAATGTGGTACAATTGCATAGTAAATTGTAGCAATGGGAGAGAAAAATGAATCTTAAACGAGAACAAGAATTTGTTAGCCAGTATCACTTTGATGCTCGTAACTTTGAATGGGAAAATGAAAATGGAGCTCCTGAAACCAAGGTAGACGTGAACTTTCAGTTGCTCCAACATGACCAAGAAAACCAAGTAACTTCGCTTGTTGTTATCTTGAGTTTTATGATTGTCTTTGACAAATTTGTCATCAGCGGAACAATTTCTCAAGTTAACCACGTGGAAGGTCGAATTGTCAACGAACCAAGCGAATTTAACCAAGAAGAAGTCGAAACCTTGGCACGTCCATGTTTGAACATGCTCAATCGTTTGACGTATGAAGTAACAGAAATCGCCTTGGATCTTCCAGGGATCAATTTGGAGTTTTAGTCATGAAATTAGCTGTCATTACAGATTCTTCAGCCTATTTAGAGGAGAAGACGCTGCAAAGAGAGAATCTATTTATCTTGGATATTCCTGTTAACATTGATGGGGAGGAGTATGTTGAAGGTGTCAATCTGACTGCTGAGGAATTTTATCAAAAAATGGTTCAGTCTGTAGAATTGCCTAAAACTAGCCAACCAAGTATTGCCAAATTGGATGAGATTCTTAGTTCTTTGAAAGACGAGGGTTATACCCATGTCTTGGGACTCTTTCTTTCG
The DNA here is from genome assembly GCF_051106465.1 of Streptococcus sp. KHUD_016. GTDB lineage: Bacteria > Bacillota > Bacilli > Lactobacillales > Streptococcaceae > Streptococcus. The sequence goes on along the minus strand of NZ_CP193663.1, from coordinate 1,358,720 downwards.
TCAGGAATTTCAGGCTTTTATCAGAACATCCAATACATGTTGGATGAGTATGATGGCTTGACCATTGCCTTTCCAGATACCCATATCACCAGTTCCCCTCTAGGATTTATGGTAGAGAGTGCTTTTGAATGGGCAGAACAAGGTGATGATTTTGCCCAGATTCAGGAGAAGTTGGGGATCCAAATTGCTGATAATTCAGCCTTTATCATAGTAGATGACCTCGACCACTTGGTTAAAGGAGGACGTTTGTCAAATGGGGCAGCTATCTTAGGGAATCTCCTCAGTATCAAGCCTATCCTTTACTTTAATGACCAAGGTGTGATTGAAGTTTACGAAAAAGTTCGTACGGAAAAGAAGGCAATCAAACGTTTGGTGGAAATCATCAAGGAGTTGACAAAAGATGGGGACTACCGTATAACAGTCATCCATGGCAATGCTCCTCAAAAGGCAGTGGATTTGCGCCAGCTTTTGATGGAGAGTGGTGTGACTTCTGAGATTCCAATTAATACCTTTGGGAGTGTCATTGGGACCCACCTTGGAGAAGGTAGTATCGCCTTGAGCTATACACCAATCGTCTAAATTGTTCTTACAAGCTTTGTATCTTAGCAATTGAACACGGCCTACCTGCCTCTTGAAAAAAGATGCCTGTCTTGCCTTTCATGGCAAGTCAGCGCCATTCCCTATTTTTCATGGGCAGCTAACGTCCTTTGTATCTTGATAATTGAACACGCCTGGAACCCTGTGTGAAAAAGATAGTTCTTCCAAGGAGTAGACACTCCTTGATCAGAACTCCTATTTTCACTTTGTGTTCTTACAAGCTTTGTATCTTAGACAGGAGTAGAGATGAGTATTCGAGTAATTATTGCCGGTTTTAAGGGAAAGATGGGCCAAGCTGCTTGTCAGATGGTCTTGGCTGATCCAGACTTGGACTTGGTCGCAGTTTTGGATCCTTTTGAGTCTGAATCAGAATGGAAAGGCATTCCTGTCTTCAATGATAAGGCAGCCTTGGTTGGATTTGAGGCTGATGTCTGGGTAGATTTTACTACACCAGCCGTTGCCTACGAAAATACACGCTTTGCTCTTGAAAATGGCTTTGCTCCTGTCGTAGGAACAACAGGCTTTACTAGTGAAGAAATTGCAGAACTAAAAGCATTTTCTCGTGAACAAGATTTGGGTGGCTTGATTGCTCCCAACTTTGCCTTGGGAGCTGTCTTGCTTATGCAATTTGCGGCGCAGGCTGCCAAATATTTCCCAAATGTGGAGATTATCGAGCTCCATCATGACAAGAAAAAAGATGCTCCGAGTGGAACAGCCATTAAAACGGCTGAGTTGATGGCAGAAGTTCGAGAGTCTATCCAACAAGGTGCGCCTGATGAGGAAGAATTGATTGCAGGAGCTCGTGGTGCTAATTTTGATGGCATGCGCATCCATTCAGTCCGTCTACCAGGCTTGGTAGCCCATCAGGAAGTCATCTTTGGCAATCAGGGAGAAGGATTGACCCTCCGTCATGACTCCTATGATCGCAGCTCCTTCATGACAGGGGTCAATTTGGGAATCAAAGAAGTTGTCAAGCGTCATGAGCTTGTCTATGGATTAGAACACTTATTATGAGATTAACGCAAATGCCTTCTGAATTTCAGAAGGCTTTACCAGTATTAGAAAAAATTAAAGAAGCAGGCTTTGAGGCCTATTTTGTTGGGGGCTCTGTTCGAGATGCCCTCCTCAATCGCCCCATCCACGATGTGGATATTGCGACTTCTTCCTATCCAGAAGAAACCAAGCAGATTTTCCCTCGCACAGCTGACATCGGAATCGAGCACGGAACCGTCTTGGTCCTAGATGGGGACGAGGAGTATGAGGTAACAACCTTTCGAACAGAGGATGTCTATGTGGACTATCGTAGACCCAGTGCGGTTTCCTTTGTGCGTTCGCTAGAAGAGGACCTCAAGCGCCGTGATTTCACAGTTAATGCCTTTGCCTTGGATGAGACAGGCGAAATTATTGACTTGTTCCATGGTTTAGAAGATTTGAAAAACCAAGTCTTGCGAGCAGTTGGAGTGGCTAGTGAACGTTTCAACGAAGATGCTTTACGTATTATGCGTGGTTTTCGTTTTCAGGCCAGTCTCGGTTTTAAACTTGAGTCAGAAACTTTTGAAGCGATGAAGACTTTGACGCCGCTCTTGGAGAAAATTTCTGTGGAGCGCACCTTCGTTGAGTTTGATAAACTATTGCTGGCACCTTTTTGGCGAGTTGGTCTGTCTTCCATGATTGAAAGTCAAGCTTATGACTATCTTCCAGATATGGCAGGAAGCCAAGACAAGCTCAACAGACTGTTTGATTTGGAGACTGATTTCACTTTTGAATCTTCTGAACAAGCTTGGGCAGCTCTATTGTGGGCTTTGGAGATTAAAGATGCACAGCCATTTTTGAAATATTGGAAGACCTCACGCCAGTTTGCCAAGCAGGTTCAGGATTTGTTGACCATTTTGGCTTTGCGAGAAGAAGGAGAGATGAGCAAGCGCGATTGTTACCGCTTTGACTTGGATTCCCTTCTACAAGCTGAAAGCCTTCGTCAGGCCCAAGGAAAGGAAGTCAACCCACAAGCCATCAAAGAAACTTACCAGAGTTTGACCATTCATGACAAGAAAGAAATTCAGATTAACGGTGGAATTTTGATTAAGGAATATGGTTACCAGCCAGGACCAGACTTGGGAGAGGTTTTAACAGAGATTGAGTTTGCCATTGTCGATGGAGAATTGGAAAATGATCGTCAAGCAATCCATGCTTACCTGAGGGAGAAAAAATGAGTGATTTTATCGTTGAAAAACTAAGTAAATCCGTCGGTGACAAGACCGTTTTTAAGGATATTTCTTTTATCATCCATGACTTGGACAGAATCGGTCTCATTGGTGTCAATGGCACGGGTAAGACCACCCTTTTAGATGTTTTATCAGGTGTTTCAGGATTTGATGGTGACGTCAGCCCTTTTTCTGCTAAGAATGACTACAAGATTGGCTACTTGACACAGGATCCTGATTTTGATGATAGCAAGACAGTTTTGGATACGGTTCTCTCCAGCGACCTCAAGGAAATCCAGTTGATTCGTGAGTATGAGTTAATCATGCTCAATTACAGTGAGGACAAGCAGGCTCGTTTGGAACGGGTCATGGCAGAGATGGATTCTCTCCAAGCCTGGGAAATTGAAAGCCAGGTCAAGACGGTCCTCAGCAAGCTGGGTATTCAGGACTTGTCGACTCCAGTTGGTGAATTGTCAGGCGGTCTGAGAAGACGGGTTCAGTTGGCGCAAGTTCTCCTAGGAAACCACGACCTCTTGCTTCTGGACGAGCCAACCAACCACCTGGACATTGCGACCATTGAGTGGCTGACTCTTTTTTTGAAAAATTCCAAGAAGACCGTTCTCTTTATCACACATGATCGTTATTTCCTAGATGCACTATCAACGCGGATTTTCGAGTTGGACCGAGCAGGCTTGACCGAGTATCAGGGAAATTACCAGGACTATGTTCGCCTTAAGGCGGAGCAAGATGAGCGTGACGCAGCTCTTCTCCACAAGAAAGAACAACTCTACAAACAAGAACTGGCCTGGATGCGCAGACAACCGCAGGCGCGTGCGACCAAGCAACAAGCTCGTATCAATCGTTTCCACGACTTGAAAAAAGAAGTTTCAGGTGGCGTTGCTGAAACAGACTTAACCATGAACTTTGAAACTAGCCGTATTGGTAAGAAGGTTATCGAGTTTAAAGATGTTTCCTTTGCTTATGAGAATAAGCCGATATTACAAAATTTTAATCTCTTGGTGCAAGCCAAAGACCGTATCGGAATTGTTGGGGACAACGGTGTCGGGAAGTCAACTCTGCTTAATCTCATCGCAGGAAGTCTTGAGCCGACTAAAGGTCAAGTTATCATCGGTGAGACGGTTCGCATTGCCTATTTCTCTCAACAAATTGAAGGTTTGGATGAAAGCAAACGGGTTATCAACTACCTACAGGAAGTAGCAGAAGAGGTTAAGACCAGTGGTGGTTCTACGACTTCCATTGCAGAGTTGCTAGAGCAGTTCCTCTTCCCACGTTCGACGCATGGAACCCTGATTGAGAAATTGTCTGGTGGAGAGAAAAAACGCCTTTATCTCCTCAAATTGCTTTTGGAAAAACCAAATGTTCTTCTTTTGGACGAGCCGACCAATGACCTAGATATTGCGACTTTGACAGTCTTGGAGAATTTCTTGCAGGGCTTTGTGGGTCCTGTATTGACAGTTAGCCACGACCGTTATTTCCTGGATAAGGTAGCGACCAAGATTCTCGCCTTTGAGAATGGCAAGATTCGTACTTTCTTTGGCCATTACACCGACTATCTTGATGAAAAAGCCTTTGAAACAGAGATGGCCAATCAAGTGCAAAAGGCCGAAAAGGAGAAAGTGGTCAAGGTCCGTGAAGACAAGAAACGCATGACCTACCAAGAAAAGCAGGAGTGGGCAAGCATTGAAGGCGAAATTGAAGCCTTGGAAAATAGTATCGCTGCTATTGAAGAAGAAATGCAGGCAAATGGCTCTGACTTTGGCAAATTGGCAACGCTTCAGAAAGAGCTAGACGAGAAAAACGAAGCACTCCTTGAAAAATACGAACGCTATGAATACCTAAGTGAGTTGGCATGATGGAAGAAAAAGTCATTAAACGTAGTCCCAAGAAAATCATTTGGAATGCCTTGTTTGGCTTGGCTTCAGTGCTTTTCTTCTTGCTGCCTCTCTCTTATCTCCATTTTTACTCGCAAAAGGGAACCAGACTTCATACGATAAGTCTGTTATTAATACTGCTTGTCCTCTTTTGTGCTGGAGTAGTCGTTTATCAGACATACAGGCTGTTAAGTTCCGATAAGGAATATTTGAGATTTACTGTCGAGGGGTTTTACTACAAACAAAATCCAAAGAAACCTAGTCATTTCTATGCTTGGGCAGGTGTAGAGGACTTTTCCTTCTCTCGGATTCGAGGGAAGTATAGGGATTCTTATCGGATTGAAGTCTATTTTAAAAACAAGGAAAATGTGAAATCCCAATCCTTTCTAGCTCTGTTGAAGAGAAGGATTCTCCCTTTTCATCCGTCAGCAGATTTGATCATCCCGATTTTTCTGCTAGATGTAGGTCTTCCTGAAAGGGTCTATGATGCCATGAAGTACTATGAAAGAGAATGGCGTATCGAACAAAATCGTCAAGCAAGAAAAGAGGCAAAACAAGCTTCGAAAAGCAAATCTTCCAAACCGTCATAGTCCGTCTTTGCTTAAAGTGGAATAATCAAAAAGGCCCTATCCACTGGATAGGGTCATTGTTTGTCTTCTTTTTTAGTTTCCTGATGGAAGATGTTTTGCCAAGTTTCATGGCGACGCCAGATACTGGTATGGACGATACCATCTAGCTCATAGCAAATGAGTTTGGTTTTCTGACTAATGGAGGTAATCTGAATGTCCTTAATCGCAGCACTAAGTTCTTTTTCAGACTTATAAGCCTCTTTATCCATCTGCTCTCCATCTTGACGGATATAGAGAAAGTCCTCAGCAAGGAGTTCTTCTAGCTGATTTCCTTGGTCAATCAATTGCTCACGCATGAGCAGTTTTTTATAGACATTGTCTAAAATCTCGTCCTCAGGTATGGGAGCTGGCTCGATATGGACATCGGTATCAAAGACTCCAAAACGCTCTTCCAGCATGGACTCGACCTGGTCCGCAATCTCATGACTTTCATAGACTGATAGGTCAGGATTCATTTCCAGGGTGATATCAAGGTAGATATTGCTACCGTAGGTCCGCCCTCTTTGGGACTTGACCTTACTAATCTTTGGAATCTCCATGATGGCCTTTTGGTAGTCCTCTAGCAGACGGTCATCAAAACCATCTGAAAGACTGAAGGAAGACTCGATAAAGATATCATAGGCTGTTTTTAAGATAAAGAAGGTGATGATGATAGCGACCAATTTATCCACGATAGGGTAATTGAAACTGCTGGCTAAGATAGCAATGGAAGTCCCAAGCGAGGTGACAGCATCGGAAAGATTGTCCTTAGCAGCTGCTTTGAGAGCCTTGGATTTGGATTTCTTACTGAGGCGTGTATTGTAGAGATAGACCACAAACATAATCGCTGCAGAAATGATTCCTAGAGTTGCACCCAGAGGATCAATGGGTGTTTGTTCCCGACTAAGGATTTTCTGAATGGTGTCCCGAAGTACATCAAAACCAACATAGAACATGATGATGGAAGTAATCAAGCTAGCCAAATCTTCAATCTTCCAGTGACCAAAGCTATGGTCACGGTCTGCAGGTTGGCGGGCCATCCGAATCCCAATCAAGAGAGCAACATTTCCGATAATATCGGATACGTTGTTGAAACCATCCGCTACCAAACTGGAAGAATGTAGGAGGTGGCCAGTCGCTAATTTTGCCGCAGACAAGAGGAGGTAGGTCGAAATGCTGATAATGGCTCCACGTTCTGCCAATTTGAGATTTGACATGGATTGGTTCATCGGGCTTCCTTTCTAGTCATATAGTATTCTTACATTATACTGGTTTTCAAAGGAAAATTCAAATTTAGTCTTGTTTCATCGGATTTAAACCCTTGAAAATTGTTCAAATTTTGATATAATAGTACTACTCAAGGGAGTAGCTGGCAGAAACCTGTGATAGTGTCGTCATTCCGAATTGTATACTGAAAAGTATGTTTTCCGGCACTATCTTAAACAGCGAGACTTGTTATGATTAACATGTCTCTTTTTGTTTGTCATAAAACCAAAAGAGAGCTTGTTTTGCACACAAAGTCAAGGAGGAGACATATGTCAAAAGAACAAAAACGCCAAGCGTTTTATACTCAAAGTCCCGAAGAAGTCTTGAAGTCGGTTGAAGCAACTGAGCAAGGCCTTTCGTCAAGCGAAGCGCAGAAACGCCTAGCTGAATATGGGCGCAATGAACTCGAAGAGGGTGAGAAAAAATCTCTCTTGGTTAAATTCATCGAACAGTTTAAGGATTTGATGATTATTATTTTGGTGGCTGCAGCCATCTTGTCCGTCATAACTTCTGGTGGGGAAGATATTGCAGATGCCATCATTATTCTAGCCGTTGTTATCATTAACGCAGCTTTTGGTGTTTACCAAGAAGGAAAAGCAGAAGAAGCCATCGAAGCCCTCAAGTCTATGTCTAGTCCAGCTGCACGTGTTATCCGTGATGGGCATATGGCTGAGATTGACTCAAAAGAATTGGTACCAGGTGATATCGTTGCCCTTGAAGCAGGTGACGTCGTACCAGCAGACCTACGTTTGCTAGAAGCTAACTCTCTCAAAATCGAAGAAGCAGCCCTAACAGGTGAGTCTGTTCCAGTCGAAAAAGACTTGACTGTCGAGCTCTCTGCAGATGCTGGTATTGGTGACCGTGTCAATATGGCCTTCCAAAACTCAAACGTGACTTATGGTCGTGGTCTTGGTGTTGTTGTCAATACAGGTATGTACACGGAAGTTGGTCATATCGCTGGCATGCTCCAAGATGCGGATGAGACGGATACACCACTCAAACAAAACTTGAACAACCTTTCTAAGGTCTTGACCTATGCAATTTTGGTTATTGCCCTTGTTACTTTTGTAGTTGGAGTCTTCATTCAAGGTAAAAATCCACTTGGTGAGTTGATGACCTCTGTTGCGCTTGCTGTTGCAGCCATCCCAGAAGGACTTCCTGCTATCGTGACTATCGTTCTTGCCCTTGGTACCCAAGTTTTGGCAAAACGAAACTCTATCGTTCGTAAGTTGCCAGCAGTCGAAACACTTGGTTCAACAGAAATCATCGCTTCTGATAAGACTGGTACACTTACCATGAACAAGATGACAGTCGAGAAAGTCTTCTATGACGCAGTCCTACATGACTCAGCTGATGAGATTGAACTTGGCTTGGACATGCCCCTACTTCGTTCTGTTGTCTTGGCCAACGATACCAAGATTGATGCTGAAGGAAACCTGATTGGGGATCCAACGGAAACAGCCTTCATCCAGTATGCCTTGGACAAGGGTTACGATGTTAAAGGGTTCTTAGAGAAATATCCTCGTGTAGCTGAATTACCGTTTGACTCAGATCGTAAACTCATGTCAACGGTTCATCCATTGCCAGATGGTAAATTCCTCGTGGCAGTCAAGGGGGCTCCAGATCAACTCTTGAAACGTTGTGTTGCTCGTGATAAGGCTGGAGATGTTGCTCCGATTGATGAGAAAGTCACTGAATTAATCCATACAAACAACTCGGAAATGGCTCACCAAGCCTTGCGTGTCCTTGCAGGTGCTTATAAGATTATAGATAGTATTCCAGAAAATCTTACTTCTGAAGAGCTTGAAAACAACTTGATCTTTACTGGTTTGATTGGGATGATTGACCCTGAGCGTGCCGAAGCGGCAGAAGCCGTTCGTGTCGCTAAGGAAGCGGGAATCCGTCCAATCATGATTACGGGTGACCACCAAGACACAGCAGAAGCTATTGCCAAACGTTTGGGAATTATCGATGAAAATGACTCGGAAGACCGTGTCTTGACTGGTGCTGAGCTTAACGAACTTTCTGATGAAGAATTTGAAAAAGTCGTTGGTCAATACTCTGTTTATGCGCGTGTATCTCCGGAGCACAAGGTTCGTATCGTGAAAGCTTGGCAAAACCAAGGTAAGGTCGTTGCCATGACAGGTGACGGTGTTAATGATGCGCCAGCTCTGAAAACAGCCGACATCGGTATCGGTATGGGAATCACTGGTACAGAGGTTTCTAAGGGAGCTTCTGACATGATTCTTGCGGATGATAACTTTGCGACCATTATCGTCGCAGTTGAAGAAGGACGTAAGGTCTTCTCAAATATTCAAAAGACCATTCAGTACTTACTTTCTGCCAATACTGCTGAAGTATTAACTATCTTCTTATCAACCTTGTTTGGTTGGGACGTCTTGCAGCCAGTTCATCTTTTGTGGATCAACTTGGTAACCGATACCTTCCCAGCTATCGCTCTTGGTGTTGAACCTGCTGAGCCAGGTGTTATGACCCACAAACCTCGTGGACGTAAGTCAAGCTTCTTCTCAGGTGGTGTTTTGAGTTCTATCATCTATCAAGGTGTACTCCAAGCAGCTATTGTTATGAGTGTTTATGGACTTGCAATTGCTTACCCAGTTCATGTGGGTGACAATCATGCCATTCATGCGGATGCCCTTACTATGGCCTTTGCAACCCTTGGTTTGATTCAACTATTCCATGCCTACAATGTCAAGTCTGTTTACCAATCCATCTTGACAGTTGGCCCATTCAAGTCTAAGACCTTTAACTGGTCCATCTTGGTATCCTTCATCCTTCTCATGGCAACAATCGTCGTAGAACCGCTTGAAGGTATCTTCCATGTTACCAAACTGGACTTGTCACAATGGGGTATTGTTCTAGCTGGAAGCTTCTCAATGATACTTATCGTCGAAATCGTTAAGTTTGTTCAACGTAAACTTGGTCTTGATAAGAATGCGATTTAAAAAGAAAGTCATCTTCGGATGACTTTTTTTGCATTTGAGGGAAAGGACTAGAAGTTGCCCCCTTTTGTGCTATAATAAAGTAAAGTTGTAAGGAGCGTAAGAGAATGGAAAAGAGAATTGTCCGAGATGTCTTATTCTTGTCGCAGGTCTCGAAACCTGCAAGTCAAGAAGACCTTTATCTGGCTAAGGATTTGCAGGATACCCTGCTGGCTAATCTAGAGACCTGTGTCGGTCTGGCGGCTAATATGATTGGTGTGCAGAAGCGCGTGATTATCTTTAATCTTGGTCTAGTTCCCATGGTTATGTTTAACCCCATTCTCCTTTCCTATAAAGGACCTTACGAGACAGAGGAAGGTTGTTTATCCTTGACAGGAGTGAGACCAACGACTCGTTATGAAACGATTACGGTTTCCTATCGTGATAGTAAGTGGCAGGAGCAGACCATTACGCTAACAGGTTTTCCAGCTCAGATCTGCCAACATGAACTGGATCATTTGGAAGGACGGATTATTTAGGAGGAACTCAGATGAAACGCATCCTTTTTGAACTTGTTTTGGTCGCGACGACCTGGTATATCTTTTTACCACCCTTCAATCTGACTAGCTGGGAATTCATCTTCTTTCTCTGTGGGCATCTAGTGGTGATGGGCATTTTGTTTAGTTTCCGCAAGGGTACCAATTTGGTCAAGACAGTTCACCTACGCCATGGCAAGGTTACCAACGAACTCAATCTAGAAGGATTTCTTTTTACCAAACTTAGTAGAGGATTGTTTCTGACTGCAGGTATCATCTTTGCACTCGCTGGTCTGGTAAGCCTAGTGACCTCTAGCTTTTTCCAAGCCAAAAATTATGCTAATGTGGTGTCTATCACAGAAAAAGATTTTAAAGATTTTCCTAAGAGTGATACCAGTAAGGTTCCAATCCTAGATCGGAGCACTGCAGAAAAGATTGGTGACCGTTACCTAGGCTCTCTGACGGATAAGGTCTCCCAGTACGTAGCAGCAGATACTTATACCCAGCTGACTGTTGATGGAAAGCCCTATCGGGTGACACCTTTAGAGTATGCCGACCCGATCAAATGGTTTAATAATCAGTCCAAGGGAATTGGTGAGTATATCAAGGTTGATATGGTGACAGGAAATGCGGAATTAGTGGATTTAAAAACGCCCATGAAGTATTCAGACTCTGAGTATTTTAATCGTGATGTCAAACGTCATCTTCGAATCAAGTACTCAACCAAGATTTTTAAAACGCCATCCTTTGAGGTGGATGATGAAGGCAATCCCTTCTATGTAGCAACCGTTTATCAAAAACAGTTTGGTCTAGGAGTTCCTCGTCCTTCATCTGTTATTATCTTAGATGCTACCAATGGAGAAACCAAGGAATACAGCTTGGATGAGGTGCCAGAATGGGTGGACCGTGTCTATCCAGCCGAAGAAACTATCGAACAAATCAACTACAACGGCAAGTATAAAGACGGCTTCTGGAATGCCTTGATTTCTAAGAAAAATGTTACCCAAACGACAGAGGGCTATAACTATCTTTCTATCGGAAATGACATTTATCTCTACACGGGAGTGACTTCAGCAAATGCTGACGAAAGTAATCTAGGATTTATCCTTGAAAATATGCGCACTGGTGAAATCACCAAGTACAATCTAGCTTCAGCAACTGAAGAATCAGCCCGTGCTTCCGCAGAAGGAGCAGTGCAAGAGAAGGCCTACAAGGCTACCTTCCCTATCCTTGTTAATCTCAATGACAAGCCTCTTTATATCATGGGCTTAAAGGACAATGCAGGCTTGGTCAAGGAATATGCATTGGTCGATGCCGTGGAGTACCAAAACGTCATCGTAGCAGCTACGGTAGATGAACTCCTCAGCAAATATGCCAATAAAAATGACCTAGAGTTGGATAATGAAACGGTAGAAAACATCAAGGGAGTGGTTTCAGACCTTAAATCAGCTGTTATCAAAGGGGATACTGTCTACTTCTTCAAAGTTGATGGTAAGATTTATAAGGTTAAGGCTTCGGTGTCAGATGACCTTCCTTACCTCGAAAATGGCCAATCCTTTGAAGGTCAAGTTGGAAAGGATAATTATCTCAAGACCTTTAAAGTGAAGTAAACAAAGAAGAGTCTGGGACAAAAGTCTAACCTTAAATATAAAAAGCGAACAAAACGGAGTTATCTAATACTCAGAAGTTTGTCTTGTTCACTTTTTTGTCTAATCTATCGATTTTAAAAGTTTATAATAAAGAATTCCTAAAATCAAAATCTTTTTGTCCCAGCCTCGTTCAGTCTTATTTGTCAAGAAAAAATCAGAGTTTTAGACTGTTTTCTAGATTTGAAAATGATGAAATAAAAAAGGAGTTTGGGACAAAAATATTTCAATCTTACAAAATTGTAAGAAAAATGAGAGAAATGTAAGCTAAAGTAATGGGAAAAAGAACCTCTTTCTTGTATAATAGGAAAGGAAAAAGGAGGATCCTATGAAAAAAATAATTGACAATAGCAGTTTGAAACTGCTTGCTATGCTTGCCATGCTGATTGACCATATCGCCTGGGTATCTTTTCCACTGGCTACCAATATGAATATTCTCTCTCCTAACTGGCTGGCCAATAGTATGCACATAATAGGCCGTCTGGCTTTTCCAGTCTTTGCCTTTTGTATCGCGGAAGGATATCGGCACAGTCATGATGTGCGCAAGTATATGAGACGATTGGGGCTGCTGGCTCTTATCAGTATCATCCCTTTCTCTCTGATGGGCTGGGTTACTGGTCTTGGCTTTATCATGCAAAATACGGTTGTTACTCTCTTTTTGGGGCTCTGTGCTCTTTATTACAGTGATCAGCAAACAGCAACCTGGAGAAAAGTTCTAATTATTCTACTCTGTTTTACTCTGTCCATTATCGCTGACGGCGGACTGACGGGAGGAGTTTTTGGTATCTATGCCTTTGCAAAGATTAAAGACCCAATCTTCCGAAAAATTGGCGGTGTCTTGGTACTGAACAGTGTGCAAATCCTAATTTTGGCCTTCAATTTCTCCTATGATGGTCTGGCTGATCTGGCTGCCACCTGTCTTCTGTTTCTCCTCGTGACCTCTTTCTACAACGGTCAAAAAGGGGCCAATATTGGAAAAGTATTTTACTGGTTTTACCCCCTTCATTTGCTCGCCCTGTCTCTGTTTCGAATTGCCTTTCTCTTATTTCTAATGTAGTTAATGAATGTATTAAATGTTGCAGTAGAATACCTGTTAAGTTAATTTTTCTTTTGGTAAGTCTAAATAATAGAGTAAAAGAGTCTGGGACAAAAGTCTAACCTTAGATATAAAAAGCGAACAAAACGGAGTTATCTAATACTCAGAAGTCTGTCTTGTTCACTTTTTTGTCTAATCTATCGATTTTAAAAGTTTATAATAAAGAATTCCTAAAATCAAAATCTTTTTATCTCAGACTCTTTCAGATGAAATTCTTGGTCGTGATTGAAAAATATGCTACACTAACAATATGAAAATTTTAATCCCAACAGCAAAAGAAATGAACACAGACCATCCTTGTATCGAAGCGCTCCCCTTGAGGGAAGAAAGTCAGGTAGTCCTTGACTCACTGGCGCACTACTCAGCCAGTGAATTAGAGACTTTTTATAAGGTATCTGCCGAGAAAGCAGAAGAAGAGTACGCTCATATTCAAGCTTTAAAAGATCACAGGGCTAAACATTATCCAGCCTTGAAACTTTTCGATGGTCTCATGTATCGTCACATCAAACGAGATGAGTTAACCAAGGCTGAACAAACCTATCTTGAAAATCATGTCCTAATTACCTCGGCTTTATACGGTGTTGTCCCCGCCTTGTCGCCCATGGCTCCTCACCGTTTGGATTTCTTGATGAAGTTAAAAGTTGCTGGGAAGACTTTAAAGAGTCATTGGAAGTCAGCCTACGATGAGGCACTAGAGGATGAGGATTTGATATTCTCACTCCTATCATCAGAGTTTGAAACCGTATTTTCGAAGGAAATTAGAGAAAAGATGGTGACCTTCAAATTTATGGAGGACAAGGCAGGCCAGCTGAAAATCCACTCAACCATTTCAAAAAAAGCCCGTGGTGCCTTTTTAACCGCCTTGATAGAGGGGCAAGTCCATACAGTCGAACAAGCTCGCAAGCTCCGCTTTGCCGGCTTTGACTACCGACCTGATTTATCCAGTGACTTAGAACTCGTCTTTGTGAAACAAGCATAAAACCAGCTCATTCGAGCTGGTTTTTGCTGGATTAGTTGATGGCTGCAAGAAGGTCGTCAGCTTGTTTTGCAAGTGATGAAGCAGTTGCTTCTTCTAACACCAATTTTCCGTCTGCCCAAGCAGAGTCATTGACACGAGCAGCTGTAAAGTCACCAACGACTTGTGTACGGATAAATGGCAAGAGGTCTTTGTAAATAGCAAAGAGTTGATCGTGACCGGCATTGGCTACAGATGAGACAGTAACAAACTTGTCTTGGAGGGCAGAAGCTCCACGTGTATCAGACAAGTCAAGAGCACGCGAGAGCCAGTCAAGCAAGTTCTTCACTGTTCCAGGGATAGAGAAGTTGTAGACTGGAGAGAAAATCCAGATGGCATCCGCAGCAAGGACTGCTTCACGAGCAGCAGCTACAGCTGGATGAGTTGGAACTTCCAAATCTTGGCTGAAGAGAGGAACAGCTGAGTAATCAAGATAGCTAACTTCTGCTTTTCCAGCAAGTGCTTTTTCAGCTTCGAGGGCCATTTGGTGGTTGAAAGAACCTTGGCGTAGTGAACCGACGATAAATAATACTTTTTTAGACATGATGTGTCTCCTTTAGTTTAAAATTCAAAGAGCGAACTCTTTTGTTACCATCCATGTTACAACAAATGATACTAATTAGCAATAATTTTGCTCACAAATTTTTAAATTTTTTTAAAATCTGGATTAAGTCTTCCTTTTCGCCATCTTCCAAGATGCTGAGTGCTTCTACAATCGAATCGATATGGTCAGGAAGAACCTCCTCGATTTTTCTGCGTCCTGCAGGTGTTAATTTCAGGAAAAAGGAGCGACGATCCTTGGGGTCGCAAGTTCTAGAAATCCATCCATCTCGAACCATATTTCGAATGACAACAGTCATGTTTCCAGAAGTGGCTAGCATTTTTTCAATCAAATCCTGAATGCGCAGTTCCCCCTTGCTATAGAGGGTTTCCAAAACTGAAAATTGGGTGGGTGTTAGCCCGTGTTCTTTAGCAGCCTTGGCTTCATATGGTTTAAAAGTCCGTATGGCTTTATTAAGGACGATAGCCGTTTTTAAGTCTAGTTGATTATCGGAAATTTTCTCTTTCAAATATTGTTTCATAAGCTTTATTTTATCAATAATGAGAGAGAAAAACAAGAACTTACATTTTATAGGAAAAGATTCTTAGAATGTTCCCGTCTTCACTTGTAATAAAGAAGGAGAGATGGTAAAATAGACGAGTGAAACTAAGACAGAAAAAAGCAAAAAACAAGCTACTTTTACAGTATGGAATCGGCATTGCTCTGGTAGTACTAGTCATGACGACTTCCTTCCTTTATCTGATATCACTCAGCATGAAACCCTATCAAGATGCTAGAGTTGAGGGAGAAAAACTAGCCAAGCAGTATGCAGAATTGGAAGAGGCAGATCAGGTTGATTTTTATAATGGACTAGAAGGTTATTACAGCGTTTTAGGACATAATAAAAAGCAAGAGGCCATTGCCGTACTGATTGAAAAGAATGACCACAAGATTTATGTCTATCAGCTTGATAAGGGGATTTCTCAAGACAAGGCAGCGACGATTTCGAGGGAAAAAGGTGCTAGCGACATTGACAAAGTCACTTTTGGTCGCTATCAGGACAAGCCGATTTGGGAAGTTAAGTCAGGAAACCACTACTATCTGATAGATTTTGAAACAGGAGCAGTGATCCAATAAGGAGGGCATATGAAACTATCCAAACGTGTACTAGAAATGGAAGAAAGCGTCACTCTAGCTAGTGATGCAAGAGCCAAAGCGTTAAAAGCTCAAGGAAAAGATGTTCTTTTCTTAACCTTGGGACAGCCAGATTTTCATACTCCTGAAAATATTCAGGATGCGGCGGTGGAAGCGATTCGTGATGGACGAGCTTCCTTTTATACAGTTGCTTCAGGTCTGCCAGACTTAAAGGCTGCGGTTAATACCTACTTTGAACGCTATTATGGCTATTCTGTAGCAGCCAATGAGGTTACCTTTGCCACAGGTGCTAAGTTCTCTCTCTACACCTTCTTTATGGCTGTGGTCAATCCAGGTGATGAGGTCATCATTCCTACACCATACTGGGTCAGCTATGGAGACCAGGTCAAGATGGCAGAAGGTGTGCCAGTCTTTGTCCAGGCCAAGGAAGACAATCACTTTAAAGTAACAGTAGAGCAGTTAGAAGTAGCTCGTACAGATAAGACCAAGGTCTTGGTTCTCAATTCACCATCGAATCCGACTGGTATGATCTACTCTCGTGAGGAACTCTTGGCTATCGGAAATTGGGCTGTTGCGCATGATGTCCTTATCCTAGCAGATGATATTTATGGACGTCTGGTTTATAACGGGAACGAATTTGTTCCAATTTCTAGTTTGTCAGAAGCCATTCGCAAGCAAACCATTGTGATTAACGGTGTATCTAAGGCCTATGCCATGACTGGTTGGCGGGTAGGTTATGCTGTGGGAAATCCTGAAATTATCGCTGCTATGAGCAAATTAACAGGACAAACGACTTCAAATCTGACAGCAGTATCTCAATATGCAACGATTGAGGCGCTGACTGGACCGCAAGACTCTGTTGAAACCATGCGCCAAGCCTTTGAAGAGCGCTTGAATACCATTTATCCTCTCTTGTGCCAAGTACCAGGATTTGAAGTTGTCAAGCCCCAAGGAGCCTTCTATCTTTTCCCAAATGTCAAAAAAGCGATGGAGATGAAGGGTTATACCGATGTGACAGAGTTTACAACGGCTATTCTCGAAGAAGTCGGCCTTGCCTTGATTACAGGAGCTGGATTTGGAGCACCAGAAAATGTTCGTCTCAGCTATGCCACAGACTTGGACACATTAAAAGAAGCTATTCGTCGTTTGCATCAATTTATGGAAAAATAAAACTTAGAATCTTCGCCTTTTTAGCGAAGATTTTTTGTAACGAAAATCTCGCGATTTTTCTCTAGTAGAACCTAGCTATCACAGTCTATTTATGGTAAAATAGTGGGTAATGATGTCTTCGGACAAGTTAAACGAAAAAAGGAAGATAGATTATGACAAAACGTGTAACAATTATCGATGTAAAAGACTACGTTGGTCAAGAAGTGACCATCGGAGCCTGGGTTGCCAACAAATCAGGAAAAGGGAAAATTGCCTTCTTGCAATTGCGTGATGGAACAGCCTTCTTCCAAGGTGTAGCCTTCAAACCAAACTTTGTAGAAAAATTTGGTGAAGAAGTGGGGCTAGAGAAGTTTGATACGATTAAACGTCTAAGCCAAGAAACGTCTGTTTATGTGACAGGGATTGTCAAAGAAGACGAACGTTCTAAGTTTGGCTATGAGCTCGATATTACAGACATCGAAGTGATTGGTGAATCTCAAGACTACCCAATCACACCAAAAGAACACGGAACAGACTTCTTGATGGACAACCGTCACTTGTGGCTCCGCTCTCGTAAGCAAGTAGCGGTTATGCAAATCCGTAACGCTATCATCTATGCAACTTATGAGTTTTTCGACAAGAACGGCTTCATGAAATTTGATAGCCCAATTCTTTCAGGAAACGCGGCTGAAGATTCAACAGAACTCTTTGAAACAGACTACTTCGGAACGCCAGCCTACTTGAGTCAATCTGGTCAGCTTTACCTAGAAGCAGGGGCTATGGCTCTTGGTCGTGTATTTGACTTTGGTCCAGTATTCCGTGCTGAAAAATCAAAAACGCGTCGTCACTTGACTGAGTTCTGGATGATGGATGCGGAGTACTCCTACTTGACACACGATGAGTCACTTGACTTGCAAGAAGCTTATGTTAAAGCCCTTCTTCAAGGTGTTCTTGATCGTGCGCCTCAAGCCTTGGAAACCTTGGAACGTGATACAGATCTCTTGAAACGCTACATTGCAGAGCCGTTCAAACGCATCACTTACGATCAAGCCATTGACCTTTTGCAAGAGCATGAAAATGATGAAGATGCTGACTACGAGCATCTTGAGCATGGCGATGACTTTGGTTCACCACACGAAACATGGATTTCAAACCACTTTGGTGTGCCAACATTTGTCATGAACTACCCAGCAGCTATCAAGGCCTTCTACATGAAACCAGTTCCTGGAAATCCAGAGCGCGTGCTTTGTGCAGACTTGCTGGCACCAGAAGGTTACGGAGAAATCATCGGTGGATCTATGCGTGAGGAAGACTACGATGCTCTTGTAGCTAAAATGGAAGAACTGGGCATGGATCGTACAGAATATGAATTTTACCTTGACCTTCGTAAATACGGCACAGTTCCACACGGAGGATTTGGTATCGGTATCGAACGTATGGTAACCTTCGCAGCTGGAACCAAACATATCCGTGAAGCCATTCCATTCCCACGTATGTTGCACCGTATCAAACCATAAACTAGTAAAAAGAAGATATTTTCATCTTCTTTTTTCACTTTTATCTTGCTATCTATCAGTTTTTCTAGTATAATAGTTTATTGTGAGCAAACCTCACTTACCCCTTGCAAAGACTAGGGGTCATTAGACCAAAAGGAGGAACATATCAATGGCTAAATACGAAATTCTTTATATCATTCGTCCAAACATTGAAGAAGAAGCGAAAAACGCTTTGGTAGCACGTTTTGACTCTATCTTGACTGACAACGGTGCAACTGTTGTTGAATCAAAATCATGGGAAAAACGTCGTCTTGCATACGAAATCCAAGATTTCCGTGAAGGACTTTACCACATCGTTAACGTTGAAGCAAACGACGACGCAGCTCTTAAAGAGTTTGACCGTCTTTCAAAAATCAACGCTGACATTCTTCGTCACATGATCGTCAAACTTGACGCGTAAGAAGGTAAATTATGATTAACAATGTTGTACTTGTAGGGCGTATGACACGTGATGCTGAGTTGCGTTATACCCCATCAAATGTAGCAGTTGCGACTTTTACTCTTGCAGTAAACCGTACATTTAAGAGTCAAAATGGCGAACGTGAGGCTGATTTCATCAATGTCGTTATGTGGCGCCAACAGGCTGAAAATCTTGCTAACTGGGCTAAAAAAGGCTCTCTTATCGGGATCACAGGTCGTATCCAGACTCGTAGTTACGATAACCAGCAAGGACAACGTGTCTACGTAACAGAAGTCGTGGCTGAGAATTTCCAAATGTTGGAAAGCCGCGGAGTGCGTGAAGGACATACAGGTGGAGCTTATTCTGCACCAACTGCTGGTCAATCAGCACCTGCAAACCCAGTACCAGACTTTTCACGTTCTGAAAATCCATTTGGAGCAACCAATCCATTGGACATTTCAGATGATGATTTACCATTCTAATGGACAATTAATACTATAAAGGAGAAAAAACATGGCTCAACAACGTCGTGGCGGATTCAAACGCCGTAAAAAAGTTGATTACATCGCAGCAAACAAAATTGAATATGTTGATTACAAAGATACTGAGCTTCTTAGCCGTTTCGTTTCAGAACGTGGGAAAATCCTTCCTCGTCGTGTAACAGGAACTTCAGCTAAAAACCAACGTAAAGTAACAACAGCTATCAAACGCGCACGCGTAATGGCTTTGATGCCTTTCGTAAACGAAGATTAAAGAAAAGACCCTTACGGGTCTTTTTTTCACGAGCATGGAAATGAGAGAGCGAGTTGAGGTCCAGTGGACCTCTTTTTCATGAGCTTGAAAATAAGAAAGCGAATTAAGACCCGGGTGGGTCTTTTTTTACGAGCCTTGAAATGAGAGAGCGAATTGAGGTCTAGTGGACCTCTTTTTCAGATTTTATAGGATTTTGTTAGAAAGGATTCCCTGTTGACCTAGTAAGATTCTTTTGTCTTACTAGGTTTTTTCTTTTAATCTTTATTATCGTGCTATAATGGTAGGAGAAAGCTATAAAGGAGCAGCTTATGAAGACGACATGTTCAATTAGAAAAACGCAAGAATCTGACATACAAGAACTATCTCGAGGATTTATCAGCCAAGGTTGGCCAAGTAGAGAGGAGATTTTAACTCAATACTTTAAGGAGCAAGAAAGTGAGGAGAGAGAAGTCTTAGTTGCAGAGGTTGAGGGTGCTGTAGCGGGTTACATTACGATTTTACCCGATGCTAAGCAGGGTCCCTTTGCTGGAATGGCTCCAGAACTTTCAGACTTCAATGTCTTCGAGCCCTTTCAAAATCAAGGTATTGGAAATCTCTTGCTGGAAGAAGCAGAAAAACGAGTTAGGCTCATATCGGATAAGGTGACCCTTGGTGTTGGGCTCCATTCAGGGTATGGACCTGCCCAGAGATTGTACATCAAACGAGGCTATATTCCAGATGGGACGGGTGTTTGGTATCAGAACCATCAACCGGCCATGAATGCAGTTTGTGAAGATATCGGTGACCTTGTTTTATATCTGTCAAAAAATTTGTTTTAAGACAAATTTTATAAGGTTTAAATTTTAAATATAGTAAACAATCACAGTCCCTTTTTCATTCGAAAAAGGGATTTTTTGTTTGAAATTGTTTGATTTATTCCTCAAAGTGGTAAAATATAATTGTTTGAATTATCAAGATAAAAATAAATATCAAAAAAAACATATAAGGTTTAGTTTTTTAAAATACGGATCCTTTTGAAAAGTCTTAAAATTTCCTAAAATAAGGCTTTTTAAAGGTTGTAAATAATATTGTTACAAAAAGGTTACAAATTGTTAAAATTAAATTAAATGCAATAATATAATTTGGAAAAAATTTGACATATAAATTAATTGACGGTAAAATAATTAAGATAATCAAATTAATTGATTTGCGCAATAATTCGATATAAAGATTAATCTGATGTGTCAAATTTTATTATAGTAGAAGGATAGCATAATGAAGAAACTGAAAGTGATGGTTGTTTTTGGAACACGACCAGAAGCTATTAAAATGGCCCCTTTAGTGTTAGAATTGCAAAAACATAGTGACAGCATTGAGACGATCACAGTTGTGACAGCTCAGCATCGCCAAATGCTAGATCAAGTTCTTGAAACTTTTAGCATCGAGCCACATTATGATCTGGATATTATGGGAAAAAATCAATCCCTCTTAGATATTACTGGAAAAATTTTAGAAAAGTTTGATCCAGTTGTTAAGCAAGAACTTCCAGATATAATTCTTGTTCATGGAGATACAACAACAACTTTTGCAGCAAGTTTAGTTGCTTTCTATAATCAGGTGCGTATCGGCCATGTTGAAGCTGGCCTAAGGACCTTTGATAAGTATTCTCCTTTCCCAGAAGAGATGAATCGTCAGATGACTGATAACTTAGCGGATCTTTATTTTGCTCCAACTAGTGAGAGTAAAGAAAATCTCCTCAAGGAAAATCACCCTGAGTCTGCTATTGTCATTACGGGAAATACAGCCATTGATGCATTGAAACTAACCGTTCAATCGGATTACTATCATGAAGTTCTAGATCAATTGGATCCAGATAAGAAACTTGTATTGGTAACCATGCACCGTCGTGAGAATCAAGGTCAACCAATGAGAAATGTCTTTGCAGCTTTACGTGAGATGGTCGATCTTCATCAGGAAATTGAAGTTGTTTATCCTGTTCACCTTAGCCCTGCTGTGCAAGAAGCAGCAAACGATATCTTATCTGGTCACGATCGTATTCACTTGATCGAGCCTTTAGATGTACTTGATTTTCATAATTTGGCTTCAAGAAGCTATTTTATCATGACTGACTCTGGAGGTGTTCAAGAAGAGGCGCCTTCTCTCGGCAAACCTGTCCTTGTTCTTCGTGACACTACGGAACGTCCAGAAGGAGTAAGAGCAGGTACGTTGAAGCTAGTTGGTACGGATCCAGTACGTGTGAAAGAAGCGATGGCAGCACTCTTAACAGATGAAACTCTTTATAGACAAATGTCTCAGGCACCAAATCCTTATGGAGATGGAAGAGCCTCTGAACGAATCGTACAATCCATTCAACAGTACTTTGGGGCAGCGACTTCTGTATCGGAATTCAAAGGGGGGAAATAAGATAAAATGAAAAATTGGAGTCAATTTAAAAACTGGCTTATGGCTTTGCTTGCTTGTGAGGTCATTCTTTTGGTGCTTTGTTTTTTGTATGCTCGAGCAATCATTTTAGAACAAATCTTTTTTTTAGCTTTAGCCTTGTTTGCAGTGTTGGTATTATCTGACCTTTTGCTTACTTGGACCCTTATCTTAGCATTTGGTTTTGGACTTATCGTTTTGGTTGCGGGTGTGGTTTATATCCCGATCATTCAACTGGTCTTTTTATTAATCAGTTTTCCTCTTTTGATTGGGATTCTACTTAAGGTTCGTTATTATTTCTTCAAGGTGGCCTCAAAGGTACAAGAACAGGAAGACGAAGCGCGAGCAGATTACCAAGCGATGGTCACTGAACAAAGTGATGTTACGGTTCAATCTCTATTGATTCATTGGGCACATGAAGATTTGTTCTTCCAGATTAAACCGAAAGAACATAACCAGATGCTCAGTAGCATTCAAGAGGTAATTGCTCAGGAATTGAGCTACAATGATAAACTCTATTACGTTTCGGATGGTAATTTTCTCGTTCTATCCAGTAAAAGCCAACATTCTTTGAAGGAACTTTATTTGAATGGTTTGCAGGAGAAACTGAGCAGTTTAGTTTTTCATGGAGAAGATGGCAATCAAGGAATTCAGTTCCAAACAGGCTATTTGGTGATTAACTCTGATAATAAAGATAAATACCAAGACTACGCGGATGTCGCCAGTCATCTCAAACGTCAACTAGAGACAGATGTAATTGTGGAATATTAGGAGGGGAACATGACTTTAACCGAACTATTTTTTGGTATTGCTTTGGGACTCAGTCTCGCCTTTGGCATTTGTTTTATCATACTATTTATTGCATACAATATTCTTTACCATCGAGTAAACAAAAATTTTAAGGCGGTGAATCATGATTAGTCAAATGTTAATGATTTTTACCTTGCTTACAATTTGGATTTCTCTAGCATGGGGCTTGGTAATTCTCTTTTCGGCAGTACACTTTTGGTTTAAACACAGTGATTTTCGTGTAGACACTTCGCCTCTACCTTATTATCCTAAGGTAACGATTGTTGTTCCTGCCCATAATGAGGATGTGGTTATTGCCCAAACGGCAAAAGCTATCTTGGATATGAACTATCCTCACGACCGTGTGGAGTTGCTCTTGTTTGCGGATAACTGTTCGGATAACACCTATGCAGAATGTTTGTCTGTACAAGCCATGCCTGAATATGCAGGAAGAAATCTAACCATTATCGACCGTACTGGTACGGGAGGAAAAGCGGGCGTTCTAAACGATGCTTTGGAGATGGCAACAGGCGAATACATCTGTGTTTATGATGCAGATGCCATGCCTGAAAAAAATGCTCTTTATTTCCTTGTCAAAGAAGTTATGAAGGATCCAGAACGTCATGTGGCATCTTTTGGCCGCAACAAGACTCGAAACGCCAACCAAAATTTCTTGACTCGTTGTATCAACCAAGAGATCGTTGTTACTCAGCGCGTGCACCACGTTGGGATGTGGCATCTCTTTAAAATTGGGCGTATCCCAGGAACCAACTTTATCATTCAAACCGACTTTGTAAAGAGTATCGGTGGTTGGAAAAATGGTGCCTTAACTGAGGATACCGATATTTCCTTCAAAATCATGCAGAGTGGTAAATTGATTGCCCTTGCCTATAATTCAGAGGCTTTCCAACAAGAACCTGAGACCTTAAAGAGTTACTATATGCAGCGGAAACGTTGGGCGAAAGGAAATTATGAAGTTGTTCTCTCGAACTTTAAGCATTTATTTGGCAGAGCAAACTGGCGCGTTAAACTAGAAGTCTTTAACTATTCTTGTGTTTTCTTTTGGTTTAACTTTGCTATTGTTCTTTCGGATTTGATTTTCCTAGCGAATGTGCTAGCGATCTGTCTTAATCTTTTCTTCCCAGATGTCAGGGTTCCATTTGCTTTTGATGCGGACAATATCTACATCGCTCAGCTCATGCTCTTTAACTGGATTCTCATGATTGGTCTCTATTTGATGCAAATTATGACAGCATTGGCAAGTCAATTTGGACAAGCAACATCTAAACAAATCTGGTTAGCCCTGGCAGCCTATTTCTCTTATGCACAGATGTTTATCGTTGTATCCGTTGATTCCATTTCTTCAATCGTGCTGGATAAAGTACTCCGACGAAAAGAAACCAAGTGGGTTAAAACCAAGCGATTTGCAGGATAGGAGGTTCTATGAAAACGAATAAATTAAAATATGTCTGGTTTGTGCTCATTCTTTCTATCTTTTGTTTAGCCTTGTTTTTGGCAAGAGGAAGGACTAAAATCGAGATGCGTAATCGAATTTACAGCCAATGGAGCCAACAGTTCCTTGTTACAAAAGGCAATCAGTCTTATGTTCGTACGACGAGTGATTCGGAGGGAACAACAGTTCTATCAGAGGCCCAAAGTTACGGCATGCTCATAACGGTTTTAGCAGCCCAAAAAGGGCAAGCAACACAAGCAGATTTTGAGAGTCTTTATCGTTACTACCAAAATCATCGTATTGAGGGAACGCAGTTGATGTCTTGGAAGCAAGTGATCAAAAATGATAGCGAAATGGTCGAGAAACAAAATGCAACTGATGGAGATCTCTATATCGCTTATTCTTTAATTGAAGCTGCCAAACAGTGGCCAGATAAAGCACAGGAATACCAAGAGCAAGCTAAAAAAATCTTGGATGATATCCTTAAGTACAACTACAACGAAGAGACAGGTGTTCTGACAGTAGGGAACTGGGCCAACAAGGATTCCGATTACTATTACTTGATGCGGACGTCTGATACTCTTCCTCACTATTTCCAATCTTTCTATGACCTGACTGGAAATAAACAGTGGTTAGACATTAAGGATAAGATGCTTGGGCAATTGGAGCAAATCAGTTCTCATTCTGATACGGGTCTCTTGCCAGACTTTATCTGGGCTGAGAAGTCAGGGGCACGTCTTGTTGATGCCAACACAATCGAATCTCAATACGATGGGGCGTACTCTTATAACGCTTGCCGTTTGCCTTATCACTTGTCACAGAGCCAGGATGAAAGAAGCCAAAAACTCGTTCAAAAGATGATGGATTTCTTTATGAAAGAGCAACGCATTTATGCTGGTTATGACTTGAACGGAACGGCACTCAATCAATACCAGGCAGGTAGTTTCTTGGCACCGATTACCTACGCGTCTGACAAGGGAGAAGGCTATCTGAAACTTCTTCAGCAAAATAAATACATTTTCACACAAGATTTACCTTTGGACAACTACTATGATGCAACGATGATTACCATGATTGCTCTAGAGATGTTCTAGGATGAAAAGAGAGGGCTAGTTATACTGGCTCTCTTTTTGATAGGATTTTCATCTTTTTTCAAAAAAGGAATTTCATCAGCTTTATGGTATAATGGAAGGAGTGATGGAAAAGAGGTAGAGAGATGGATGCGAAATTAAAATACAAGGCAAAAAAGATTAAAATCGTCTTTTTTGATATTGATGATACCTTGCGTACGTCAAAGACAGGTTTTATTCCAGCTACAATTCCCACTGTCTTTAAACAGTTGCGTGAAAAAGGAATCTTAACAGGAATTGCCTCTGGGCGCGGTATTTTTGGTGTTGTTCCAGAGATTCGTGAGCTCAAACCTGACTTTTTTGTAACTCTAAATGGGGCTTATATCGAAGATAAAAAAGGCCAGGTCATTTATCAGCATCAGATTGACAAGTCAGATGTTGAGGAGTTCATTTCTTGGACTAAGCGAGAGGAAATTGAGTACGGCTTGGTTGGTAGTCTTGACGCCAAACTTTCTACTCGAACAGAACTGATCAGTGAGGCTATTGACCCGATTTATCCGAACCTGGGTGTGGATCCTGACTTTCATGAAAAAGCAGATATTTACCAGATGTGGACCTTTGAGGATAAAGGGGATGACTTACGGTTACCAGATAGTCTCTCTGGTAAACTTCGCATGGTGCGTTGGCATGAACATTCATCAGATATCGTGCCGATTTCAGGTTCAAAAGCAACTGGTGTAGCCAAGGTGGTGGAACATCTAGGCTTGAAACCAGAAAATGTTATGGTCTTTGGAGATGGGCTCAATGACTTGGAACTCTTTGGTTATGCTGGAATAAGTATTGCTATGGGTGTTTCCCATGATAAAATCAAAGAAAAAGCAGATTATATTACAAAAACAGTAGAAGAAGATGGCATTTTTGATGCCTTAGAAGGATTTGGTATGGTAGAAAAAGAATTGCATTTCCCACAAGTAGAAATTGAAACAGTAGAAGGTCCTCTTGCGACCATTAAGACAAATCACGGAGACTTGCGTATCAAGCTTTTCCCTGAACATGCTCCTAAAACAGTGGCTAACTTTGTTGCTCTGTCAAAAGACGGTTACTATGATGGTGTGATTTTCCACCGAATTATCAAGGACTTTATGATCCAAGGTGGAGACCCAACTGGTACTGGTATGGGTGGTGAGTCAATCTACGGCGACTCTTTTGAAGATGAATTTTCAGAAGAACTCTACAATATCCGTGGTGCCCTTTCTATGGCCAATGCTGGTCCAAATACCAATGGTAGCCAGTTCTTTATCGTGCAAAACCAACATTTGCCATACTCTAAGAAAGAGATTGCGCGTGGTGGCTGGCCAGAACCAATAGCTGAGATTTATGCAGAACAAGGTGGAACTCCTCACCTTGACCGTCGTCATACTGTTTTTGGGCAATTGGTAGATGCAGAATCGTTTGCGGTCTTGGATGCCATTGCAGCTGTTGAGACTGGTGCAATGGACAAACCAGTTGAAGATGTGGTTATTGAAACGATTGAAATTGAGGACTAGAATGAAAATTGGTGATAAGCTAACTGGGCGTATTACAGGAATTCAGCCCTATGGTGCCTTTGTTGAGTTAGAGACAGGGGTGACAGGGCTGATTCACATCTCGGAGATTCGGACGGGATTTATTGAAAATATCTATGACATTTTAAAAATTGGCGATGAAGTTCAAGTTCAGGTGGTGGATTTTGACGAATACACTGGAAAGGCCAGTCTTTCCATACGTACCTTGGAAGAGGAAAAGCATCAATTGCCAAGACGGAGACGTTTTTCAAATGATCGGATCAAGCACGGTTTTGCACCACTTGGACGAATGATGCCTGTTTGGACGCGTGAGGCATTAGAGCATTTAAAGAAGAAGCCATAAATACGATTATCTAAACCATTTGTAATATTAACATTATTTGTTATAATAAAAGTATGAAAGAAGAACAATTATTAAAACCAGGAGAGCGAATCAATCAGCTCTTTTCGACAGATATCAAAATCATCCAAAATAGAGAGGTGTTTAGCTATTCGGTGGATAGTGTTCTTTTATCACGCTTTCCTCGCTTCCCTAAACGGGGTTTAATTGTGGACTTTTGTGCTGGAAATGGTGCAGTGGGACTTTTTGCTAGTTCACGTACTCAGGCGCGGATAATATCTGTAGAGATTCAGGAGCGCTTGGCGGATATGGCAGAGCGTTCGGTTCAGTTGAATGGCTTGGAAGAGCAGATGCAGGTCATCTGTGATGATTTGAAAAATATGCCTGCCCACATTCAGGGAAGTAAGGTGGATATGATTTTGTGCAATCCGCCTTATTTTAAGGTGGATCCGCATTCTAATCTGAACGAGAGTGAACATTACCTTCTGGCCAGACACGAAATTACGACTAACCTAAAAGAAATTTGCCGTAGTGCTCAGAGTATTCTCAAGTCTAATGGCCGTTTGGCCATGGTTCACCGTCCAGATCGACTTTTGGATATTCTAGACATGCTTCAACGCCACAATTTGGCACCTAAGCGCCTGCAATTTGTCTATCCTAAACGAGAAAAGGAGGCCAATATGCTTTTAATCGAAGCTATCAAGGATGGATCGACGAGTGGCTTCAAGGTCTTGCCACCACTCATTGTTCACAATGATGATGGTTCCTATACGTCAGAAATTCAAGAGATTTACTATGGATCATAAGGCTTATATGTATGTGGTGGAGTGCCGTGACGGTTCTTACTATACTGGTTACACGACAGATATTAAGAAACGCCTTGCCGTTCATAATAGTGGTAAGGGAGCCAAGTATACCCGAGCTCGCTTGCCAGTCAAACTCATCTATGTAGAGGGTTTTGCTAGCAAGGAAGAAGCCATGTCTGCAGAGGCTCTCCTCAAACGAAAGAAACGTCCACAGAAAGAACGATTTCTATCCGAAAATCAAGAGAAAAATCTAGTTAAATCTAGTTAACGATATTGGCTCTTTGTCAACTGTAGTGGATTGATAAAGAGCCTAAAAAAATCAATTAGCTAAGTTCAGTCGATTTTTTTCTAGTGTAAAAAGTGGATTGAGGTGATAAAGATGAATGCTATTCAAGAAATTTATGAAAATGGCATGAATATGCTAAGGGAAGAGATACAGAAGCATTGATTTCATTATATGCAGAGGACGCTATTTTTGAAATCCCTTTAGTGCCAGCTATTCTCGATACAACAAACAGCGCTTTGGAAGGGAAAACTGCTATTCGTCATTTTTTAGAAGAAGGTTCCAAACGTCGTCCTAATGAACTCGTGAAGTGGTTCCGAACGGGTGAATATCTAACGAATAGAGACATTTTAATGTGGGAGTATCCAAGGATAACAGATAATGGAGAACAAATTAATATTCTTGAGGTCATGGAAATTGAGGAAGGCTTGATTCATAAACATAGGATATATTGGGGCTGGAAGGGATGTATGATGCTAAGTTCGACTTTATCTAAGTTGCTGAAATAGTTTTATTTGATATGAATTATCTTTTGTGCTACAATGTAATACAAAAGATAAGGAGAAAACAAATGAGTACAGTGACAGTTAGATTAAATCAAGAAGAAGAAAAATTTTTTAAAAGTTATGCTCAATTTACTGGTCAAAGTCTTTCTAGTTTGTTTAAAAAGTCACTCAAACGTACCATAGAGGACGAATATGACTTAAAACTCTACTATCAGGCTTATAAAGATTACCAGGAAGAGCCTGAAACGATTTCGCATGCTGATTTTAAGAAAGAATTAGGATTGTAGTATGTATCATGTTCACTATTCTAAAAGAGCGCAGAAGCAAATTAAAAAGTTAGACAAACAAATTCAACGTTTGTTGTTTGCATGGATTGATAAGAATCTAGAAGGTACAGATAATCCTAGACAACATGGAAAAGGTTTAACTGGGGATAGAGCTAACGAATGGCGCTATCGAATTGGAGACTATCGGCTTATTTGTCAAATTCAAGATGATAAGATGGTTATTTTAGCACTTGAAGTAGGACATCGCAGGGAGATAAATGATAGATAGAGGGTGAAGTAATGAATAAACAAACACTTATTATCGATTTTCCTTTGAGAGGGGAATGGTTGACAGAAGTAAGTCCTGCCTATCGTATTCCTAGTCATGGAACCAATCGTTTTGGTCTTCGGTATGCTTTTGATTTTATACAAAGCAAAGAAAAGAATGGCAGGAGGGTAACACATAATAGTAGTCAAATTGCCTATTTTATAAAAGGGGTTTCTTTAGAAAGATATTATTGTTTCAACCAGCCTGTCTTTGCTCCTTTTTCCGGTCAAGTAGTTGTTATCGAAAATAGCATTTCTGACGGACAAAAGGCCTCTTGGTTTCATGACCAGCTGGGTGCCATTTGCAATTCGCTTTTTTTCAATTCAGAAAGAGACGGCTTTGCATCTATTGCTGGAAATTATGTGATTTTAAAAGGGAGTGACCGTATTTATGCAGCCTTTTGCCATTTAAAGAAGGATTCTATTCTCGTTGGACTTGGAGAAAAAGTTGAATGCGGTCAGATGATTGCAAGAGTTGGGCATTCTGGTAATTCAACGGAGCCTCATTTACACTTTCACCTAATGGATTCGCTTGATGTTGAACGAGCAAATGGTTTGCCTTTTGTTTTCAGACAATATGAAAAATGGACGGGCTCCACTTGGGAACCAGTGAGGTCAGCTATTCCAGATAGGAATGAAAAAATTCGATTTAATGGCTAAAAAAATACTGCTCTTTGTCAACTGTAGTGGGTTGATAAAAAGTTACAACCTGGAGAGGACCAAATTGGTTCTCTCCTTTTTGATATTCAAAGCGATGAGAATTCTCGTTTTAAAGTTTTCAAAGTTCCGGAAGCCAAAAGCATTTCGCTTAATGACTTTGATGAGGATATTTGTGGCCTCAAGTTTTGCGTTTGAGTAGGGAAGTACAAGTGCATTAATGATCTTATCCTGATCTCTCAAAAAGGTCCTAAAAATGGTCTGGAAGATTGGATTGACAGAAGGAATAGTTTCCTTGATTAATTTAAAGAAATAATCAGCGTGCTTCTCTTGAAAATGAAACAGTAAGAGTTGATAGAGTACATAGTGATCTCTAAGATCTTGAGAGTAAGAGAGAAGTTTTTCGAGAATCTCTTTATTGGTTAAATGCAACTGAAATGTTGGACGATAAAATCGTTTACTGCTCAGCGTATAGTTATCCTGTTGAATGAGTTTCCAGTAACGTTTCAGTGCTTTATATTCGTGTGATCTTCTATCAAGCTGATTCATAATTTGGATGCGTACGCGATTCATTGCTCGACTGAGATGCTAGATAATATGAAAGCAATCGAGAACGATTTTAGCATTTGGGAGTGAAACAGTCTGGGAGACTGTTTCAGCCTGAGCCTAGAAATTCAAAAGCGAAGTTGTCTAGCTAAGGCATAGTAAGGGCTGAACCTATCCATCGTAATGATTTTCACGCTATTTCGGACCTGTCTGGAATAGCGCAGGAAATGATTGCGAATAGTTGCTTGAGTCCGTCCATCTAAGATAGCTAGGATCTTTCTTGTATCGTAGTCCTGTGCAATAAAGCTCATCTTTCCCTTCTTGAAGCTATATTCATCCCAACTCATGTGTTCTGGAAGGTGGTTAAGATCAGTCTTAAATTTGAATTTATGTAACTGACGAATGACTGTCGAAGTGGAGACAGATAAACTTTCGGAGATAGCTGTCATAGGGACTTTCTCAATTAATTTTTGAGTGATTCTCTGTTTGACGATGGTTGCGATCTGGTGATTCTTCTTGACTAAGGAAGTCTATGCGACGGCTATTTTTCCGCAGTTTTTACAGCGGAAACGGCGTTTTTTCAATCGAATGAGAGTCTTGTAGCCAGCACATTCGAGGTAGGGGATTTTGGATTCTTTTTGAAAGTCATATTTAGCCATTTGTCCTTGACAGTTGTTACATTTAGAGGCAGGATAATCGAGCTTAGCAATGACTTCTTTATGCGTTCCAGCGTCAAGATAATCTAAGATAATAATATTTTTGTCTTTAATTCCAAGGATGTTTGTGATAAAATTTAATTGTTTCATAAGATTCTTTCTAATGAGGGTTTGGTCACTTTTTCATTATAGGTCTTATGGGGCTTTTTTTCTACAAAAAAATAGACTCCATAATTCCTACAGTGGTTTTACCCACTACAGAAATTATAGAGCTACGATATTGATGTCTAAAGAGGAGTCCTTTGACTCCTCTTACTTTTGTCAAAAGAGGAAAAAAGTGCTAAAATAAGATGAATAAATTTAAAGAGGTATTATCATGTCTAAGATTCTAGTATTTGGTCACCAAAATCCAGACTCAGATGCCATCGGGTCATCTGTAGCCTTTGCCTATCTTGCAAAAGAGACTTATGGATTGGACACAGAAGCAGTAGCACTTGGAACTCCTAATGAAGAAACAGCTTTCGTTTTGAACTATTTTGGTGTAGAAGCACCACGCGTCATCACATCTGCTAAAGCAGAAGGTGCAGAACAAGTCATCTTGACTGACCACAATGAATTCCAACAATCAGTGTCAGATATCGCTGAAGTAGAAGTATACGGAGTAGTGGATCACCACCGTGTGGCTAACTTTGAAACTGCAAGTCCGCTTTACATGCGTTTGGAACCAGTTGGATCAGCTTCATCTATCGTTTACCGCATGTTCAAAGAACATGGTGTAGCAGTTCCTAAAGAAATTGCAGGTTTGATGCTGTCAGGTTTGATTTCAGATACCCTTCTTTTGAAATCGCCAACAACTCACCCATCTGATAAAGTCATTGCTCCTGAATTGGCAGAATTAGCAGGCGTCAACTTGGAAGAGTACGGTCTTGCTATGCTCAAGGCTGGTACAAACTTGGCCAGCAAATCTGCTGAAGAATTGATTGACATCGATGCTAAGACTTTTGAACTCAACGGAAATAAGGTTCGTGTTGCCCAAGTCAATACAGTTGATATTGCTGAAGTCTTGGAACGCCAAGCAGAAATCGAAGCAGCAATGCAAGCAGCTAATGTGGAAAACGGCTACTCAGACTTTGTCTTGATGATTACAGATATCGTCAACTCAAACTCAGAAATTTTGGCTCTTGGATCAAACATGGACAAGGTGGAAGCAGCCTTTAACTTCAAACTTGAAAATAACCACGCTTTCCTTCCAGGAGCTGTTTCACGTAAGAAACAAGTGGTGCCTCAGTTGACTGAAAGCTTTAATGCTTAAGATTTTGGCTGTTATTTCAAAATAGAAAACGTTCGTTTTCATATATCGAAGGGGTTTCGGCTCCTTTTTTTCTAGGAGAGAAAGATGTTAGAAAATGGTGATTTGATTTTTGTGAAGGATCTTTCAGATATGGGGCAGGCTATCCAGGCTTCTACTGGGAACTATAGTCATGTAGCCATCTTTTTGGACGGTTTCATCTACCATGCTAGTGGGCAAGCAGGTGTCGTCTGTCAAAAACCGGCTGAATTTTTTGAACCGACTCCTCTTTACGACCTTTATGTCTATCCAAAGCTGGAAGCTGACTTGGTAAAGGAGAGAGCTAGCAAACATTTAGGTGCCCCCTATAATAGCTCGTTTTATCCAGATGGTTCTGGCTTTTACTGCTCCCAGTACATCGCTGAAATCCTACCGATTTTTGAGAGCGTATCGATGAAATTTGGGGATGGAGAGCAGGAGATTAGTGATTTTTGGAGGGACTATTACAGGAAACTCGAACTTCCTGTGCCCCTGAATCAACCAGGGACCAATCCTAGTCAACTAGCAGCATCCCCTCTTTTAGAATGTAAAGAAAGGAATCTTCATGATTCAGATTTTTAATCCCTCTCGTTTGACTCGGCAGCCATTTTTTATAGATTTGGTGGACTATCTGGACCAGCATGACGATGTGATCCTTCGAGAAATCAAGGCCCAGTTTCCAGATGTAGCAGTTGATAAACTCATGGAAGAGTATATAAAGGCAGGCTTGATCCGAAGGGAAAACAAACGTTATTCCCTTAATCTCCCTTTTCTAGAATCAATGGACAGTCTGGTCCTTGACCAAGAGATTTTTGTCAGAGAGGATAGTCCAGTCTATCAAGCTTTGCTGAAAAAGACTTTTGAGACAGAATTGCGCAATCAAACCAATGCAGCCATTTTAGTCGAACATACGGACTTTGCAAGAGAAAAGATGACCTTGTCCAATTATTTCTACAAGGTCAAGAATCAATATCCTTTGACAGAAAAACAGCAAGAACTCTATGCCATTTTAGGAGATGTCAATCCTGAGTATGCTCTCAAATATATGACGACGTTTTTGCTCAAGTTCCTCAAAAAGAACCAGCTTATGCAGAAACGGCGTGATATCTTCGTTGAGAGTTTAGTCGTCTTGGGTTATATTGTTCAAAACGAAGAAGGGAAGTATGAGTTGGCTGTTGATTTCGACAAGGAACGCTTGATTTTCTATTTGTCTTAATTGCTTGCTTTTGAGCAGATTGT
This sequence comes from Streptococcus sp. KHUD_016, assembly GCF_051106465.1. GTDB lineage: Bacteria > Bacillota > Bacilli > Lactobacillales > Streptococcaceae > Streptococcus. The sequence goes on along the minus strand of NZ_CP193663.1, from coordinate 1,325,119 downwards.
TTGACTTTACTAAAGAATAAGCATAAACTAAATGTAAGCGATAACGTTTATCGTATTAAAAGCAAAGGAGACAGAGCTATGTCACTTGAAAATAAATTGGATCAAGCAACTGGTGCTATCAAAGAAGGATTTGGGAAAGTTACTGGTGATAGCAAAACTGAAGCAGAAGGTGCTGTAGAAAAAACAGTTGCCAAAGCAAAAGAAGTTGTAGAAGATGCTAAAGGTGCTGTAGAAGGTGCCGTTGAAGGTCTTAAAAATTCATTTAAAAAAGAAGACTAAAAAAATCAAGGGAATGTTTCCCTTGATTTTTTTTATAGATAACGTTCTGCGATAGCTGCGTCTCCAGGATAGTCTTCTTTCTTTCCTTGGACGATTTGGTAACAATCAGCTCCCTTGCCTGCAATAATCACAGCATCGAGTTCTCGATTTGTGATGGCCATGGCTGCCTTGATGGCTTCTTCACGATCGGCAATCTTTTCAACAGGATGACTGATATAGCTACTGATTTCTTCAGCAATGACCATTGGATCCTCATAGTTGGGGTCATCAGCGGTGAGAAAGACATGAATCTCAGGGTGTTGATTGAGGAGGAGTCCAAAGTCTTTGCGACGACTTTCACCCTTGTTTCCAGTCGAACCGAGAACCAGAGCAATCTTTCCAGTTTGATGAGTTTCAACAACAGAAATCAGTTTTTTCAGACTGTCACCATTGTGGGCGTAGTCGATGAAGACCTTGGCTCCATTTTTCTGAGTGAGAACTTCCATACGTCCAGGGACGCGGGTTGCAGCGATCCCTTTTTTGATATCTTCAAGACTGGCACCTAGACGAAGACAGGCAAGTCCTGCAGCAACTGCATTTTCTTGGTTAAAGTGGCCGATGAGTTGGATATCATAATCACCAGCGAGTTTACCTGTAGCGGAAAAGCTAAAGGCTTTGGAGTTCTCGATTTGGTTACTTGACTGGCTACCATAGAAGTCATGTTCTTGATCTTCCACTTGTTCTTTCAATACAGAAAAATGGTCCATGTCGCTATTAATGACAACTGCTCGGCTATTTTTCATCAAGAGACGTTTGTGGTAGAAGTAATCTTCAAAGCTTGGATGCTCAATCGGACCGATATGGTCAGGAGTGATGTTAAGAAAGACACCTACATCAAAGGTCAGACCATAGACTCGATGAACAAGATAGGCTTGGCTAGAGACTTCCATTACAAGATGGGTTCTTCCATTTTTAACAGCCTGAGCCATCATGTCGAAAAGATCGATATTTTCAGGCGTTGAGAAGGAAGATTTAAAGAAGGTCTCGCCATCCAAAGTTGTGTTCATAGTTGACAAGAGGGCTGTTGGGTAGCGTTGAGATAGGATGTGGTAAGCAAAGTACGCTGCTGTCGTCTTTCCTTTTGTCCCTGTGAAAGCGAGAATTTTGAGTTTCTTTTGTGGATTGCCGTAAAATTCCATCGCAATCAAACTCATGGCTTTTTTGATATCGTTCACAACGATGACGGGGATACCAACCTCGTAGTCCTTTTCTGCGACATACCAGGCTAAGCCCTGACTTATAGCAGATAGGAGGTATTCTTTTTTAAAAGCAGCGCCTTTTGCAAAAAAAAGAGTGCCTTCTTTTACTTTTCGACTGTCGTAACTGATGCTGTCAAAAACAACTTCACTGTAGTTGTAGTGGTAATGTCCTTGGTCAACAATCTCACGAAAAAGGCCATCTTTCTTTAAAATATCTAATACGGTTTCAATCTTAATCATACTTTCTATTATAAACTTCAAGCCCGAATTTTACAAGTAACAAGGAAAAGTTTATAATGGAAGATAAGGAACTTTTCCTAGTTATCAAAATTGAATGAGGAAGCTATGTCTAACGAAAACAATCACCAGCAAGCCCAGATGTTGCGAGGGACTGCTTGGCTAACAGCTAGTAACTTTATTAGTCGCCTCCTTGGTGCTATCTACATTATTCCCTGGTATATCTGGATGGGGACCTATGCTGCTAAGGCAAATGGACTCTTTACCATGGGCTATAATATTTACGCCTGGTTCTTGCTGATTTCGACAGCGGGTATCCCCGTTGCGGTCGCCAAACAAGTGGCTAAGTACAATACCATGCGAGAAGAAGAGCATAGCTTTGCCTTGATTCGGAGTTTCTTAAGCTTTATGACGGGCTTGGGCTTAGTCTTTGCCTTGGTCTTGTATCTCTTTTCTCCCTGGTTAGCAGATTTGTCAGGTGTGGGGAAAGACCTGATTCCCATCATGCAGAGCTTGGCTTGGGCGGTCTTGATTTTCCCATCTATGAGTGTCATCAGAGGATTCTTCCAAGGGATGAATAACCTGAAACCCTATGCTATGAGTCAAATCGCCGAGCAGGTAATCCGTGTTATCTGGATGTTGATGGCAACCTTCTTCATTATGAAGATGGGTTCTGGTGACTACTTATCAGCCGTTACCCAATCGACCTTTGCGGCCTTTGTGGGGATGGTGGCAAGTTTTGCAGTCTTGATTTATTTCCTTGCCCAAGAAGGTTTGCTTAAAAGAGTTTTTGAAACACGGGATAAGATCAATAGTAAGCGACTCTTAGTCGATACCATCAAGGAAGCCATTCCCTTTATCCTGACAGGATCAGCCATTCAACTCTTCCAAATCTTAGACCAGATGACCTTTATCAATAGTATGAAGTGGTTTACTAACTACAGCAATGAAGACTTGGTTGTCATGTTTTCTTATTTCTCAGCCAATCCTAATAAAATTACTATGATTTTAATCTCTGTGGGAGTTTCAATCGGGAGTGTCGGCTTGCCGCTGTTGACGGAAAACTATGTAAAAGGCGACTTGCAGGCGGCGGCTCGCCTAGTCCAAGATAGCCTTACCATGCTCTTCTTATTTCTACTGCCTGCAACGGTTGGAGTGGTCATGGTAGGGGAGCCTCTTTATACAGTTTTTTACGGTAAGCCAGATAGTCTGGCCATGGGCTTATTTGTCTTTGCAGTTTTGCAGTCTACTATCCTAGGCTTGTATATGGTCTTGTCTCCTATGCTTCAGGCCATGTTCCGAAACCGCAAGGCAGTTCTATACTTCATCTATGGTTCCATTGCTAAGATTGTCTTGCAATTGCCAACCATTGCTATTTTCCATAGCTATGGTCCCTTGATTTCAACGACTATCGGTTTGATTATTCCGAATGTCCTGATGTACCGAGACATCTGCCAGGTAACGGGTGCTCGTCGAAAGATTATATTGAAGCGAACCATTTTGATTACCATCTTGACCCTTGTCATGTTTATCCTAGTTGGCTTCTTGCAGTGGCTACTCGGTTTTGTCTTCCAACCAAGTGGACGTTTTTGGAGTTTCCTTTATGTGGCTCTCATCGGAGGGCTTGGAGGAGGTCTTTATGGTTTGATGAGCCTACGGACACGACTCTTAGACAAGATAATCGGCAAAGCTCAAGCAGACCGGCTACGTACACGATTGAAAATATCGTAAAAAGATTTATAAATAAAAGTAATGAATTTAACCTTTCTTTAACAGAAAGGTTTTTATACTACATTTTTCTTAAAAAAAGAGAACTTTTTCTAAAATCAAGAGCAAAAAATATGTTTTTTTAAGTTTTTCTTTAGAAATTACTTGACTAAATAAAACTAAAGCTGTATAATAAGACAAAACTTTTAAACAGGAGGTTCTGGAAATGAAAAAGTCTAAGGCCAAGTATCTGACACTTGCAAGTGTCGTGTTAAGCGCTGGTATTCTACTGAGCGCATGTGGAAATTCAAGTAGCGCTTCTAAAACATATAACTATGTTTATTCGAGCGATCCATCTAGTTTGAACTATCTTGCAGAAAACCGTGCAACAACCAATGACATCGTGACCAATTTGGTGGATGGGTTGATGGAAAATGACCAATACGGTAACTATGTTCCATCGTTGGCAGAGGATTGGACTGTTTCTCAGGACGGTTTGACCTATACTTACAAATTGCGTAAGGATGCAAAATGGTATACTTATGAGGGTGAAGAATACGCCCCTGTAACGGCCCAAGACTTTGTGACAGGTTTGAAATATGCTGCTGATAAAAAATCCGAAGCCTTGTACCTGGTTCAAGACTCTGTAGCAGGTTTGGATGACTATATCAACGGGAAAACAAGTGACTTTTCAACTGTCGGTGTTAAGGCGATTGACGACCAAACAGTTCAGTACACTTTGACACGTCCAGAATCTTATTGGAATTCTAAAACAACTTCAACCATTCTCTTCCCTGTCAATGCAGATTTCTTAAAATCAAAAGGGGATGACTTTGGTAAGGTAGACCCTTCTAGTATTTTGTACAATGGACCTTTCTTAATGAAATCGTTTGTTTCAAAATCTGTTATCGAATTCAAGAAAAATCCCAACTACTGGGATGAAAAAAATGTCTTTGTGGATGGTGTGAAATTGGCCTATTATGATGGTAGTGACCAAGATGCACTAGCACGTAACTTCGTAGAAGGAGTCTATAGCTACGCGCGTCTCTATCCAAATAGCTCAAGCTTTGAAGGAATTAAAGAGAAGAACAAGGATAACATCATCTATAGTATGCAAAATGCAACTTCTTATTACTTGAACTTCAACTTGGACAGAAAATCTTATAACTTCACTTCTAAGTCCTCAGATATCGAAAAGAAATCAACCCAAGAAGCAGTTCTGAATAAAAACTTCCGTCAAGCCTTTAACTATGCATACAACCGTACAGCCTATGGAGCACAATCTCAAGGGGAGGACGGAGCAACAAAGATTATTCGTAACTTGGTTGTACCTCCAACATTTGTAAGCATCAACGGAAAAGACTTTGGCGATGTTGTTTCAGAAAAGATGGTCAACTATGGCCAAGAATGGCAAGGAATCAATTTTGCGGACGCGCAAGACCCATACTACAATCCTGATAAAGCTAAGGCTAAATTTGCAGAAGCTAAGAAAGAATTGGAAGCTAAGGGTGTGCAATTCCCAATCCACTTGGATGTATCAGTTGACCAATCAGCTAAAAAAGGTGTACTTGAAGCGAGCTCTTTGAAACAATCCATCGAATCTGTTCTAGGAGCTGAGAATGTGGTTATCGATATCCAACAGATATCAACAGATGACTTTAACAACTCTAGTTACCTCGCTCAAACTGCAGCTCAAAAAGATTTTGATATCTATAATGGCGGTTGGAGTGCGGACTACTTGGATCCATCAAGTTATCTTGATATCTTAAATGTCAATAACGGTGGTATGTTGCAAAACATTGGTCTAGAACCAGGTGAGGTCAATGACAAGGCTAAGGCAGTTGGTCTGGATACTTACACTCAAATGTTAGAAGAAGCGAACAAGGAGCAAGAACCAGCAAAACGTTATGAAAAATATGCTGAAATTCAAGCTTGGCTCGTTGATAGCGCCCTTGCAATTCCAAACGTTTCTCAGGGTGGAACACCGACCTTGAGAAAGACAGTTCCATTCTCATCACCATTCTCACAAGCTGGAAATAAGGGTGTCGAATCATACAAGTATCTCAAGTTACAAGATAAGACTGTAACGACTGATGAGTATGAAAAAGCTAAAGAAAAATGGCTGAAAGAAAAAGAAGAATCAAATAAAAAAGCCCAAGAAGAACTGGCAAAACACGTTAAATAACCAGTCTATTCAACAGGAAAAACGATAGTTTCTCAAGGAACTATCGTTTTTATATAGTTTGAAACTATAACTAGCTCTTGAAAACAAGAAAATGAGTTAGTAAAAATAAGTGGTACAATAGTTACTATAGATTTGGAGGTATTGTATGAGCAAAGAACTACACATCAACACAATTTTGGCCCAGGCTGGGATCAAGTCAGATGAGGCTACAGGTGCCTTGGTAACACCGCTTCATTTTTCAACCACTTATCAGCATCCGGAGTTCGGTCAGTCTACGGGATTTGACTATACTCGTACCAAAAACCCAACTCGCAGTAAGGCGGAGGAAGTCTTGGCGGCAATCGAATCAGCAGACTATGCCCTAGCGACAAGCTCAGGTATGGCTGCGATTGTACTAGCTTTTAGTGTTTTTCCAGTAGGAAGTAAAGTCTTGGCTGTGCGTGATCTTTATGGAGGCTCTTTCCGTTGGTTCAACCAAGTGGAGCAAGAAGGCCGTTTCCATTTTACCTATGCCAATACAGAAGAAGAGCTAATTGCTGAGTTAGAGAAAGATGTGGATGTTCTCTATATCGAAACACCAACCAATCCCTTGATGTTGGAATTTGATATTGCAAAACTTACAAAACTTGCTCATACCAAAGGTGCCAAGGTAGTGGTGGACAATACCTTCTACAGTCCAATTTACCAACGTCCGATTGAAGATGGTGCGGATATCGTTCTTCATTCTGCTACCAAGTATCTAGCAGGGCACAATGATGTTTTAGCTGGGGTGGTTGTGACTAATAGTTTAGAACTATATGAACAACTGTTCTACAATCTCAATACGACTGGTGCTGTTTTGTCGCCGTTTGATAGTTATCAGTTGATTCGTGGTCTTAAGACCTTGTCTCTGCGTATGGAGCGTTCGACAGCTAATGCACGAGAAATTGTGACCTATCTGAAAGGTTCACCTGCAGTCAAGGAAGTTCTCTATACAGGACGTGGAGGCATGATTTCCTTTAAAGTAGTGGATGAAAAACGTATTCCTCATATTTTAAATAGCCTCAAGGTCTTCTCTTTTGCTGAGAGTTTAGGTGGGGTGGAAAGCCTGATCACCTATCCGACGACTCAAACCCATGCGGATATTCCAGCAGAAGTGCGTCATTCCTATGGCTTAACAGATGACCTCTTGCGCTTGTCAATTGGGATTGAGGATGCCAGAGATTTGATTGCGGACTTGCGACAAGCTTTGGAAGGATAAGATAGATATGGGAAAATATGATTTTACAAGCCTGCCCAATCGTTTTGGGCATCATACCTATAAATGGAAAGAAGCGGAAGCTGATCGAGAAGTTCTACCAGCTTGGATAGCAGATATGGACTTTGTGGTTTTGCCTGAAGTTCGACAAGCTGTACAAGCCTACGCAGATCAGTTGGTCTATGGCTATACCTATGCCAGTGATGCTTTGATTGAGTCGGTTCAGGACTGGGAAGCCAGTCAACACGGCTATCGCTTTGACAAGGATGCCCTCGTCTTTATCGAGGGAGTGGTACCAGCTATTTCAACAGCCATTCAAGCCTTTACAAAAGAAGGAGAGGCTGTTCTGATTAACACACCGGTCTATCCACCTTTTGCACGCAGTGTCAAACTGAACAATCGCAGATTGATTACCAATTCTTTGGTGGAAGAGGATGGGCTGTTTGAGATTGACTTTGACCAGTTGGAGAAGCAATTGGTGGAAGAGGATGTGAAGCTTTATATCCTCTGCAATCCTCATAATCCTGGGGGCCGTGTTTGGGAAAAGGAAGTGTTAGAAAAGATTGGTCATCTCTGCCAAAAACATGGTGTTTTGTTGGTTTCAGATGAGATTCACCAAGATTTGGCTCTCTTTGGTCACAAACACCAGTCATTCAATACCATTGATCCCGCCTTTAAAGACTTTGCTCTTATCTTGAGTAGTGCCACTAAGACCTTTAATATTGCTGGGACCAAGAATTCCTATGCAGTTATTGAAAATCCAAAGCTTCGTGTGGCTTTCCAAAAACGCCAGTTGGCCAATAACCAACATGAAATCTCAGGCTTGGGGTATTTGGCGACAGAAGCTGCCTACCGTTATGGCAAGGACTGGTTAGGAGAGTTGAAAGAAGTCATTGAGGACCACATTTACTATGTAGTGGATGTTTTGGGCAACGAAACCAAGATTAAGGTCATGAAACCGCAAGGTACCTACTTGATCTGGCTTGATTTTTCAGCCTATGACCTAACGGATGACCGCTTGCAAGAGCTTTTGAAGAATGAAGCCAAGGTTATCTTGAATCGAGGTTTGGACTTTGGAGAGGAGGGAACTCTTCATGCCCGCCTCAATGTGGCTATGCCGAAGTCCGTACTGGAAGAGGTTTGCCAACGCATCGTGACCACTTTTGCTACACTTTAAAAATCGAGCCTTCTAGGAGAAAAGTCTTCCTAGAAGGCTATTTTCGTAGGGGAAAATGTGGTATAATGAAAAGATAAGATAAAGGGGTAACTATGGCTAAATTGATTCCGGGAAAGTTGCGCATGGAGGGGGTTGCACTCTATGAAACAGGCAACATTGAGATTATCAAGGAAAAAGGGAATCGCCTCTATACTCGTGTGGCGGGAGAAGACTTGCGCTACAGTTTAGAGGATGATCTGGTTTTTTGTGCTTGTGATTTTTTCCAAAAAAGAGGTTACTGTGTTCACCTAGCAGCGCTCGAGCATTATCTGAAGAATGATGAAGAAGGCCAGGTGATTTTACAAGCCTTAGAAAAAGGACATGAAGAGCAAGAAGAGGTCGAAACCAAGGTTGGTTTTGGTGGTAGTTTTTTGGAGCGGATCCAACCTCAGAAGAGAGAGAAAATCTACACTTTGTCGTCTCAAGGCCAGGTAGAAGCTGGAACCAATCGCCTCCTTTGGACTCTTCGAATCGGTTTAGTTGATAGTCAAAAATATTATGTCATTCGTGACATCCCTCTCTTTTTGAAGGTCTTGGCCCATCGAAAGCCATATATGATTGGGAAACACTATGAAAATGACTTGTCTTGGGATGCTTTTGATACAGCTAGTCAAGAAGTTCTTACTTTTTTATGTGGCTTGATTGAGGAGGGACTGAGTCAAGACCTCTTTTTCCCCAATCAAGGTCGTCACCTCTTTTTCCCTCTGACTTTTTTTGAGCAGGGAGTGGGGTTATTGATGAACTTGGAAGATTTTCATTTCGAACATCAGATTACTAGTTATGAAAATCTTCTCTTTCATGATTTAGATCCAGAAGCAGAGATTTTCTCTTTTTCCGTGCAGGAGTATCTCGATTATTTTGAGATGGAAATTTCTGAGACTGACCGAGTCAACGTATTCTATGGGGGAGCGGTTCTATTTCGTAAGGGGAATCTTTATCTCTTAAATCCTAAACAAATCAGCCTCCTAAAGGAAATCAAGGAGCTTCCTCAGGAGGAAAGAGGGAGAAAATGCCTCCAGTTTGACAACAGTGATCGTGACCGTCTGGCCGCCTGTCTTCCTTTGTTTGGACAGCTGGGCATAGTTTCTGCTCCTGAGCGCTTGCAAATCAGACCCTTTTCACCAATCTTTTACTTTGATAGGGAGGATGACGGCCGCATCCGCTTGGATATCCAGTTTGACTATGGAGATGTTAAGGTGACTAGTCGTCAACAGCTGGAACAATTACCTTTTTCAAGCGATGTTGTCTTGGAAAACCAACTATTTCAAGTCTGTTTAGGGGCTGGTTTTGAGGCTGATTTTCAGTCTTGGAGACAGGCTTTGAAGCCAGAAGCGGTTTATTCTTTCTTTCACCATACGATTCCAGCTTTTGAGAAATTGGGTCAGGTTTCCTTGTCTGATGAGATGAATCAGCTCTACAGTGTCCAAGCTCCTCAGATTCAGATTGAGTCCAAGGGAGGATTGTTGGAAATCCAGTTTGATTTCCAAGGGATTGCCCAAGAAGAGATTGATCAAGCTCTTAAAGCCCTGACCAGCAATCAGAATTTCTATATCAGTTCTTCTGACCAAGTATACTTTTTTGATGAGGAAACCAAGCAGATTCGTCAAAATTTGCAGGAACTGGGTGTTGAGATAAAAGATGGTTCTTTTCAGGCTCGGAAATCTCTAGCTTATAGCCTTTCTCAGTTGTTTGAAGGTCGAGACAGGATTTCCTTCTCGGAAGAATTTCAGCATTTAGCTCATGATTTGACCCATCCAGAGGATTTTCCTCTGGGAGATATACGGGTGCAGGCGAGTTTGAGAGACTATCAGGAAAAGGGTGTCCGTTGGCTCCAGATGCTTCATCACTATGGCTTTGGTGGCATCCTAGCCGATGATATGGGACTGGGAAAAACATTGCAAACTATCGCTTTTTTGACCAGTCAGGTGACCGAAGATAGTCGGATCTTGATTTTGGCTCCGTCAGGTTTGATCTATAACTGGGCAGATGAATTCAGGAAATTTGCCCCACAGTTGGATTTGGTTGTCGTTCATGGTTTGAAAGCGAATCGAGAAGCAATTCTTTCTGAAAATCACCAGATCTATGTGACTAGCTATGCCACCTTTCGTCAAGACAGCGAGCTTTATCAAGAGATGGCTTTTGATTTTCTCTTCTTAGATGAAGCCCAGGTCATGAAAAATGCCCAAACCAAGATTGCTCAGAGTTTGCGCCAGTTTGTGGTGCCAGCAGTTTTTGCTTTGTCAGGTACGCCCATCGAAAATCATTTAGGAGAGTTGTGGTCTATCTTCCAAATTGTGCTACCGGGGCTCTTACCAAGTAAAAAGGAGTTTATGAAATTACCGGCTGACCGAGTCGCGCAGTTTATCAAGCCTTTCGTCATGAGGCGTAAGAAAGAAGAAGTTCTTACAGAACTACCTGACCTGATTGAAGTCGTCTATAAAAATGAACTGGAAGACCAGCAGAAGGCCATCTATCTAGCCCAGTTGCAACAGATGCGAGACCGCCTAGCGCAAGTGACAGATCAAGAATTCCAGAGAAGTCGGGTAGAAATCTTATCTGGACTCATGCGATTGCGCCAGATTTGCGATACGCCAGCTCTCTTCATGGACGATTACCAGGGAGCTAGTGGTAAATTGGATAGTCTCCGAGATTTATTGCTACAAGTGGCTGATGGTGGGCATCGGGTCTTGATTTTCTCCCAGTTCAAAGGAATGTTGGAAAAAATCGAGCAAGAACTCCCAGACTTGGGCTTGACCTCCTTCAAAATCACAGGTTCAACTCCTGCTCATGACAGACAGGAGATGACTAAGGCCTTTAACCAAGGGGAGAGAGATGCCTTTCTCATCTCCCTTAAGGCGGGTGGTGTTGGTCTCAATCTAACGGGAGCTGATACGGTTATTTTGGTTGACCTTTGGTGGAATCCCGCTGTCGAAGCCCAGGCTATCGGACGAGCCCACCGCATGGGGCAGGAGCAGATGGTCGAGGTCTATCGTTTGATTACCAAAGGAACCATTGAAGAAAAAATCCAAGAACTTCAAGAACAAAAGAAACATTTGGTTTCCCAAGTTTTAGATGGTACGGAGTCGCGTGCGAGTCTCAGTCTGGCAGAAATTCGTGAAATTTTGGGAATTTCTGAAGCCAGCACTTGAAAAATCAAGACAATACGCTATAATGAAGTGTTGAAAGGAAATACAAAATGAAACAAGATCGATTTCCATTGGTGTCAGATGATGAGATCATGCTGACCAAAATGCCAGTCATGGACTTGTACGATGAGTCAGACTTTATTAGCAATATCAAAGGTGATTACCGCGATAAGAACTATTTGGAATGGTCTCCTATCAATGAGGAAGAAACCGTAGTTTCTCCAGTGGTTACTAAGGAGTCAAAGTCAAGCCCAGAACCTAAAAAAGTTGAAAAAACGTATGCTGAATTGGCTCGAGAAGAGGCGCGTGCGGACTTGAAGAAGAAACGCTCAGCCAAGTATTTGACTCAAGATGTTAGTCATACTAGACGACACAATGGTTCAACACTTGTTCGTCAAGGAAACCAACCAACAGCGCCATTTCAAAAGGAAAATCCAGGTGAGTTTGCCAAATTTAGTAAAAACTTGAGCCAGTCTCACTATATCTTAGCTGAGGAGGTTGGCCAAGTGGCGAATCCAACTCCGAAAACCCAAATGGAAAAAGCTAAAAAGAACAACTATGATTTTCTAAAGAAGAGTCAGATCTATAATAAAAAGAATAAGCAAACAGAACAGGAACGTCAGGTTGCCCAAGAGTTGAATCTGACAAGAATTACTGAGTAGGGGGAAAAGCATGTCAAAAACATATCATTTTATTGGAATCAAGGGATCAGGGATGAGTGCCCTAGCCTTGATGTTGCACCAAATGGGACACAAGGTTCAAGGTTCAGACGTTGAAAAATACTACTTTACTCAACGTGGACTAGAGCAGGCAGGGATTGCGATTCTTCCTTTTGATGAAAAGAACCTACAAGGTGATGTGGAGATTATCGCGGGGAATGCTTTCCGTCCAGATAACAACGTTGAAATCGCCTATGCAGATCAAAATGGTATCAGCTACAAACGTTACCACGAATTCTTAGGTAGCTTTATGCGCGACTTTGTCAGCATGGGAGTGGCAGGAGCACATGGAAAAACTTCAACAACAGGTATGCTGTCACACGTCTTGTCTCACATCACAGACACCAGCTTCTTGATTGGTGACGGGACAGGTCGCGGCTCAGCCAATGCCAAATATTTTGTCTTTGAGTCAGACGAATATGAGCGCCATTTCATGCCTTACCACCCAGAATACTCTATCATCACCAACATTGACTTTGACCATCCAGACTACTTCACAAGTCTAGAGGATGTTTTCAATGCCTTTAACGACTATGCTAAACAAATTACCAAGGGTCTTTTTGTCTACGGTGAAGATGCAGAATTGCGTAAAATTACGTCTGATGCACCAATCTACTATTATGGTTTTGAAGCAGAAGGCAATGACTTTGTAGCTAGCGATCTCCTTCGTTCTACGACTGGTTCAACCTTCACCGTTCATTTCCGTGGTCAAGAATTGGGACAATTCCACATCCCAACCTTTGGTCGTCACAATATTATGAATGCGACAGCAGTGATTGGATTGCTTTACACAGCAGGATTTGATTTGAACTTGGTGCGTGAACACCTGAAAACATTTGCTGGTGTTAAGCGTCGTTTCACTGAGAAAATTGTCAATGACACGGTGATTATCGATGATTTTGCCCACCATCCAACAGAAATCATTGCAACCTTGGATGCTGCTCGTCAAAAATACCCAAGCAAGGAAATCGTGGCAATCTTCCAACCGCATACCTTTACAAGAACCATTGCCTTGTTGGACGAATTTGCCCATGCTTTGAATCAAGCAGACGCCGTCTACCTAGCGCAAATCTATGGATCAGCCCGTGAAGTGGACCATGGTGATGTCAAAGTAGAAGACTTAGCCAATAAAATCAACAAGAAACACCAGGTTATCACTGTTGAAAATGTCTCTCCACTCCTAGACCATGACAATGCTGTTTACGTCTTTATGGGTGCAGGAGACATCCAAACCTATGAATATTCATTTGAACGTCTCTTGTCTAACTTGACAAGCAACGTCCAATAAGGAAAACAGATGGAAATTCCAATCACTATAAGGCAAGCTACCTTATCAGATTTAGAAGAAATGTTGGCGATTGAAGAAGCCAATCCTTCATCAGAAGAGTCACTTAGCCGCCAATCTTTAGAAGAGAGTATCCGCAAGACTGCGGGTACCTTTCTTGTAGCTGGGGATGAAAATCAGCTCGTGGGCTATGTTTTGGGAGAAGCTCAGTCTATTCATCCCAAATGGATAGAAGTAAAATCCTTGACTATTCATCCTGACCATTGGGGACAGGGACTGGGAACTCTTCTTCTTGCAGCCTTGAAACAGGTGACAGTCGAACTAAATCACCAAGGTATTCTTTTGCAGAGTCCTGATGAACTACTATCATATTTTGAAATGAATGGCTTTGTTGAAGAAGAAGTGTCAGAGAGTCATTATGGCAGTGGTTCTGAATGGTATCTGATTTGGGGCAATCCTTTTTATCAGGAGGAAATATGAAAATCAGACAAGCAAGATTTTCAGATTTAGATCGGATTATAGAGATAGAGCTAGAGAATTTTTCCCTTGAGGAAGCCATTCCTCGTTCGGTCTTTGAGGCCCATTTGCAGGAAATTCAGACCAGTTTTCTGGTAGCTGAAAAAGAGGGGCGTATTCTTGGTTATATCGAAGGTCCAGTCGTTCCGCACCGCCATCTACATGATCAGTCCTTTACAGAAGAAATAAAAGACTATAGCCATCAACCTGGAGGTTATATTTCTGTGACTTGCCTATCTATTGCCAAGGAAGCACAAGCTTTGGGAGTGGGGAAAAGACTATTAAAGGCTCTGAAAGAAGTCGCTTTAGAACATGAACGAGAGGGCATTAATCTGACGTGTCATGATTACCTTATCGCCTATTATGAAAAGCACGGCTTTGTTAATGAAGGAATATCCCAGTCAAACTTTGCTGGGGAAACATGGTATGATATGGTCTGGCAGCCTGAAAATAAAGAAAACTAGCTAGGGAATGCCCTAGTTGGTTGCTTTTCTGCGACTTTTAAGATATAATATTATGGATTGTCAACAAGGAGGTAATGCTTTTGACTGAAAAATCAAGAGAAGAAGAAAAATTAAGCTTTAAAGAGCAGATTCTACGTGATTTAGAAAGAGTAAAAGAACAAGATAGAAGAGAGAAAGAAGTAGAGATTCCAAATCTGACGGCTTCATCATCTCAAGCTAGTTCAGCAACTCCTTCAGATCTTGAACCAGAAACATCAACAGAAGAGTTGATGGCTGATTCCCTATCTGTTGTCGATAAAATCCTAAAAAATGCACCAAGTGTTCCTCCACTTTCAAGTGCTAGAACTGATGAAACGGATGACCAAGAAGAGAAAGAGATTAGACAGCCAATCATCGACAAGATTGAAGTTGTAGAATCTGAAGAACCTCTAGTAGAACCGATTCATCTGGCTGAAGAACCTGTAGTGGAACCCGTTCAACCTAAGGTAGAACCAGTTGAGCTTAAACCCGAAGAAAAAGAATTTAACGATACTCCGACTAAGGTTGCCGTAACATATAAAACAGAAGACAAGAAAGAGGAAATCACTCCAGGAATGCCTGAAAGAGTTGAGCCTGTTTCTACAGAATCCAGCAGTGGATTAGCTGATGCTCCACGTCGTAGTCGTCGTCAAGGTGCAACATCAACTAAGAAAAAATCAAAAGCTAAAGGTTGCCTAGTAACAGTTCTAGTTCTCCTAGTACTCGTTGCAGTTGGTGGTTACTTTGGTTATGGTTACGTTCAAGATTCTTTGAAACCTGTTGATGCGAGCTCTAAGGATTACGTAACGGTTCAAATCCCAGATGGTGCAAATGTTCAAGAAATTGGAAGCACCTTGGAAAAATCTGGTTTGGTTAAACATGGACTTATCTTTAGCCTTTATGCTAAATACTATAGTCATGCTAACTTGAAGTCAGGTTATTATAACTTGAAGAAGAGTATGAGTACGGATGAATTGATTCAAGAATTGCAAAAAGGTGGGACTCCTGAAGCTCAGGCACCTGTTCTTGCAAACTTGACCATTCCAGAAGGCTATACATTAGAGCAAATCGCTCAAACAGTAGGACAACTTCAAGGTGAATTTAAAGAACCTCTTACTGCGGATGCTTTCTTGGCAAAAGCTCAAGATGAGACCTTTATCTCACAATTAGTAGCCAAGTATCCAAACCTACTTGGAAGTCTTCCAACAAAAGACAGTGGCGTTCGTTATCGTCTTGAAGGCTACCTTTTCCCAGCAACCTATACGATCAAAGACAGTACAACTGTTGAAAGTTTGATTGATGAGATGGTAGCTGCTATGGACAAGGCTATGTCACCATATTACGCTACGATCAAAGAAAAGAATCTGACAGTTAATGAATTGCTCAGCATTGCTTCTCTTGTCGAAAAAGAAGGTGCTAAGACCGAAGACCGCAAGAAAATCGCAGGTGTCTTCTATAACCGCTTGAATGCTGGTATGCCACTTCAAAGTAATATCGCTATCCTATATGCTCAAGGAAAACTTGGTCAAAAGATTAGTTTAGCAGATGACGCTGGAATTGATACAACGATTGATTCACCATACAATGTTTACACACACCTTGGCCTCATGCCTGGACCGGTTGATAGCCCAAGTTCGGATGCGATTGAAGCAAGTGTAAACCAGACAAAGAGTGAGTACTTGTACTTTGTAGCAAATGTTGAAGATGGTAAAGTATACTTTGCAACAACAAAAGAAGAACATGATCAAAACGTTGCAGAGCATATCAATAGCAAGTTACCTCAAGCAAGTAGTTCAAACTAAAATTATGTGGTTTTCCACATAATTTTGTTTTAAAAAAGTAAATAGAAAAGAAAGTTTAAAAAATGGCAGAAAAAACTTACCCAATGACCCTTGAAGAAAAGGAAAAACTAGAAAAAGAATTAGAGGAGTTGAAACTCGTCCGTCGTCCCGAAGTCGTAGAGCGTATCAAGATTGCTCGTTCCTATGGAGACCTTTCAGAAAATAGTGAGTATGAAGCAGCGAAAGATGAACAAGCTTTTGTTGAAGGACAAATTTCAAGTCTAGAAACAAAAATTCGTTATGCTGAAATTGTTAATAGCGATGCAGTTGCCCAAGATGAGGTAGCAATCGGTAAAACAGTAACAATCCAAGAAGTCGGTGAAGACGAAGAAGAGGTCTACATCATTGTTGGTTCTGCAGGTGCAGATGCTTTTGCTGGTAAAGTCTCAAATGAAAGTCCGATTGGCCGTGCTTTGATTGGCAAGAAGACTGGCGATACTGCAACGATTGAAACACCAGTTGGTAGCTATGATGTCAAAATCTTAAAGGTTGAGAAAACAGCCTAAATAGGATGAAAAAGGAGTAGTGAAGGTTTTACCTTGCTCAACTCCTTTTTGGTTTTTTGGATAAATAGGAGACTATATGAGTTCAAATAAGAAGAAAAATAAAATGGAGCGTGGATTAACCAATCGCCATGTTCAGGTGATGGCTATTGCGGGAACAATCGGAACAGGACTTTTCCTAGGCGCTGGTCGCTCTATCAGCCTTACTGGACCTTCGATCATTCTGATTTACATGATTACAGGAGCCTTTATGTTTTTGATGATGAGGGCTGTTGGGGAGATGCTGTATCAAGATCCAGAACAACATACCTTTATCAACTTTATCACCCGTCATTTGGGGAAAGGCTGGGGATATTTCTCAGTTTGGTCTTATTGGTTGTCAGTTGTCTTTATCGGTATGGCAGAAATCACTGCCATCTCAGACTATGTCCGCTTCTGGTTTCCCACATGGCCTAGCTGGATGATTCAGCTTGTCTTTTTAACGATTTTGGCTTTGGTCAATCTGATTGCAGTTAAGCTCTTTGGCGAAGTCGAGTTTTGGTTTGCTATGGTCAAGATTGTGGCGATTTTAGCCATGATTGCCACTGGGGTATTTATGGTTTTGACAGGCTTTAAGACACCGCATGGTGTTGCAAGCTTGGCAAATATCAGCGACCAGTTCTCTCTTTTTCCAAACGGAGTTATGAACTTTGTCATGGCCTTTCAAATGGTATTTTTTGCCTATCTGATGATTGAGTTTATCGGGGTAACAACTTCTGAAACAAAGAACCCTCGTCAGGTCTTGCCCAAAGCTGTTAAGGAAATTCCTCTCAGAATTATCTTCTTCTACGGGGGAGCTCTCATTGCGATTATGGCCATTATTCCTTGGTCTTATCTTAATTCTTCAGATTCTCCATTTGTAACGGTTTTTGAACTGGCAGGGATCAAGTGGGCGGCGGCTCTAATCAACTTTGTTGTCTTGACATCAGCGGCGTCTGCTCTTAACTCAACTCTCTACTCAACAGGGAGACACTTATATCAGATTGCCCATGATTCGCCCAATCGTTTCTTAAAGGCCATTAAGGTCGATACCCTTTCTCGCCACAATGTTCCACAAAATGCCATCATCGCCTCAGCGATCTTGATTGCTCTCGCTGCCTTTATCAATGTGTTGCCAGGTGTTTCAGATGCCTTTGCTTTGATCACCGCATCTTCATCAGGTGTTTACATCGCGATTTATATCTTGATTATGGTGGCCCATCTCAAATACCGCAAGTCACAAGACTTCATGGCTGATGGCTACCTCATGCCTCAGTATCGCTTGCTTAATCCCCTAACCATTCTCTTTTTCGTCTTTGTTTTTGCGACTCTCTTTTTGCAAGAGTCTACCTTTATGGGGGCAGTTGGTTCTGCCATCTGGATCCTTGTTTTTGGGATTTATAGCCAGTGGAAATTTAGAAAATAACTCATGGACTCATCAACTCTGCTTGGTGAGTTTTTTCTAGTTTGACAGTCTATTGAAATAGGATTATAATCAAGCTGTAGCAGTTTATTAGGAGGTTTGAATGCACGTTAGATTGGAAAATAAGGAATCGCTTAAAGCGCAAGAAATAGGGGATTTGATTCGTGCTTATAATCGTTCCAAAAGAGAAGAGGCTGAGAGCGAGCCACTGAATCTTTATCTCGAAGACGAAAAGGGCAATCTCATGGCGGGCTTAGTAGCTGAGACTTTCGGAAATTGGCTGGAAATCGAATATTTGTTTGTGAAAGAGGAGCTACGAGGACAAGGAATCGGTTCGAAACTATTGCAGCGAGCAGAAAATGAAGCCAAGAATCGAAACTGTCGTTTTTCTTTTGTCAATACTTACCAGTTTCAAGCGCCAGATTTTTATCTAAGTCATGGCTACAAGGAAGTTTTTATCTTGGAAGACTATCCCTACACAGGACAAAGATACTATTACCAAAAGGATTTGTGATCTAGACTTCTTTCCTTTGAAGAGGAGCTTGTCTAAGTATCAAAAAAGAACGAATTCTCTTTATCATGTAAGATGATAGGGAGTTTTTTTGTTAATAAAATCTTACAAAATGACATTTATATATTGCATTAAGTTAGATATATGGTATAATTTTTTTAAAAGAAGCGCAACTTTTTAAAATGTTGAAGGAGGACGCTAGTGGCTAAAAATTTAAAATTAAAATTAGCTCGGGTGGAGCGTGATTTAACACAAGGGGATTTGGCAGAGGCTGTGGGTGTTACTAGGCAGACTATAGGCTTGATTGAAGCTGGGAAATACAATCCTAGTCTCTCCCTCTGTCAGTCCATTTGCAGATGTTTAGGCAAAACTTTAGATCAATTATTTTGGGAGGAAGAAGATGAAAAATAGATTTTTTTATTATCAATTATTAGACGAAAGAGAAGAACAACTGATTAACAAAGCTGGGACAGAGTCTTTTAATGTGTTTATCGGGCTCATTCTGCTAAGCTATCTGGTGGCTGTATTATCACCTGCTCTTTTTAATCCTAATATTCTTCTGGTTACCCTTCTTTTAGGAATTTTCTTCTTTTTCAATCGTACACGACAACTTGGAGTGACCTACTATAGTCGTTTTCATTTTACGATTGGAGGGTGTTTGCTGGTGACTCTCGCTATTACGACTCTCTTGATGTTGGAGAATTATCAATTCAATATCGAAATTTATCAGCACAATCCTTTGAACGTTAAATATTTGTCTGCTTGGGCCATCACTTATCTGATCTACCTTCCTTGGGTTTTTATCGGCAATCTTGGCCTTAAAAGTTATGGCGAATGGGCTCAAAAAAAGTTTGAGCAAGATATGGATGAACTGGAGAATGGAGAATAGCTTGTTAGCTTTTTATCAATCTCAGTAAAATGTGTTATAATAGTACTAATTTATCGGATGGTGTGAAAGTGGTAGAATACATTCATACCTTTGTAAAGTAGGAAGAAGGAAAACAGATGTATCCAGATGATAGTTTGACATTGCACACGGACTTGTACCAGATTAACATGATGCAAGTTTACTTTGACCAAGGGATTCACAATAAGAAGGCGGTTTTTGAGGTTTACTTCCGCCAGCAACCTTTTCAGAACGGCTATGCGGTTTTTGCTGGTTTGGAAAGAATTGTACATTATCTTGAAGACTTACGCTTTTCAGATAGCGATATTGCCTACTTGGAGACGCTTGGGTATCATGGAGAATTCTTGGATTACCTACGAAATCTCAAGTTAGAACTAACGGTTCGTTCTGCTCAGGAAGGGGACTTGGTTTTTGCTAATGAGCCGATTGTGCAGGTTGAAGGACCTCTAGCCCAATGTCAATTGGTCGAAACGGCTCTCTTAAACATCGTTAACTTTCAAACCTTGATAGCGACCAAGGCAGCTCGTATTCGTTCGGTCATTGAAGATGAGCCTTTGATGGAATTCGGGACACGTCGTGCGCAAGAAATGGATGCTGCTATCTGGGGTACACGAGCAGCCGTGATTGGTGGAGCCAACGGAACTAGCAATGTGCGAGCAGGGAAGCTCTTTGGTATTCCAGTCCTAGGAACCCACGCCCATGCCTTGGTACAGGTTTATGGAAACGACTATGAAGCCTTCAAGGCTTATGCGTCAACCCATCGTGACTGTGTCTTTCTAGTAGATACATATGATACGCTTCGCATCGGTGTGCCAGCTGCCATTCAGGTTGCTCGTGAACTGGGAGACAAGATTAATTTTAAAGGCGTTCGTATCGACTCAGGGGATATAGCCTATATTTCCAAGAAAGTTCGCCAACAGTTAGATGAGGCTGGATATCCAGATGCCAAAATTTACGCTTCCAATGACCTCGATGAAAATACTATCCTTAACCTCAAAATGCAACACGCTAAGATTGACGTTTGGGGGGTGGGTACCAAGCTGATTACAGCCTATGACCAGCCAGCTCTTGGAGCGGTTTATAAGATTGTAGCGATCGAAGATGAAACTGGTAAGATGCGCAATACCATCAAGCTTTCAAGCAATGCTGAAAAAGTATCGACCCCAGGTAAGAAGCAGGTATGGCGCATTACTAGTCGTGAAAAAGGCAAGTCAGAAGGTGACTACATCACCTATGACGGTGTGGATGTTGCCAGTATGACAGAAATCAAAATGTTCCATCCGACATATACTTACATCAAGAAGACCGTTCGAAATTTTGATGCCGTTCCTCTCTTGGTGGATATTTTCAAAGAAGGAACATTAGTTTACAACTTGCCTAGTTTGACTGAGATTCAGGCCTATGCTCGTAAGGAATTCGACAAGCTTTGGGATGAGTATAAACGGGTACTCAATCCGCAACATTATCCAGTGGACTTGGCGCGTGATATTTGGCAAGATAAGATGGACTTGATTGATAAGATGCGCAAGGAAGCTCTTGGTGAAGGAGAAGAAGAATGAGTTTGCAAGAGACCATTATCCAGCAACTGGGCGTCAAACCAGTGATTGATGCCCAGGAAGAAATTCGTCGTTCCATTGACTTCTTAAAGAGATACTTGAAAAAACACCCTTTCCTTAAAACCTTTGTACTAGGGATTTCTGGGGGTCAGGACTCAACCTTGGCAGGGCGCTTGGCGCAATTAGCGATGGAAGAAATGCGAGCAGAGACAGGGGATGACAGCTACCAATTTATCGCTGTCCGGCTTCCTTATGGAGTCCAAGCTGACGAAGAGGATGCTCAAAAAGCCCTCGCTTTCATCCAACCAGATGTCAGCTTGGTTGTGAATATCAAGGAATCAGCTGATTCCTTGGCAGCTGCAGTTGAAGCGACAGGAAGTCCTGTTTCAGATTTTAACAAGGGAAATATCAAGGCGCGTAGTCGTATGATTGCTCAATATGCCCTTGCGGGTGCCCATAGTGGAGCTGTCATTGGAACAGACCATGCTGCGGAAAATATCACAGGATTTTTTACCAAGTTTGGTGACGGTGGTGCAGACATTCTCCCACTTTATCGCCTCAATAAACGCCAAGGAAAACAACTCTTGAAGGAACTTGGTGCAGACCCAGCCCTTTATGAAAAAATCCCAACAGCAGACCTAGAAGAAGACAAACCAGGACTTGCTGACGAAGTAGCCTTGGGAGTCACTTACAATGAAATTGATGACTACCTTGAAGGCAAAACAATCAGCCCAGAAGCCCAAGCGACTATCGAAAACTGGTGGCACAAAGGCCAACACAAACGCCACCTACCAATCACCGTATTTGATGACTTTTGGGAGTGAGACAGAAATCGGTAACTCGAAGAGTTCGATTTCGTTGTCTCACCCCCGCAACGATGACTAGGTTTGAAAAAGCTTGGTAAAGCGCATTTCAAACCAGACAGCGACTGCGTCAAGTAACTAGATGAAAAACTTGTTTTCTAGCTGTTACTGAGTATAGTCTTTTTACCCTGAGCCTAGAAATGAGAAAGCGAGGAAGGTCCGGGGGACCTTTTCAGCCCGAGTCTAGAAATGAGAAAGCGAGGCAGATTCGGTAACTCGTAGAGTTCGATTTTCCTTATCTCACTCCCGCAACGATGACTAGGTTTGAAAAAGCTTGGTAAAGCGCATTTCAAACCAGACAGCGACTGCGTCAAGTAACTAGATGAAAAACTTGTTTTCTAGCTGTTACTGAGTATAGTCTTTTTACCCTGAGCCTGGAAATGAGAAAGCGAGGAAGGTCCGGGGGACCTTTTCAGCCCGAGTCTAGAAACAGGAAAACGAGTCAGATTCGGTAACTCGAAGAGTTCGATTTTCCTTGTCTCACCCCCGCAACGATGACTAGGTTTGAAGAAGCTTGGTAAAGTGCATTTCAAACCAGACAGCTACTGCGTCAAGTAACTAGATGAAAAACTTGTTTTCTAGCTGTTACTGAGTATAGTCTTTTTATCTTGAGCCTTAAGCTTAGAAAGCGAGGTAACATTATGAAAGCAACCGGTACGCAAATATTACAGACAGAACGTTTGATTTTGAGAAGATTTGTGGAGAGTGATGCGGAAGCCATGTTTCAAAATTGGGCTTCGTCTGCTAAGAATCTGACCTATGTCACCTGGGATCCTCATCCTGATGTCGAGGTGACTCGGAACTCGATTCGAAATTGGGTTGCATCCTATACTAATCCCAACTATTACAAATGGGCCATTTGTCTCAAAGAGAACCCAGAGCATGTGATAGGAGATATCAGCATCATTGAAATGCACGAGGAAGATTTAAGTTGTGAAATTGGGTATGTTTTAGGAAAAAACTTTTGGGGCCTAGGTATGATGACAGAGGCCTTGAAAGCTGTGTTAGATTTTTGTTTTACTCAAGCAGGCTTTCAAAAAGTCAGAGCTCGCTACGCTAGTCTCAATCTAGCTTCAGGCCGTGTTATGGAAAAAGCGGGAATGTCTTATCTAAAAACCATTGCCAATGGTGTGGAGAGAAAAGACTACGTTGCGGACCTTATTTATTACCAGATAAGCAGGGAAGACAGGTGATTCTCTTTCCTGTTTCTACCAAAGTCAGACCTTGTCTGGCTTTTTTTGTGCCAGATTTCTAAATAAACTGATTAAATTCCTATTTTTCCCTATCATTGTCCCTGTTTTTTCTGGAGTTTTGGAGCTATAATAGTCCTATCAAATCAAAGAATGGAGGAAGGCAATGGACAATGTAATCTTTTTTATCAGTGTTTTTCTTGCTGGAATTCTTTCCTTCTTTTCTCCTTGTATCTTACCCTTGTTGCCAGTCTATGCAGGAGTCTTATTGGATGATAAGAATGATGCTCAGGATTCTAGCGGAAAATTTTCAATCTCACTTGTAAGTTTATTGCGAACTCTGGCCTTTATAGCGGGGATTTCCTTTGTTTTTATCTTACTGGGCTATGGAGCTGGTTTTTTAGGCAATTTACTGTATGCTTCTTGGTTTCAGTATGTGACGGGTACGGTTATCATTCTCTTGGGCTTGCACCAGATGGAAGTCTTACATTTGCAGGGACTCTACAAGGAAAGAAGGCTACAATTAAAGAGACAGGGGCAAAAGGGGAACGGCTATAGTCAGGCATTTTTACTGGGGTTGACCTTTAGTTTTGCTTGGACGCCGTGTGTGGGGCCAGTTCTGGGGTCTGTTTTGGCTTTGGCGGCTTCAGGTGGTTCAGGAGCTTGGCAGGGAGCTGGTCTCATGTTGGTTTACACGCTGGGATTGGCGCTACCATTTTTAGTCCTAGCTCTCGCCTCCAGCTATGTTTTGAAACATTTCCGAAAACTGCATCCTTACCTCGGAATCCTCAAAAAAGTGGGTGGTTTCCTCATTATCGTGATGGGAATCTTGGTGCTTTTGGGAAATGCTTCCATTTTGACTACATTATTTGAATAGAGAGGAAAAAGAAATGAAAAAATGGCAAACATGTCTCCTTGGAGTAGGCTCAATCTGTTGTTTGGCAGCCTGTTCGGCTAAAAACATGTCAGACGAAGCTACTATGAAGGAGCAAACCAAAACAGAACAAGTCAGTTCACAAACTGCGACTAAAGGTCAGGCGGTTGCTGATTTTGAACTAACAGGAGTAGATGGTAAGACCTATCGTTTATCTGACTACAAAGGCAAGAAAATCTATCTTAAATTCTGGGCTTCTTGGTGTTCTATCTGTTTAGCCAGTCTTCCAGATACGGATGAAATTGCTAAAGAAGCTGGTGATGACTACGTGGTCTTGACGGTAGTGTCACCTGGACACAAGGGGGAGCAAGCAGAAGCGGACTTTAAGAATTGGTACAAGGGATTGGATTATAAAAATTTACCGGTTTTAATTGATCCGTCAGGCAAACTTTTGGAAAGTTATGGTGTTCGTTCTTACCCGACTCAAGCCTTTATAGACAAGGAAGGAAAGCTGGTCAAAACGCAACCAGGTTTTATGGATAAGGATATGATTTTAAAAGAATTGAAAGAAATGGGGTAGAGAAAGGCTATGAACGATAAAGTAAAACTTTTTGTCTTGGCAGGGGTCATTCTCCTAGCCCTAACCGGTTTTTATTTTCTATTGACGCGAAATGCAGGGCAGACAGATAGCTCGCAAATTGAGAAAGCATCCGTTAGCCAAGGAGGAAAAACAGTGAAAAAAACAGAAGTGAGCAAAGACGCAGACTTGCACGAAATTTATCTAGCTGGGGGATGTTTCTGGGGAGTGGAGGAATACTTCTCACGCGTTTCCGGAGTGACAGATGCCGTTTCAGGCTATGCAAATGGTAGAGGGGAAACAACCAAGTACGAATTGATTAACCAAACAGGACATGCAGAGACTGTCCATGTCACCTATGATGCCAAGCAAATTTCCCTCAAGGAAATTCTGCTTCATTATTTCCGCATTATCAATCCAACCAGCAAAAATAAACAAGGAAATGATGTGGGTACCCAGTATCGTACTGGTGTTTATTACACAGATGATAAGGATTTGGAAGTAATCAACCAAGTCTTTGATGAAGTTGCTAAAAAATATGACCAACCTCTGGCAGTTGAAAAGGAAAACTTGAAGAATTTTGTGGTGGCGGAGGATTATCACCAAGACTACCTCAAGAAAAATCCAAATGGCTACTGTCATATCAATGTTAATCAGGCTGCCTACCCTGTCATTGATGCCAGCAAATATCCTAAACCAAGTGATGAAGAATTGAAGAAGACCTTGTCACCTGAGGAGTATGCAGTTACCCAGAAAAATCAAACAGAACGAGCTTTTTCAAACCGCTATTGGGATAAATTTGAATCTGGTATCTATGTAGATGTAGCTACTGGCGAACCTCTCTTTTCATCAAAGGACAAGTTTGAGTCTGGTTGTGGCTGGCCTAGTTTCACCCAACCAATCAGCCCAGATGTTGCTACCTACAAGGAAGATAAGTCTTACAATATGACACGCATGGAAGTGCGGAGCCGAGTTGGAGATTCTCACCTTGGCCATGTCTTTACGGATGGACCACAGGACAAGGGTGGCTTACGCTACTGTATCAATAGTCTCTCTATCCGATTTATTCCCAAAGACCAAATGGAAGAAAAAGGCTATGCCTATTTACTAGATTATGTCGATTAAGAAGTCTTTCCTAAGCAGTTAGAGGAGAATTTTGCTATACTGATACTAGTAAGTGGTAAAGGAGCAGAGCATGACCTACACAATCTTAATCGTAGAAGATGAGTATCTGGTAAGACAAGGATTGACCAAGCTGGTTAATGTAGCGGCCTACGATATGGAAATCATCGGTCAGGCTGAAAATGGAAGACAGGCTTGGGACTTGATTCAAAAGCAGGTGCCAGACATCATTTTAACCGATATCAATATGCCTCAGCTAAATGGCATCCAGTTGGCCAGGCTGGTCCGAGAAACCTATCCTCAGGTTCACCTAGTTTTTTTGACAGGTTACGATGATTTTGATTATGCCTTATCTGCCGTCAAACTCGGTGTAGATGACTACTTGCTCAAACCCTTTTCGCGTCAGGATATTGAGGAAATGTTGGGGAAAATCAAGCAAAAACTAGACAAGGAAGAAAAGGAAGAGCAGTTACAAGATTTATTAACTGATAAGTTTGAGGGAAATCTGGCCCAGAAAATCCAGTCTCATCTGGCTGACAGTCAGTTTAGTTTGAAGTCTTTGGCCAGTGACCTAGGTTTTAGTCCGACTTATTTGAGTTCCTTAATTAAGAAAGAGTTGGGCCTGCCTTTTCAGGATTATCTGGTGAGAGAGCGTGTTAAACAAGCCAAGCTCTTGCTTCTGACCACGGATTTAAAGATTTACCAGATAGCCGAAAAGGTTGGCTTTGAAGATATGAACTATTTTACCCAACGTTTTAAACAGATTGCAGGTGTGACCCCTCGTCAGTTTAAGAAGGGAGAAGGTCGATGAAGCGTTCTTCTCTTTTAGTCAGAATGGTTATTTCCATCTTTCTGGTCTTTCTCATTCTCCTAGCTCTGGTTGGGACTTTCTATTATCAATCTAGTTCATCAGCTATTGAGACCACTATTGAGGGCAATAGCCAAACGACCATTAGCCAGACTAGCCACTTTATTCAGTCTTATATCAAAAAATTAGAAACCACCTCGACAAGTTTGACCCAGCAGGCAGATGTCCTAGCCTATGCTGAGAATCCCAGTCAAGACAAGGTAAAGGAAATCCGAGATCTGTTTTTGACCATCTTAAAGGCAGACCAGGACTTGAAAACGGTGGTACTGGTCACCAAATCCGGTCAGGTTATTTCTACAGATGATAGTGTGCAGATGAAAACCTCCTCTGATATGATGGCTGAGGATTGGTACCAAAAGGCCATTCATCAGGGAGCTAAGCCAGTTTTGACCCCGGCTCGTAAATCAGATAGTCAATGGGTCATTTCTGTCACTCAAGAACTTGTTGATGCAAAGGGAGCCAATCTTGGTGTGCTTCGTTTGGATATTTCCTACGAAACTCTGGAAGCCTATCTCAACCAGCTCCAGTTGGGCCAGCAGGGTTTTGCCTTTATCATCAATGAAAACCATGAATTTGTCTACCATCCTAAACGTACTGTCTATAGCTCAGCAAGTGAAATGGAGGCTATGAAACCCTACATCGAGACGGGGCAGGGCTATACGCTAGACCATCAATCCTACGTCAGTCAGGAACAGATTGCAGGAACTGATTGGACGGTGATAGGCGTGTCTTCGTTGGAGAAGTTAGACCAGGTTCGGAGTCAACTCATGTGGACCTTGCTTGGTGCTAGTGCCTTATCTCTTCTTGCCTGTCTCTGCTTGGTGTGGTTCAGTCTCAAACGCTGGATTGCCCCTTTGAAGGAACTTAGAGAAACCATGCTGGAAATTGCTTCTGGTGCTCAGAATCTTCGTGCCAAGGAAGCTGGTGCCTATGAACTGAGAGAAGTGACTCGTCAGTTCAATGCCATGTTGGATCAGATTGATCAGTTGATGGCAGATGTGCGCAGGCAGGAAGAAGCAACCCGGCAGTATGAACTTCAAGCACTGTCGAGCCAGATTAACCCCCATTTCCTCTATAATACTTTGGACACTATCATCTGGATGGCTGAGTTTCAGGATAGTCAGCGAGTGGTTCAGGTGACCAAGTCCTTGGCAACCTATTTCCGCTTGGCGCTCAATCAAGGAAAGGATTTGATTTCTCTTTCTGATGAAATCAATCATGTCCGCCAGTACCTCTTTATCCAGAAACAACGCTATGGTGATAAGCTGGAGTATGAAATTGCTGAAGATCCTGACTTTGATAATTTAGTCTTGCCTAAACTGGTGCTACAACCCCTTGTAGAAAATGCCCTTTATCATGGCATCAAGGAGAAAGATGGACAGGGACATATTAAAGTTTCCGTCCAGAAAAAGGATTCAGGGCTTGTCATCCGCATTGAGGATGATGGTGTTGGTTTCCAAGCTGCTGGCGATAGTAGTCAAAGTCAGCTCAAACGTGGGGGAGTTGGTCTTCAAAATGTCGACCAACGACTCAAACTTCATTTTGGAGAAAACTATCAGATGAAGATTGATTCTGTACCTTCAAAAGGGACGACGGTTGAAATATACATCAATAAAATTGAAACTAGTTAACTCCCAGTTCACTCTGGGAGTTTTACTATTAAAAATCAGAATGATTAGTTGGCCTTGATAAAATCCGTAAAAAAAGATATGATAGATAGTGACAAAAGAGGTATCAAGTATGAAGGAAAAAGACATTCAAAGAGCAACAAGCCAGATTGTAGAAGATGTAATAGACAAGGCTAATTTGAGGCAAGGAGCTATCTTTGTTTTGGGCCTTTCTTCTAGTGAGGTGATAGGTGGTCAGATTGGCAAGGAATCCAGTCAAGAAATTGGGGAAATCATTGTGAAGACCATTCTAGCTATCCTAGAGGCTAAAGGTATTCATCTAGCCGTTCAAGGTTGTGAACATGTCAATCGAGCCCTCGTCGTTGAACGTCAGGTGGCAGAGCAGTTTGGTCTTGAAATCGTCAGTGTCCTTCCTACACTTCATGCAGGAGGTTCGGGTCAGTTGGCAGCCTTCAAGTTTATGCGGGATCCAGTTGAGGTTGAATTTATTAAGGCCCATGCTGGATTGGATATCGGAGATACTGCGATTGGCATGCATGTCAAGCATGTTCAGGTTCCGATTCGCCCTCTTTTGAGAGAAATTGGGCATGCCCATGTAACGGCTCTTGCAAGTCGTCCCAAACTAATCGGAGGAGCGCGTGCGCAGTATCCACAAGATTCTATCAGAAAGTCGTGAACTTATTCTGTAGTAACAGAAGAAAAGTAAAAGACAGAGGAAAAATGGTATAGATACCAGGACTTCCTCTGTTCTTTTTTTGTTGAATTTTTGTGTAAAGTGCTCCAAATAAGATCAGTTTTTACAAGAAGAAGGGACGCCATCTGAAGGAAAATTGCCAAAAGTAGAAAAAGTAAAGTAGAGAATTTTTTTCGTTATAGAAATCAGTAAACAAAGCTGGATTTAGCTGTTCTAGGTCGGCTTTTTTGTGCTATACTTAAGGTATGCATAGAAAAACAGTGATAGATTTTAGGGCTTTGGGGGAGAGATACACTTTTACCCAGCCGATCAAAGAGTTAAAAACGAGAGATTTAGCAGAAGTGGCGGACCTGCTGGCTCAGGTGGAAAGCTACCAAGAACAAGGCTATTATGTGGTGGGCTATGTCAGTTACGAGGCTGCACCTGCATTTGAGGAGAAATTAGCAGTTCATAAAGCTCCTTTACTGGCAGAGTATCTGCTATATTTTACAGTTCATGATAGGGTAGAAACATCACCTATTCCTCTGACTTATGAGGAAATAGATCTGCCTTCAAAGTGGCAAGAAGTAACATCTGCGACAGACTATGAAAAGGCGATTGCCCAAATTCACCATCATTTGCGTCAAGGGGACACCTACCAGGTCAACTACACCGTCCAACTCAAGCAAGACTTAAACGCCAATCCTTTTGCCATCTACAATCGTATGGTGGTAGAACAGGAGGCGGGCTACAATGCCTATGTTGAACATGATGAGATGGCAGTGATTTCCATGAGTCCAGAGCTCTTTTTTGAGCAAAATGACCGGGAATTAACGACTCGCCCGATGAAGGGAACAACCCAGCGGGGAGTTACTAACCAAGAAGATTTAGAACAGGCTAGTTGGCTAGAACAGGATCCTAAAAATTGCTCTGAGAATATGATGATTGTAGATCTCTTGCGCAACGATATGAACCGTATTTCTGAGGTGGGGAGTGAGCACGTGGAGCGTCTTTGCCAAGTGGAACAGTATTCAACTGTTTGGCAGATGACTTCGACCATCAAGAGTCAGTTGCGAGAGGATGTGGACCTAGTTGAAATCTTCCGTTCGCTCTTTCCATGTGGATCCATCACAGGAGCTCCCAAAATTGCGACCATGGAAATTATCAAGAACTTGGAGCCCCAACCCAGAGGAGTCTACTGCGGAACGATTGGTCTCTTGCTTCCAAGTGGGCGCCGGATTTTTAATGTCGCCATTCGGACTATTCAACTCTATATGGGCCAAGCTATCTATGGAGTTGGCGGAGGGATTACTTGGGATAGTACTTGGGAATCTGAATACCGAGAGGTTCATCAAAAGGCGGCTGTACTCTATCGTAAACAAGCACGTTTCCAATTGATTACAACTGGGAAAATCAGCAAAAAACAACTGCTGTTTGAAGAACAACATCTTGAAAGACTGACAAAGGCGAGTCGATATTTTGCCTATCCTTTTCATCCGGAAGACCTGAGACAAAAGATAGAGGAAGAGTGCCAAGTTTGTGATGCTAATCAAGACTACCGTTTGCGAATCATCCTCAGCAAATCTGGAGAGATAGAACTCAGTCGCCAAATCTTAACACCTCTTAGTCCAAGCTTCTGTCAGGCTAAAGTCTGCCTGCAAGAAGCTGATTTGCAGCAAGCATTTACCTACTTCAAAACCACTCACAGACCGCACTTAAGCCTAGGAGAGCAAGAGAAGATTTACCACAATAAGTCAGGAGAACTACTTGAGACTTCTATTGGAAATCTGATCTTAAAAATTAATGGTAAACTCTATACACCACTTACCAGTCAAGGAATTTTGCCAGGAATCTATCGTCAGCATTTGCTAAAAACAGGACAGGTAGAGGAAAAAGTCTTGACTTTGGCAGACTTGAACCAAGCAGAAGCTGTCTATGGCTGTAACGCAGTGAGAGGATTGTATGAGTTGGAAATGAATTCTAAATAAACTTCATAAACTAAAAAACATAATGGATATGTTGAATTGTTTGAATTGTTGGATTAAGTTTGATAAAATAAGAGGAAAACGATGTCATTTTATGGGAGGAAATGATGAAAAAAACAGTTCTTTTTAAAGCTGGTCTAGCTAGCTTGTCTGCGTTGATGATGCTCGCTCAACCGACTTTTGCTAATGATACAATTCACTTTTCAAATTGTACAGAAGCGTGGGAAAATGGCTATTCTGATATCCATAGAGGAGAGCCTGGATATTCTTCAAGACTAGACAAAGATGGTGATGGAGTTGCCTGTGAACGCTCAAAAGCTCCTCGAGGTGTTTTTAAACCACGCCAATCTAGTCCACAGAATAGAGTTTCTTCTAGTGGATGGGTTAAGCAGGATGGATATTGGTATTATTATTCTGACAATGGTAATCCAGTAACCAATTCTTGGAAAGGAGATTACTATCTCAAATCAGATGGGACAATGGCTCAGAGTGAGTGGATATATGACTCATATTACAAAGGATGGTATTATCTCAAATCGGATGGTTCGTATGCACGAAATACATGGATAGGAAGTTACTACCTTAAAGCAAACGGAAAGATGGCTCAAAGTGAATGGATTTATGATTCATCATACCAAGCTTGGTATTATTTGAAATCAGATGGATCCTATGCCCAAAATGCTTGGCAAGGCACTTTTTATCTTAAAGCGAACGGTAAAATGGCACAAGGTGAGTGGATATATGACTCTTCTTATCAATCCTGGTACTACTTGAAATTAGATGGTTCATATGCTCGTAATACTTGGCAAGGAAATTACTATTTGAAATCAGATGGTAAAATGGCAAAGAATGAGCGAGTTGATGGTGGCAGATACTACGTAGATGGTTCTGGTCTTTGGAAACCATAAATCAGAATAATTTCTAGGAAGTTAATGCAAACCTTTGCACAAAAGAGACGATTCTGTTATACTATATCTGTAAGCATTTTCAATTAAAAAGGAGAAGACGATGAGTCAAAAGATTATTGGGATTGACCTTGGTGGAACATCTATCAAGTTTGCAATTTTAACTCAAGAGGGAGAAATCCAAGAAAAATGGTCTATCAAGACTAATATTTTGGATGAAGGAAGCCATATCGTAGATGATATGATTGAGTCTATTCAACATCGTTTGGACTTGCTTGGATTGTCAGCCACAGACTTCCGAGGGATTGGGATGGGATCACCTGGTGTGGTTGACCGTGAAAAAGGAACTGTTATCGGTGCCTACAACCTCAACTGGAAAACCCTTCAACCAATTAAAGAAAAGATTGAAAAAGCCTTGGGGATTCCATTCTTCATTGATAATGATGCCAACGTAGCTGCTCTTGGTGAGCGTTGGATGGGGGCTGGTGAGAACCAACCGGATGTTGTCTTTATGACACTTGGTACAGGTGTTGGTGGCGGTATCGTGGCAGAAGGCAAATTGCTTCACGGTGTTGCTGGAGCGGCAGGTGAGCTTGGCCATATCACTGTTGACTTTGACCAACCAATCGCATGTACCTGTGGTAAAAAAGGCTGTCTTGAGACAGTTGCTTCTGCAACAGGGATTGTCAACTTGACTCGTCGTTATGCAGATGAATACGAAGGCGATGCGGCCTTGAAACGCTTGATTGATGACGGAGAAGAAGTAACTGCTAAAACTGTCTTTGACCTTGCAAAAGAAGGGGATGACCTTGCCTTGATCGTTTACCGAAACTTCTCACGTTACTTGGGAATCGCTTGTGCTAACATCGGTTCAATCCTAAACCCATCAACAATCGTTATTGGTGGTGGAGTATCAGCTGCGGGAGAATTCCTTCTCCAAGGCGTGCAAAAGGTTTATGATGAAAATACCTTCCCACAAGTACGCACATCTACAAAATTGGCTCTTGCAACTCTAGGAAATGACGCTGGAGTAATCGGAGCAGCATCACTTGTATTGCAATAAGATCAAAAAGGAGAAAAACACTACTTTAAAGCCAGTGATTTTCCTCCTTTCTTTTTTTATGCTATACTAGTTAGGACAATAAATGAGGTGAGAGTAAATGACAAAAGCTGATACGATTTTTAAAGAGAATATTGAACGAATCCTCAAAGACGGTGTCTTTTCTGAGCAGGCTCGTCCCAAGTACAAGGATGGGACTGTTGCCAACTCCAAGTACATAACGGGTGCCTTTGCAGAGTATGATTTGTCAAAGGGTGAATTTCCCATCACAACCTTGCGACCCATTGCAATCAAATCCGCCATCAAGGAAGTACTCTGGATTTACCAAGATCAGTCTAATAGCCTAGAAGTGTTAAACAGTAAGTACAATGTTCACTACTGGAATGACTGGGAAGTGGGAGATACGGGAACCATCGGTGAACGCTATGGGGCGGTCGTTAAGAAACACGATATCATTAATAAGATTCTCAAGCAGTTGGAAGCCAATCCCTGGAACCGCCGCAATATCATCTCACTCTGGGATTACCAAGCATTTGAGGAGACAGACGGCCTCCTTCCATGCGCCTTTCAGACCATGTTTGATGTCCGTCGCGTTGATGGGGAAATCTATCTGGATGCGACCTTGACCCAGCGCTCTAATGATATGCTGGTGGCTCACCATATCAATGCCATGCAGTATGTGGCTCTTCAAATGATGATTGCCAAGCATTTTGGCTGGAAGATTGGGAAGTTTTTCTATTTTATCAACAACCTCCATATCTATGATAATCAGTTTGAACAAGCTCAGGAATTGCTCCGTCGTGAGCCGTCAAACTGCCAACCTCGTTTGGTTTTAAATGTTCCTGATGGGACTAATTTCTTTGATATCAAAGCGGAAGACTTTGAGTTGGTTGACTATGATCCAGTCAAGCCACAACTGAAGTTTGATTTGGCTATTTAATACTCTTCGAAAATCTCTTCAAACCACGTCAGCGTCGCCTTACCGTACTCAAGTACAGCCTGCGGCTAGCTTCCTAGTTTGCTCTTTGATTTTCATTGAGTATAAAAGAAAATAAAAAGAAGTTGAGATTTCTCAACTTCTTTTGTTGCTTAATGTGATACGCGGCGGCGAGCTGCTTTTTTGCGGTTTTCTTCGATGAAAGCTGCTTTTTGCTCTTCTGGCTCAATCACTTTCTTTTTAATTGCGTATACTGCACCTGCAACGGCAGCGACAGTTCCTGCGACACCTGTTACAAGACCTTTAGCGAATCCTTTAGCCATGAGTCTTCCTCCTTTATCTTCTCGATCAGCCAGGCTCCCCAAGTGGTAGCATTTTTCTGACTGACCTTTTTGTGATATAATAATAGTAACGAAAAAATGGAAATTTTTCAAGGAAAAAAGATGAAAACAAAAATAATTGTGATTGTTGGACCGACTGCTGTTGGGAAGACAGCCCTTGCTATTGAAGTGGCCAAGCGCTTTGGTGGAGAGGTGGTTAGTGGTGACAGTCAGCAAGTATACAGAAGGCTAGATATTGGGACGGCCAAGGCTAGCCCAGAGGAGCAAGCTGCTGTTCCTCATCATTTGATTGATGTCAGAGAGGTGACCGAGTCTTACTCGGCTTTTGATTTTGTTTCAGAAGCTAAGAAGGCTATTGAGGATATTCAAAGCCGTGGCAAGCTAGCCATTATAGCTGGTGGAACTGGGCTTTATATTCAGAGCTTGCTGGAAGGCTACCATCTAGGTGGAGAGACACCTCATGAGGAGATATTAGCCTATCGAGCTAGTTTAGAGCCTTATTCAGATGAGGAATTAGTCCATCTCGTGAAGCAAGCAGGCCTTGAAATTCCCCAGTTTAACCGTCGTCGTGCCATGCGTGCCTTGGAAATTGCCCATTTTGGTAAGGATTTGAAAAATCAGGAAAGTCCTTATGAAGCTTTGATTATCTGCTTGGATGATGAACGCAGTCAGCTTTATGAACGTATCAACCGTCGAGTAGATCTGATGTTTGAGGCTGGACTTTTGGATGAGGCTAAGTGGCTCTTTGACCATTATCCAGATGTGCAGGCAGCCAAAGGCATTGGCTACAAGGAACTCTTTCCTTATTTCCGTGGGGAGCAAACTCTTGAGGAAGCCAGCGATAGTCTCAAACAGGCAACCCGCCGTTTTGCTAAGCGTCAGTTGACCTGGTTCCGTAATCGCATGCAGGTGACCTTTTATCAGATAGGAGAGCCTGGAGTTCAAAACCGCATTTTAAGCCAGATTGAGGAGTTTTTAAATGATTGAAACGGAGAAAAAAGAGGAACGTGTCCTACTCATCGGTGTGGAATTGCAGGGCATGGACAATTTTGACCTCTCCATGGAAGAATTGGCCAGTCTGGCTAAGACTGCTGGAGCAGTCGTAGTAGGTAGTTACAGGCAAAAACGTGAAAAATATGATTCCAAGACTTTTGTTGGCTCTGGTAAGTTGGAAGAGATTGCGCGGATGGTGGATGCAGAAGAAATTACCACAGTCATTGTCAATAACCGCTTAACTCCACGGCAAAATGTCAATCTAGAAGAAGTTCTCGGTGTCAAGGTCATTGACCGTATGCAGTTGATTCTGGATATCTTTGCCATGCGGGCTCGAAGCCATGAAGGAAAACTCCAAGTTCATTTGGCTCAGCTCAAGTATCTCTTGCCTCGCTTGGTTGGTCAGGGGATTATGCTCAGCCGTCAGGCAGGGGGAATTGGTTCCCGTGGTCCAGGTGAAAGCCAGCTGGAATTGAATCGTCGTAGTGTTCGTAATCAAATCACAGATATCGAGCGCCAGCTCAAGGTGGTAGAGAAAAATCGGGCAACAGTTAGAGAAAAACGTCTGGAGTCGAGTACCTTTAAGATTGGTTTGATTGGTTACACCAATGCTGGGAAATCAACCATCATGAACACCTTGACCAGTAAGACCCAGTATGAAGCAGACGAGCTGTTTGCGACTCTGGATGCGACGACAAAGAGTATCCATTTGGGAGGTAATCTACAGGTAACCTTGACTGATACCGTCGGCTTTATCCAGGATTTGCCAACAGAGTTAGTGTCTAGTTTCAAGTCAACCTTAGAAGAAAGTAAACATGTAGACCTTCTGGTTCATGTCATCGATGCCAGCAATCCTTATCACGAGGAGCATGAAAAAACAGTCCTGTCCATCATGAAAGACTTGGATATGGAGGATATTCCCCGCCTGACCCTTTATAATAAAGCGGATTTGGTGGAGGATTTCACGCCGACTCAAACGCCGTATGCCCTCATTTCTGCCAAGTCTGAGGATAGTCGTGAGAACTTGCAAGCATTGTTTTTGGAGAAGATCAAGGAGATTTTTGAAGTCTTTACCCTGCGCGTGCCTTTTTCAAAGTCTTACAAGATTCATGATTTGGAAAGTGTAGCGATTCTGGAGGATCGTGACTACCAAGATGATGGAGAAGTGATTACAGGCTACATTTCCGAGAAAAACAAATGGAGGTTAGAGGAATTTTATGACTGATATTAAAACCTTGGCTCTAAAGTATGGGGGTTATACAAGTTTGGATAAGGTCTATCTGGATCAACTTCTAGCTGGCAAAACAGAGCAAGAGCAGTTGGCTCTCATCACACCTCCTCCGAGTGTAGTCAATGCCTACTTTGCTGAACTCTACCAGAAAAAGAGTCCTGAAGCTGCGACGGATTATTTTTTAGAAGTCAGTCATGAACTGAATCTCTACAATGCTGATCCAAGTTTCACCTTTGAAAATAAGCCTTTTATTCGTCTTAATTTATCTGGCAAATCTTTTGGATTTTGCTATGAGAGTGAGGGCTTGGGGCGAATTTTCTCTGAAAATGAAGAGGAAATCTCGGATGACTTACTTTTTGAGATTGCGCAAATTTTCCCCCATCAACTAGTCTTTGAGGAGTCTGGAAAGATTTACATGAAGCCTGTCGGAGATGAAGAAGTTGTTAGTGTGAAGAATCTCACAGCTTTGACTGATTTAGAAAGTTTAGCAGATGGTCGCAAGCGTCTCAAAGGCTACAGCCAAGAGGATTTACTGCAAGAAGCTGTTGCTTTTTCTGGCAGTCGCTATTTCCGATCGGAAAATCGCACAGCTATGTTATATATTGATTAATTAGAAAGTATCGAATGGATATTCAATTTTTAGGAACAGGGGCCGGTCAGCCCTCTAAAGCCCGCAACGTTTCAAGTCTCGCCCTGAAACTCTTGGATGAGATTAACGAAGTTTGGCTCTTTGACTGTGGAGAAGGAACGCAAAATCGCATTCTGGAAACCACGATTCGACCACGGAAGGTCAGCAAAATCTTTATCACCCACCTGCATGGAGACCACATCTTTGGATTGCCAGGATTTCTCTCTAGCCGTGCTTTTCAGGCCAATGAAGAGCAGACAGATTTGGACATCTATGGACCGCAAGGAATCAAGTCATTTGTCTTAACCAGCCTTCGTGTGTCAGGCTCTCGTCTGCCTTACCGCATTCATTTTCATGAGTTTGACCAAGATTCTCTAGGGAAAATCTTTGAGACCGATAAATTCACTGTGTATGCAGAGGAGCTGGACCACACTATTTTCTGCGTTGGTTATCGTGTCATGCAAAAGGATCTAGAAGGGACCTTGGATGCTGAAAAACTTAAGGCTGCTGGTGTTCCATTTGGTCCGCTTTTTGGAAAGATCAAAAACGGCCAGGACGTTGTTCTCGAAGATGGAACTGAAATCAAGGCAGCAGACTATATCTCAGCTCCCCGTCCAGGTAAGATTATCACCATTCTGGGTGACACCCGTAAAACCAATGCTAGTGTGCGTTTAGCTGTCAATGCCGATGTCCTTGTCCATGAGTCGACTTATGGCAAGGGAGATGAAAAAATTGCTCGCAATCACGGTCACTCAACCAATATGCAGGCAGCACAAGTAGCAGCAGAAGCCGGTGCTAAACGCCTCTTGCTCAATCATATCAGTGCTCGTTTCCTCTCAAAAGATATCAGTCAGCTCAAGAAAGATGCGGCAACTGTTTTTGAAAATGTCCATGTGGTCAAAGACTTGGAAGAAGTGGAAATTTAGAAGATTGAGAAAGGATAAGTATGCGCACCATCATCATCACTGGAGCAAGCGGTGGCTTAGCCCAAGAAATGGTCAAACTCTTGCCAAATGACCAACTCATCTTGCTAGGTAGAAACAAGGAAAAACTAGCCCAACTATATGGAAATCATCCTCATGTGGAATTAATTGAAATCGATATTACTGATGACTCAGCCCTGGAAGCACTAGTAGCTGACCTCTATCTCCGTTATGGCAAGATTGATGTCTTGATTAACAATGCTGGCTATGGAATTTTTGAAGATTTCAACAAGATCTCTGATCAAGACATTCACCAGATGTTTGAGGTCAATACCTTTGCCCTGATGAATCTGTCTCGTCGCTTTGCGGAGCGCATGAAGGAAAGTCGAAAAGGCCATATCATCAATATCGTCAGCATGGCAGGTTTGATAGCGACTAGCAAGTCCAGTCTCTACTCAGCGACCAAGTTTGCAGCTATTGGATTTTCAAACGCTCTGCGTCTCGAACTGATGCCCTATGGAATCTATGTGACAACAGTCAATCCAGGACCGATTCGTACTGCCTTTTTTGACCAGGCAGACCCAGATGGGACCTACCTCAAGTCGGTTGACCGTTTTCTCTTAGAACCAGATGCAGTCGCTAGAAAGATTGTCAAAATCATAGGAAAAAACAAACGGGAACTCAATCTCCCAGTTTTGTTGAACCTAGCCCATAAGTTTTATATCCTTTTTCCCAAGCTGGCTGATAAGTTGGCTGGGGGGATCTTTAATTATAAGTAAAAGGAGTTCCTTACAAAAGGAACTTTTTTATACTATTTAACTGAGTGTCAAAAATTTGTTTGTTTTTTGTTCTAAATCTATATTCACATTTAATGAATTTTCTACAAATTTTAGAAAAAACAATCAAAAATATGATTTTTTGTGTTTAGGGTATTGAAATTTCCTATATTATTTTATAAAATAAGGGTAAAAGACTATGGAAAAGTAATACGCTTACAATGAAATGGAAGCGGTTACTAAAGGAGGATTTTATGGAAAAAGGCCATTGGAATCGTAAAAGAGTCTACAGCATTCGTAAGTTTGCCGTAGGCGCTTGCTCTGTCATGATTGGAACCTGTGCGGTTCTATTTGGAGGAAGTGTCATTGGAGAATCACCAGTTTTCGCAGATGAAACTCCGATTACTCACACTGTGGAACAAGCAAAAGAGGAAAGTCCGGCAGTGGAGGAAAAAGAAAATCAAGCTGTAGCAGAGCACAAGGATGCTGCAAGTGTCGATCAAAGTCAAGCCACTCCAATTGAAGCAAGCAAACCAGAGGTGAAAGAAGAGGAACCTGTAGCTCCAAAAGAGGAGAAAGCATCTCTAAAGCCTGAAGAAACAGCTCCAAAGGTAGAATCTCAAGCTTCAAGTCAAGAAAAGCCTGTCAAGGAAGATTTGAAAGCTGCGACAAATGAAGAAGTGAATCAAATGATTGAAGATAGAAAAGTGAATTTTAATCAAAATTGGCACTTTAAACTCAATGCGAATCCTAAAGAAGCTGTGAAATCAGATGCAGATGTATCAACATGGCAAAAATTGGATCTCCCACACGACTGGAGTATCTTTAACGATTTTGACCATCAGTCACCTGCCCAAAACGAAGGTGGACAGCTCAATGGTGGTGAAGCTTGGTATCGTAAGACTTTTAAACTTGATGAAAAAGATCTCAAGAAGAATGTTCGTTTGACCTTTGATGGTGTCTACATGGATTCTCAAGTCTTTGTCAATGGCCAGTTAGTGGGACATTATCCAAACGGTTATAACCAGTTCTCATACGATATTACCAAATACCTCCACAAAGATGGTCGTGAGAATGTGATTGCTGTCCATGCAATTAACAAACAACCAAGTAGCCGTTGGTATTCAGGTAGCGGTATCTACCGTGATGTGACCTTGCAAATGACAGATAAGGTTCATGTTGAGAAAAATGGGACAACCATCTTAACACCAAAGCTAGAACAACAGCAACATGGCAAGGTTGAAACGCATGTGACCAGCAAAATCGTTAATACAGACGATAAAGACCATGAACTTGTAGCAGAGTATCAAATCGTTGAACGTGGTGGTCAGGCTGTAACAGGTTTGGTTCGTACAGCGAGCCGTACCTTGAAAGCACATGAATCAACAAGTCTTGATGCGATTTTAGAAGTTGAACAACCAAAACTCTGGACAGTTTTAAATGACAAACCAGCCTTGTACGAATTGATTACGCGTGTTTACCGTGATGGTCAATTGGTGGATGCTAAGAAGGATCTGTTTGGTTACCGTTACTATCATTGGACTCCAAATGAAGGTTTCTCTTTGAATGGTGAACGCATTAAATTCCATGGTGTTTCCTTGCACCATGACCACGGAGCGCTTGGAGCAGAAGAAAACTATAAGGCAGAATACCGTCGTCTCAAACAAATGAAGGAGATGGGTGTTAATGCCATCCGTACAACTCATAACCCTGCAAGTCCACAGACATTGCAGATTGCAGCAGAGCTTGGTTTGCTGGTTCAGGAAGAGGCCTTTGATACTTGGTATGGTGGTAAGAAACCTTATGACTACGGACGTTTCTTTGAAAAAGACGCTACTCACCCAGAAGCTAGAAAAGGTGAAAAATGGTCTGACTATGATCTTCGTACCATGGTCGAAAGAGATAAAAACAACCCAGCTGTCTTCATGTGGTCTATCGGAAACGAAATCGGTGAAGCCGATGGTAAACCTCATTCTCTAGCAACGGTTAAACGCTTAGTAAAAGTGATTAAAGATGTTGATACTACACGTTATGTTACCATGGGAGCAGATAAGTTCCGCTTTGGTGATGGTAGTGGTGATCATGAGAAAATTGCTAATGAACTGGATGCAGTTGGTTTCAACTATTCAGAAGACAACTACAAGAAACTTCGTGCGAAACATCCAAACTGGTTGATTTACGGTTCTGAAACATCTTCAGCTACCCGTACACGTGGAAGTTACTATCGCCCTGAACAGGAATTGAAACATAGTAACGGACCTGAGCGTCATTACGAACAGTCTGACTATGGTAATGACCGAGTTGGCTGGGGTAAAACGGCAACAGATTCATGGATCTTTGACCGTGACAACGCTGGCTATGCTGGACAGTTTATCTGGACAGGTACGGACTATATCGGTGAACCTACACCATGGCACAACCAAAACCAAACTCCCGTTAAGAGCTCTTACTTTGGTATCGTAGATACAGCAGGTATTCCAAAACATGACTTTTATCTCTACCAAAGCCAATGGGTTTCTGCCAAGAAGAAACCGATGGTACACCTTCTTCCTCACTGGAACTGGGAAAATAGAGAATTGGCATCGAAAGTTGAAGATTCAGACGGAAAAATCCCAGTTCGGGCTTACTCAAACGCTGCAAGTGTAGAATTGTTCTTAAATGGTCAATCTCTTGGAGTTAAGAAGTTCAACAAAAAACAAACCAGTGATGGCCGTACCTACCAAGAAGGTGCCAATGCTAAGGAACTCTATCTTGAGTGGAAGGTTGCGTACCAACCAGGTACCTTGGAAGCTGTAGCTCGCGATGAAGCTGGAAACGAAATTGCACGTGATAAGATCACGACTGCAGGCCAACCAGCAGGTGTTCGCCTCGTCAAGGAAGAACACGCAATCGCAGCCGATGGAAAAGACTTGACCTACATCTACTACGAAATCGTAGACAGTGAAGGAAATGTGGTACCAACTGCCAATAATTTGGTTCGTTTCCAATTGCATGGACAAGGTCAACTGGTCGGTGTCGATAATGGGGAACAAGCCAGCCGTGAACGTTATAAGGCACAAGCAGATGGTTCTTGGATCCGCAGAGCCTTTAACGGTAAAGGGGTTGCCATTGTCAAATCAACTGAACAAGCAGGTAAATTCACGCTAACTGCCCACTCCGATCTCTTGAAATCTGATCAAGTAACCGTCTTTACTGGCAAGAAAGAAGATCAAGAAAAGACTGTTCTCGGAACAGAGGTGCCAAAAGTTCGTACAGTCATTGCCCAAATTCCAAAAATGCCGAAGACCGTCGCTTTTATCTACAGTGATGGCAGTCGTGAAAAACGTCCAGTGACTTGGTCTTCAGTTGATGTGAGCCAAGCAGGAGTTGTGACTGTTAAAGGTATGGCAGACGGACGCGAAGTTGAGGCCCGTGTCGAAATTCTAGCAATTGCAAATGAGCTTCCAACTGTTAAGCGTGTTGCTCCAGGAACAGACTTGAGCGCTGTTGACAAATACGTTTCTATTGCTGTTACGGATGGAAGCGTTCAAGAATACGAAGTTGATAAGTGGGAGATTGCGGAAACAGATAAAGCTAAACTGTCAGTTGCAGGATCACGTATTCAAATGACTGGCCAACTAGGTGGTGAGATTATTCACGCTACCCTTATAGTAGAAGATGGTGATGTTGCAGCACCTGTAGTACCAACTGTAACGGTTGGTGATGAAGCTGTCACTGGTCTTACTACTCAAAATCCAATGCAATACCGCACACTTGCTTATGGAGCTGAGTTGCCAAAAGTCACAGCAAGTGCTGAAAATGCGGATGTTACTGTAGTCCAAGCAAGTGCAGCAAACGGCATGCGTGCAAGTATCTATGTTCAACCAAAAGATGGTGGCCCTCTTCAAACCTATGCAATTCAATTCCTCGAAGAAGCACCAAAAATTGACCACTTGAGCCTACAAGTAGAGCAAGCTAACGCTCTTAAAGAAGACCAAACAGTGAAATTGTCTGTACTCGCTCACTATCAAGACGGAACACAGGCAGTTCTACCAGCGGATAAAGTTACCTTCTCTACAAGTGGTGAAGGGGAAGTCGCAGTTCGTAAAGGAATGCTTGAGTTACATAAGCCAGGAGCAGTCACTCTGAAAGCGGAATATGAGGGAGCTAAAGGCCAAGTTGAACTCACTATCCAAGCCAATACTGAGACGAAGGTTGCGCAATCTATCCGTCCAGTAAATGTAGTGACAGACTTGCATCAAGAACCTACTCTTCCAACAACAGTAACTGTTGAGTATGACAAAGGTTTCCCTAAAACTCATAAAGTCATTTGGCAAGCTATTCCAAAAGAAAAACTAGACCACTATCAAACCTTTGAAGTTCTAGGTAAAGTTGAAGGTCTTGATCTTGAAGCGCGTGCTAAAGTATCTGTAGAAGGCATCGTTTCAGTTGAAGAAGTCAGTGTGACAACTCCAATCGCAGAAGCACCACAATTACCAGAAAGCGTTCGTACCTACGATTCAAATGGCCACGTTTCATCAGCTAAGGTTACTTGGGATGCGATTCGTACAGAGCAATACGCCAAGGAAGGTGTCTTTACAGTTAATGGTCGCCTAGAAGGTACGCAATTAACAACTAAACTTCATGTTCGCGTATCTGCTCAAACTGAGAAAGGTGCAAACATTTCTGACCAATGGACCGGATCAGAATTGCCACTTGCCTTTGCTTCAGACTCAAATCCAACTGATCCTGTTTCAAACGTCAACGATAAATTGATTTCCTTTAATGACCGCCCAGCTAACCGTTGGACAAACTGGAACCGTAGTAATCCAGAAGCTTCAGTTGGTGTCCTATTCGGAGATTCAGGTATTTTGAGCAAACGTTCAGTTGATAATCTAAGTGTCGGATTCCACGAAGACCACGGAGTTGGCGTACCGAAGTCTTATGTGATTGAATATTATGTCGGGAAGACCGTTCCAACAGCCCCTAAAAACCCTAGCTTTGTAGGTGAGGAAAACCATGCCTTTAATGATCCTGCAAAC
This sequence comes from Streptococcus sp. KHUD_016, assembly GCF_051106465.1. Lineage (GTDB taxonomy): Bacteria > Bacillota > Bacilli > Lactobacillales > Streptococcaceae > Streptococcus. The sequence goes on along the minus strand of NZ_CP193663.1, from coordinate 1,281,518 downwards.
TGGAAAGAGGTAAGCAATCTCAAAGCACCAGCTCAATTAAAAGCTGGAGAAATGAATCATTTCAGCTTTGATAAAGTTGAGACCTATGCGGTTCGCATTCGTATGGTTCGACTTGATAGCAAGAAAGGAACGTCTATCACAGAAGTACAAATTTTTGCGAAACAAGTTGCGGCAGCTAAACAAGGACAAACAAGAATCCAAGTTGACGGTAAAGACTTAGCAAACTTTAACCCAGATTTGACAGACTACTACCTTGAGTCTGTAGATGGAAAAGTTCCTGCAGTAACAGCAAGTGTTAGCAACAATGGTCTCGCCACCGTCGTTCCAAGTGTTCGTGAAGGTGAGCCAGTTCGTGTTATCGCGAAGGCTGAAAATGGTGATATCCTAGGAGAATACCGTCTACACTTTACAAGCAATAAAGACTTGCTCTCTCGTAAACCAGTTGCCGCGGTCAAACAAGCTCGCTTGCTACAAGTAGGGCAACCGCTTGAATTGCCAACTAAGGTTCCTGTTTATTTCACAGGTAAAGACGATTACGAAACAAAAGACTTGGCAGTAGAATGGGAAGAAGTTCCAGCAGAAAAGCTGACAAAAGCAGGTCAATTTACCGTTCGAGGTCGTGTCCTTGGTAGTGATCTTGTTGCTGAGTTCACTGTACGAGTGACAGACAAACTTGGCGAAGCTCTTTCAAATAACCCAGAGTATGATGAAAATAGTAACCGCGCCTTTGCTTCAGCCACTAACGACATTGATAGAAACTCCCATGACCGTGTGGACTATCTCAATGACGGAAATCATTCAGAAAATCGTCGTTGGACAAACTGGTCTCCAACACCATCTTCTAATCCAGAAGTATCAGCAGGTGTGATCTTCCGTGAAAATGGTAAGATTGTAGAACGGACTGTAGCGCAAGCCAAACTTCATTTCTTTGCAGATAGTGGTACGGATGCACCATCTAAACTCGTTTTAGAACGCTATGTCGGTCCAGAGTTTGAAGTGCCAACCTACTATTCAAACTACCAAGCCTACGACACAGACCATCCATTCAACAATCCAGAAAATTGGGAAGCTGTTCCTTATCGTGCGGATAAAGACATTGAAGCCGGTGATGAAATTAACGTTACCTTTAAAGCTGTCAAAGCCAAAGCCATGAGATGGCGTATGGAACGCAAAGCGGATAAGAAGGGTGTTGCGATAATTGAGATGACCTTCCTTGCTCCGAGTGAATTGCCTCAAGAAAGTACCCAATCAAAAATTCTTGTAGATGGAAAAGAACTTCCTGACTTCGCTGAAGATCGTCAAGACTACCAAATCACCTATAAAGGTCAACGTCCAAAAGTCTCAGTCGAAGAAAGTAATCAAGTAGCTTCAACAGTTGTAGATAGCGGAGACGATAGCCTTCCAGTACTTGTTCGCCTTGTTTCAGAAAGTGGAAAACAAGTCAAGGAATACCGCATCCACTTGACTAAGGAAAAACCAGTTTCTGAGAAGACTGTTGCTGCTGTACAAGAAGAACTTCCAAAACTCGAATTTGTTGAAAAAGATTTGGCCTATAAGACAGTTGAGAAAAAGGATTCAACCCTGTATCTAGGTGAAACTCGTGTAGAACAAGAAGGAAAAGTTGGTAAGGAACGGATCTTCACGGCGGTTAATCCTAGTGGAAGTAAGGAAGAAAAACTCCGTGAAGTGGTAGAGGCTCCGACAGACCGCATCGTCTTGGTTGGTACTAAACCAGGAACTTCTCTTCCAGAAGACGAAGTGAAGAATCTTGTCCTCGACAGACCAGAACTTGTAGTTGAAGAAGAAACAATTGATTTTAAGGTTCAGGAACAAAAGAATGATCAGCTTCCAGTGGGTCAAACTCGTGTTCTCCAAGAAGGTCAAAAAGGTATCCGTGTTCACTTGATCGAAGTTGAAAATGGCAAGCGAACTGAAAAAGAAAGCTATGATAAAGTCGTGGCTCAGGATCGCATTGTAGAAGTTGGTACGGCTAGTGAAACAACTAAACCAGTACCTCAAGAATCTACAAAACCACAAGTATCAGAAAAAGCAGATACAAAAGAAATTGTTTCAAGTGAAGCTAGTCATGTTCAAGAAGAACAGTTACCAAATACAGGAAGTGCAGAAAGTCAAGCAGCTCTAGCAGCAGGTTTAGCTCTTCTTGGCTTGAGTGCAGGTCTAGTGGCCACTAAAGGTAAAAAAGAAGACTAGAATGAATCAGTATTTCTTCTAAATGTATCTTAGAAAGACCAGGGAATCCTGGTCTTTTTAATGGGTAGAAGTATTATCTAAAGAGCAATTTAACGTTTGTGAAATCAGATAACCAAAATGATAAAAACACTATCTGGTATCGAAAACGAGATGAACTTATTTTTTAAAAAATGGCGGTAAAATATACCAGATTTTGTTTCGATGATAGGAGAAGAAAAGATACAAAGCGGTTAATATACGGATGTGAAAAAGTCGATTTCAACCTGTAAGAAAAAATTGGATTTTTTTTATAAAAATTTGCTTGATAGTTCTAGCCTTTTTCTTCATAGTATGATAAAATGTGGATGTAATGTGGCTAATAATTTTCGCTTGAAAAAGGAGAATGGTGATTAGTTGGGGACAATCATTTAGTTTACTATTACATTGTACATTTACAACTGAATATTATAAGAAAGGAAGATTAAATGAACAAGAAAATAAGATCTTGGATTCAGATCCTTATTCTTTGTTTGGGAGTTATTCTCCAATCATTTGCCCCTCTGACGCAAGTACATGCGACAGAGTATAATGATGTGATCACTAGTGTTGGTGTTGAAAACAGATCTGGTGAAGCTTTAACGCAAGGGTTGGATATTTGGCAAGAATTCCGTCTTACTGCAGATTTTGTTTTGCCAGATAATACGGTGCATGAAGGTGATACAACAACACTTCAATTGCCATCAGAGATTACATTTTCAAACTCTTCAGACATTGAATTACGAGATGCTTCTAACAATCTTGTAGCTACTGGTCGTTTAGATGCAGCTAGCAAAACAATTACTCTAACTTACACAAAGTTTGTTGAGAATAATTCTGGCGTTAGGGGGAAATTCTTTGTTTATGTCCGAGTTGACCATGACGTTGTTTCAGAAGAAAAAGACGTTGATGTCAATATTACTGTAGGACATAGAGTTCTATTTGCAGGGAAAATCCGTTATAACGGTCCTCCAGGGAAATACGACTCTAAAATTGAAAAGAGTTCCTTCCAATACAAGGATGACGAGAAAAATGTAATCCGTTATAACATTACTGTAAACCGCAATATGGCGAACTACAGTGATGTCACTATCAAAGATGCTTTCTCTTCTCCAAATATGACATTCCTACCAGATACTTTTCGTATTTACAAAGTAGATTGGAGTTGGAATAACGGAGACTGGAAATGGACTAATGCTCAGGATATGACCGAAACCTTTAAAAACCAACTAGTGGTAAATGCGAATGGTGATGGTTTCACCCTTCCTTTAGGAGATACTAATGGTTTTGGTTATATGATCGAGTATCGAGCTAAAGCGAATTATGATCTAGTCGATGGTGAGGAAATCACGAACGTAGCCAACATGAGCTACAATGGTAGTGAGAATGAACAATCAACCAGCACACGTACCTACCAGATTGCAGGTGGTGTTGCAGAAGGATATGTTTTCACCATTAAAATTCATAAGGTAGACGAAGCAGGCCAACCTCTGCAAGGTGCAGTTTTTGAAGTGATTCGTGATCGTAACCAAGCCGTTGTTGGACGATTGACAACAGATTCTGATGGTAACGCTAGTGTAGGTAAATTGTTGCGAGACAACTATACAATTCGTGAAGTAACTGCTCCTCTTGGCTATGACAAATTAACTGAAGATATTAAAATTTCTCCAGATGAGTTTGGTTCAGACAAATCAGTAGAACGTCGAATTGAAAATAAGAAGACACCTCCGAAGACTCCAATTGAAAAAGAGATTACTTTCAAAAAGGTGGATCCAAATGGAAAAGAAATTCCAGGTGCCGAACTTAAAATCTACAGCGGAGATCGTGTAAGACCAGAAGCTCCACCTGTAGCAGACTGGACAACAGAAGCTAATACTTCTAAAGTGATTAAATTAGCTCCTGGTACCTATACTCTAACAGAGTCCGTTGCTCCAGATGGGTATCAGTATGTTGATGATGTTACCTTCACGGTCAATGCTGATGGTTCTATTACAATTGTCAAAAAAGGTACAACAGATACTGTCGTAACAACTGGTTCTGTTTTGTCAATCACTGACAAAGAGGATACAACTCCAAAGGCTATTACCTTCAGTAAAGTCAATCTTGGAGGAAATGAAATCGCTGGTGCTCAGATTAAGATCTACAAGGGCGATAAGGCAGAAGGCACAGCCGTAGAAAGCTGGACTTCAGAAGCTGGTAAGTCTAAAGATCTCAACTTGGCGCCAGGTACTTACACCTTCCATGAGGAAGCCGCTCCAACCGGCTACCTCAAAGTAACAGATATTACTTTCAAAGTGAAAACTGACGGAACAGTAGAAGTAACCAATGTCGGCGAGAAAGACTCTAAGGGTGAAGACAACAAGGTCGTAACCAACGGCTCAACTGTTACAGTAACGGATAAAGACGATGATAGTCCAAAAGCCATTACTTTCAGTAAAGTTAACCTTGGTGGAACAGAAATCGCAGGTGCTCAAATCAAGATCTACAAGGGCGATAAAGCAGAAGGCACAGCCGTAGAAAGCTGGACTTCAGAAGCTGGTAAGTCTAAAGACTTGAACTTGGCACCAGGTACTTATACTTTCCATGAGGAAGCCGCTCCAACCGGCTACCTCAAAGTAACAGATATTACTTTCAAAGTGAAAACTGACGGAACAGTAGAAGTAACCAATGTCGGCGAGAAAGACTCTAAGGGTGAAGACAACAAGGTCGTAACCAACGGCTCAACTGTTACAGTAACGGATAAAGACGATGATAGTCCAAAAGCCATTACTTTCAGTAAAGTTAACCTTGGTGGAACAGAAATCGCAGGTGCTCAAATCAAGATCTTCAAGGGCGATAAGGCAGAAGGCACAGCCGTAGAAAGCTGGACTTCAGAAGCTGGTAAGTCTAAAGATCTCAACTTGGCGCCAGGTACTTACACCTTCCATGAGGAAGCCGCTCCAACCGGCTACCTCAAAGTAACAGATATTACTTTCAAAGTGAAAACTGACGGAACAGTAGAAGTAACCAATGTCGGCGAGAAAGACTCTAAGGGTGAAGACAACAAGGTCGTAACCAACGGCTCAACTGTTACAGTAACGGATAAAGACGATGATAGTCCAAAAGCCATTACTTTCAGTAAAGTTAACCTTGGTGGAACAGAAATCGCAGGTGCTCAAATCAAGATCTTCAAGGGCGATAAGGCAGAAGGCACAGCCGTAGAAAGCTGGACTTCAGAAGCTGGTAAGTCTAAAGATCTCAACTTGGCGCCAGGCACTTACACCTTCCATGAGGAAGCAGCTCCAACTGGTTACCTCAAAGTAACGGACATCACTTTCCAAGTCAAACATGATGGCACAGTGGAAGTGACCAATGTTGGTGAGAAAGACTCTAAGGGTGAAGAAAACAAAGTTGCCACAAACGGTTCAACTGTAACTGTAACCGATAAAGACGATGACCTACCACGTAAGATTACCTTCAGCAAGGTTAGCCTTGGTGGAACAGAAATCGCAGGTGCAGAGATTAAGATCTATAAAGGCGATAAGGCAGAAGGCACAGCCGTAGAAAGCTGGACTTCAGAAGCTGGTAAGTCTAAAGATCTCAACTTGGCGCCAGGTACTTACACCTTCCATGAGGAAGCAGCTCCAACTGGTTACCTCAAAGTAACGGACATCACTTTCCAAGTCAAACATGATGGCACAGTGGAAGTGACAAACGTTGGTGAGAAAGACTCTAAGGGTGAAGAAAACAAAGTTGCCACAAACGGTTCAACAGTAACTGTAACCGATAAAGACGATGACCTTCCACGTAAGATCACCTTCAGCAAGGTTAGCCTTGGTGGAACAGAAATCGCTGGTGCAGAGATTAAGATCTATAAAGGCGACAAGGCAGAAGGCACAGCCGTAGAAAGCTGGACTTCAGAAGCTGGTAAGTCTAAAGATCTCAACTTGGCTCCAGGCACTTACACCTTCCATGAGGAAGCAGCTCCAACTGGTTACCTCAAAGTAACGGACATCACTTTCCAAGTCAAATACGACGGCACAGTGGAAGTGACAAATGTTGGTGAGAAAGACTCTAAAGGTGAAGAAAACAAAGTCGTAACCAACGGCTCAACAGTAACTGTAACCGACAAAGACGATGACCTTCCACGTAAGATCACCTTCAGCAAGGTTAGCCTTGGTGGAACAGAAATCGCTGGTGCACAAATCAAGATCTACAAGGGCGACAAGGCAGAAGGTACAGCCGTAGAAAGCTGGACTTCAGAAGCTGGTAAGTCTAAAGATCTCAACTTGGCGCCAGGTACTTACACCTTCCATGAGGAAGCAGCTCCAACTGGTTACCTCAAAGTAACGGACATCACTTTCCAAGTCAAACATGATGGCACAGTGGAAGTGACAAACGTTGGTGAGAAAGACTCTAAGGGTGAAGAAAACAAAGTTGCCACAAACGGTTCAACAGTAACTGTAACCGATAAAGACGATGACCTTCCACGTAAGATCACCTTCAGCAAGGTTAGCCTTGGTGGAACAGAAATCGCTGGTGCAGAGATTAAGATCTATAAAGGCGACAAGGCAGAAGGCACAGCCGTAGAAAGCTGGACTTCAGAAGCTGGTAAGTCTAAAGATCTCAACTTGGCTCCAGGCACTTACACCTTCCATGAGGAAGCAGCTCCAACTGGTTACCTCAAAGTAACGGACATCACTTTCCAAGTCAAATACGACGGCACAGTGGAAGTGACAAATGTTGGTGAGAAAGACTCTAAAGGTGAAGAAAACAAAGTCGTAACCAACGGCTCAACTGTAACTGTAACCGATAAAGACGATGACCTACCACGTAAGATTACCTTCAGCAAGGTTAGCCTTGGTGGAACAGAAATCGCAGGTGCAGAGATTAAGATCTATAAAGGCGATAAGGCAGAAGGCACAGCCGTAGAAAGCTGGACTTCAGAAGCTGGTAAGTCTAAAGATCTCAACTTGGCGCCAGGTACTTACACCTTCCATGAGGAAGCAGCTCCAACTGGTTACCTCAAAGTAACGGACATCACTTTCCAAGTCAAACATGATGGCACAGTGGAAGTGACAAACGTTGGTGAGAAAGACTCTAAGGGTGAAGAAAACAAAGTTGCCACAAACGGTTCAACAGTAACTGTAACCGATAAAGACGATGACCTTCCACGTAAGATCACCTTCAGCAAGGTTAGCCTTGGTGGAACAGAAATCGCTGGTGCAGAGATTAAGATCTATAAAGGCGACAAGGCAGAAGGCACAGCCGTAGAAAGCTGGACTTCAGAAGCTGGTAAGTCTAAAGATCTCAACTTGGCTCCAGGCACTTACACCTTCCATGAGGAAGCAGCTCCAACTGGTTACCTCAAAGTAACGGACATCACTTTCCAAGTCAAATACGACGGCACAGTGGAAGTGACAAATGTTGGTGAAAAAGACTCTAAAGGTGAAGAAAACAAAGTCGTAACAAACGGTTCAACTGTAACTGTAACTGATAAAGATGATGACCTTCCACGTAAGATTACCTTTAGCAAGGTAAATCTAGCGGGTGAAGAAATCGCGGGTGCAAAAATCCAAATTTTCCGTGGAGAAAAAGTTGCAGGTAATCCTGTGGCTGAATGGACTTCAAAAGCCAAACAATCACATGTACTTGATTTGACTCCGGGAGTATATACTTTCCATGAAGAAGCCGCTCCAACTGGATACTTAGCAGTAACAGATATTACATTCCAAGTTAACTACGACGGAACTGTAACAGTGGTAAATGCTAGTGGAAATCAGGTTGAGTTTAAGGATGGTAAGTTAGTAGTAACGGACCAAACTGAACCAGAAAATCCTAACCTACCAAACACTGGAAGTGAATCTGGACAAGCTGCATTAGCAGCAGGTTTAGCTCTTCTAGCTTTAGGTGCAGGTCTTGTAGCAACTAAACGAAGAAAAGAAGACTAATCTCATTTAGTAGCCAATAAGTAGATTAAAGAAAGATCAGGGATAACTCCCTGGTCTTTTTTTATGGTTCAGAATAATGAAATATGCTAAATTAAACTATTTATCAGGATGGGATATGACTATTACTAGATTTCTTCTGAGTTTTACTTATATAAAATAGTTTGGATAATTATTAAGGTGTATCAAACTTATAAATAAATGGAATGTTTTGTGCAATGTTTCTTTCTGTTTGTTTAAAAGAGAAGTTGTTCGTAAGTGTACACTATACTTAAAGAAACTTCAGTCTGATGAAAGAATTAGTTTTTATGGCAGTAATTTTACACTGTGTCAATATTTTCAAAAGGCAATAACCTCATAATATTACAAAAAAAGTTAATTTTGTTTTATAATGAAATTAAAGGAGGTTTCTATATTAAAAATAGAACAAATATGATAAATAATGCACTCACATATAGTTATGACACATGTTAATATGATGTAACTTATTTAATAACCCTCATGGATTTCAACGAATTCGAAAGGAGATGAGTGTTGAGGTTTTATAATCATAGTTTGTCGTTTTAATGTTTTCGGTAATTTAGAAAGGAAGATTATGAAGAACAAGAAATTCTGGTTACCCATCCTAACTTCTCTGGCCTGTTTGCTAGGGATAATCTTTGCTCCAAATTCAGTTCAAGCAAAGGAACTGAAGAACGTTATCAGTAATATTGGAATTTGGGAGGTTGATAATGGTAAGTTTATAAAACCAGATGCGAATGGTGTTTATACACTTTCTCCTGAACATCATAACTACTCAAATTATAAATTCACTGTTGATTACGATTTGAGCGCCTATGATGGTAAATTAGAGGACGGTGATACCTTTACCTTTACTGTTCCGAGCCCTTTAACTGTTAGAAATGAAACTTTTGATTTAAAAGATAGGGAAACAGATCTCGTTATCGGAGAAACTCAAATTGTATCAAACGGGGATAATAATGGTGGTAAGGCAACTATTACATTAAAAAATCTGAAAACCTATCTTGAGAAAAAAGGTGGCTATCAAGTCCAAAACGTTAAAGGGAATTTCTTTGTTGGTTTTAGTTCTAAAAATGAATTAAGCAATGAAACGCTTCGTTTTGATAAAACGGAAACCATAAATGAAATCACCCATCAAATCAAGGTTAAAAAAGGTGATACGGCTGATTATTCTGAAGGAATCGGTCGAGCTAATTTCAATAAATATCATGGTTTGATTTACAAAGAGGATTGGACATCAAAGGCTCTAAATAAGAGTGGAAAATACTTACACAGCTGGTATGTTCGTGTTAATCCGAAACAAGCAGCCTATAATAAAATTGAAATTCATGACTGGGTAGATCCAAATGCTTCACCAATGCAAATGATTCCTGAAACATTTAGCGTCACAGCAGGTTGGTATGATCAATATTATTATTTGAAAGATGAAGTGGTTTTAGAAGCTGGTAAGGATTACCAAGTAAAATGGAATGATTCTTACACAGAATTTACTTTAACAATTAACAATGCATCTTCAATTCTTGCGAAGAACGGTAAACCAGCAGCATTTCGAATTAATTATAAAACAAGTGCTCCAGCTGATGGCACGCAAGTCCAAAACAATGCTGAAATGAAGGGTGATGACCAGATTCTTACATATGACGACTATAGTAATAAGACAGTCGTTAAGCAAATCGGAAACTCAGTAGTTGCTTCAGGCGGTACAATTCAGTTAGAAACTGGTTACCGTATCATTCTTTACAAGGTCGACGAGCTGACTCATGACCGTCTAAAAGGAGCAAAATTCAAGATTACTCCTCCGGCAGGAGCTACGGCTAAAGAGGAAATTGTAACGACAAATGATGACGGAATTGCTGAGTCATCTATTTACTCAGAAAGTGATATCAAGAAAGGGAACTTTACGGTAACCGAGATTGAGGCTCCTGAGGGATATGAGTTGAATCCTACTCCATTTGAGATGACTGTTGGACAAGATGGAGCTATCAAAACAGTTACAAATAAACGTAGCAAAGCTAAAGCTAAGATTAAAGCTAATAAAAAACTTACAGGACGTGAGTTGAAGGCTGAAGAGTTTGAATTCACTTTAACAGACCAAGATGGTAAGGTGAAAGAAACTGTGAAGAATGACAAAGACGGAAACATTGCTTTCTCAGAATTGGAATTCGACAAAGCAGGGACTTATACCTTTAAAATTGCTGAAAAAGCTGGCAGTGATACAGGCATCAAGTACGACACTAAAACTGTTACGGCTACAGTTACTGTAACGGACAAGGGTAAAGGTGCACTTGAAGCAACTGTTTCTTACGATGATGAAAAAGCTTTTGAGAATACTTACACTCCAGCAAAAACGGAAGTTTCTGTTAAGAAAGTATGGAAGGACGAGAACAACCAAGATGGTAAACGCCCATCTTCTGTCACGGTTAAATTGCTTGCAGATGGTCAAGATACTGGTAAAACACTTGAATTGACTGAAGCAAATGGTTGGGCTGGAAGCTTCAAAGACCTTGATGCTGATAAAGGCGGAACACCTATTAAGTACACAGTAGTAGAAGTAACTGTTCCTGGTTACACTTCTGAAATTACTGGTGATGCTGCATCTGGATTCACCATCACAAATAGCTATTCACCAGAAACAGTTGATGTAAAAGCAACTAAGAACTGGGATGACGCTAATAACCAAGACGGCAAACGTCCAACTAAGATTACAATCAATCTTTTAGCAGACGGTAAGAAAGTTGATTCGAAAGAAGTTCAAGCAGCCGCAGATGGAACTTGGACTGTCGAATTCACGAAATTAGCAAAATATAAAGCTGGTAAAGAAATCAAATACACTGTAACAGAAGAAGCCGTAGCAGAATACGAAGCGACTATTACAGACTTTACCATCACAAACAAATATGCTCCTAAAGAAATTGACTACAAGGTAACAAAAGTATGGAATGATGCGAACAACCAAGACGGTAAACGTCCTGAGTCCGTAACGGTTCAACTTTATAAAAAAGTAGGAAATGCAGATCCAGTAGCCGTTGAAGGTAAGAAATTGACCTTAACAGCTAAGGAGAAGACTGATGATAACACTTGGGTAGCATCCTTCACCAATCTTCCACAATACGAAGCTGGAAAAGAAATCACCTATTCTATCAAGGAAGTGGATGTACCAGCTGGTTACGAAGCCTCTGTGACTGGTCAAGTAGTGACAAACACCTATAACCCAGAAACAGTTGTTCTTTCAGGAACTAAGATTTGGAAAGATAACAACAACCAAGACGGCAAACGAACAAGATCTGTGAAAGTTCAAATTCTTAACGGCGACAAGGTTGTTCAAGAAATTGAAGTTTCAGAAGCAACTGGCTGGAAGTTCGAATCAAAAAAACTTCCTAAGTATAAGAATGGTAAAGAAATCAAGTATACTGTCAAAGAAACTGCTATGACAGAATACAAAGCAACCATCACTACAGATAAGGATGGCAAGTACACCATTACCAATGAATATACACCAGAAAAAATTGCTGTAAGTGGACAAAAGACCTGGATTGATAATAACGACCAAGATCGTATCCGTCCAGCATCTATCACTGTCGCTCTTCTTGCCAATGGTAAAGAAACTGGCAAGATAGCAATCGCAACAGCTGAAACAGGTTGGAAGTATGAATTCACTGAACTGGATCGTTACCAAAATGGTAAAGCAATCGAGTACACAGTCAAAGAAGTTGGTGTTCCTACAGGTTACACAGCTACTGAAACTGGTATGAATGTGACCAACACCCACACACCAGAGAAAACATCTGTAAAAGGTAAGAAGATCTGGAAAGATGAAGATAACAAAGATGGCATCCGTCCAGCATCTATCACCGTAAAACTTCTTGCAGATGGTAAGGAAACCGGTCAGACAGCTACAGTGTCAGAAACAAGTGGCTGGACTTATGAGTTTACAGGTCTTGATCGTTATCAAGAAGGTAAGGAGATTGCCTACACTGTTGAAGAAGTGAATGTTCCAGATGGTTATACAGCTTCAGTAGAAGGTTACAACATTACAAATACACACACTCCTGAAAAACCAACACCAGGTAAACCAAATGAACCAGGTAAGCCTAAAAAAGGTGGGGAATTGCCTAATACAGGAAGCGAGTCTAATCAAGTGGCTCTAATAGCTGGAATCGCCCTTCTTGGATTGGGAACAGGATTCTTGGCAAGACGCAAAAAAGAAGATTAAGTTTTTTAAACGGTATCTTTCACGAAATTTTGCAACACAGTTTAAAAGTGGAAACAAGTGTCAATGGAAATTGGCACTTGTTCTTTTGTACCTGACCCTGATTCTACTACCAGATACAAGTGGATAGTTGCCACTTACTGAAAAGCTATTGTTTTTGCTACGAAATCCTCTATAATAGGTGACAAATAAAAAAGGAGATGTTGCATATGATTGAAACAAGATTACAAGATAAATTGAAGCCAGGTTTGGAGGTAGAAAATTTTCAAAAAGATGGGGATATCTATCTGTCTCTTAATCCTGATTATCTATCTGGAGATAATGCTAAATATATGACCATGTATAACCGTATGGCTCGCTGGTACGATATGAGTGAGAAATGGATAGGACCACTTCTCCACGGCAAGGCGATTGATAAGTTGAGAAGGGATCTGATGGGAGAAATCGAATGGAAGGATAATTTATCTGTTCTTTATGTCTCTATCGGGACTGGTCAAGACCTCCGTTATATTCCTGAGACAATTGACCTGAAAAGTTTAGACTTTGTAGGGGTAGATATTTCTATCAGTATGCTAAAAAAATGCCTTAAATCTTGCGCTAAAAAGACCAATTTGCAACTTTTCCATGCTTGCGCGGAGGATCTACCCTTTGCGGATAATAGTTTTGACATTGTCTACCATGTTGGCGGAATCAATTTTTTCAATGATAAGGCCAAGGCTATGCAGGAAATGCTACGAGTGGCGAAGCCAGGAACCAAAATTTTAATCGCAGATGAGACGGCTGACTATGTGGATCAGCAATATAAGAAAAATCATTTTAGTAAGGATTATTTTAAAGATGCTACTGTTGATTTGAGTGAAATTGAGAATGCTGTTCCAAGCGAAGTTAAGGAAAAGGAAATGAAACTTCTTTGGGATGGTAAATTCTACGCCTTGACATTTAGGAAATAAGAAAAAGTATCTTGGTAGAGCTTAGAAAGTAAGTATGAAGATAAAAATATTCCCTTAGACAGCTGTCTGAGGGAATGTTTTTTATGGGAGCATCATCAATTCGACAATCATAGCAATGTAGATGATTAAGGTAAGGAGAAAACCGGCTCTCCAGAAGAATTTGATGAATTTAGGGTAATAAAAACTTCGTTTTTTGACAAGGAAAAAGACTACAAGGAGGATTGCTAGGAGAGAAAGTGCGACTCCAAGTCGCGGTAGAAAGTTGTGGGTAAAGGCTTTAGCAGTAATCAGGTAATACTCGAATACCAAAAGTGGAAAAGCTAGATCCGCGAAATTAAATCCTATTTTCCTAAGTCCGAAAAGCTTGGTGACAATAAAGCAAACCACCAAGGTTAATATCAATAATAAAATAGATGCTATTTTCATTAAAATCATACCCATATTGTATCATAAAAAAACGCTAAAGGAAATGAGAAACAAGGGAATTTGTAGGAAAGTCAGGCTTTTGAGATTGTAGGTGTTTTTTGTTATAATGAAAGTTATGAAATCTTATAATACCTTGAATGATTATTATCGAAAACTTTTTGGAGAAAAGACTTTCAAAGTTCCTATTGATGCGGGATTTGACTGTCCAAATCGGGATGGAACTGTAGCTCATGGGGGCTGTACTTTTTGTACGGTTTCAGGTTCTGGAGATGCCATCGTGGCACCGGATGCCCCTATTCGTGAGCAATTTTATAAGGAAATTGACTTTATGCACCGCAAATGGCCAGATGTTCAGAAGTACTTGGTTTATTTCCAAAACTTTACCAACACCCATGAAAAGGTGGAAGTGATTCGGGAACGTTATGAGCAGGCTATCAACGAGCCAGGTGTAGTAGGGATCAATATCGGAACACGTCCGGATTGCTTACCTGATGAAACAATCGAATATTTGGCTGAGTTATCGGAACGCATGCATTTGACGGTTGAATTGGGATTACAGACAACCTTTGAAGCAACCTCTGACCTGATTAACCGTGCCCATTCTTATGAATTGTATGTTGAAACAGTAAAACGCTTGAGAAAGTATCCCAAGATTGAGATTGTTTCCCATTTGATCAATGGTTTGCCCGGTGAGACTCATGAGATGATGATTGAAAATGTCCGTCGCTGTGTCACGGACAATGATATTCAAGGAATTAAACTGCACTTGCTTCACCTGATGACTAATACACGGATGCAGCGAGATTACCACGAAGGACGCTTGCAACTGATGAGTCAGGACGAGTATGTCAAGGTCATTTGTGACCAACTAGAAATCATTCCTAAGCATATCGTCATCCATCGAATTACAGGAGATGCACCTAGAGATATGCTGATTGGCCCTATGTGGAGCCTCAATAAATGGGAAGTGCTAAATGCTATTGAAACTGAAATGAGACGCCGAGGAAGTGTTCAGGGCTGTAAGGCTGTAAAACAGGAGTTTGAAAATGAAAAGACCACTTGAGATGGCGCATGATTTTTTAGCTGAAGTCGTGACAAAAGAGGATATTGTTGTGGATGCGACCATGGGTAATGGGCATGATACCCTTTTTCTAGCCAAGCTAGCCAAGCAAGTCTATGCCTTTGATATTCAGGAGCAGGCTTTGGAGAAGACGCAAGAGCGTTTGGATCAGGCAGGTATGACAAATGCCCAGTTAATCTTGCAAGGTCATGAGACACTAGACCAGTTTGTGACAGAAGCTAAGGCAGGGATTTTTAATCTGGGTTATCTGCCTTCTGCTGACAAATCCGTCATCACCCAACCTCAGACTACTATTGAAGCCTTAGAAAAGCTGTGTTACTTGCTTATCAAGGGGGGACGGATTGCTATCATGATCTACTATGGTCATGAAGGAGGAGATACTGAGAGGGATGCTGTATTGGATTTTGTTAGCCAGTTGAACCAACAAGAGTATACAGTTGCCATTTATCGGACTCTCAACCAAGTTAATAATCCACCGTTTTTAGTTATGATTGAAAAATTAGAAAGGTATAGACATGGATAAACAATACCTTCGTGAGAAGCTTGAGGCAATGCGCCAAAATTTTGTCGAGTCAACGCATCACGAGCGAGCAGTCGGGGTGCTCGATGAAGCACATATGAGCAAGAAAATGCTTAAAATCAAGAAAAAATTAGTGGCTCTTGAAATGGAACGATGCCAGAAAAAAATTGAGCACAAAGACTGTTCTAAGATTGATCAGAAAATCCAAGAGCAAAAGGAGATTTTTGAATCTTGTTGTAAAAAAGATTAAGGAGGAATTGTGTGGAATTACTCATTTACTTGATTCTATTTTTATTTGTCTTAATCATTTCAACCACGACTAATAAACTTCTCCCTTTTTTGCCCCTTCCTCTTGTACAAATTCTTTTGGGGATTGGGATTGGTTTATTTGTTCCCGATGCGGACTTTCATCTCAATACAGAGCTGTTTCTAGCCATGGTTATTGGTCCCTTACTTTTCCGAGAGGCAGAAGAAGCGGATATTACGTCCATTTTGAAGCATTGGCGGATTGTCGTCTTTCTGATTTTTCCTGTGATTTTTATCTCGACCTTAAGCTTGGGAGGCATGGCTCACTTCCTTTGGATGACTCTTCCTTTGGCTGCCTGTTTAGCAGTTGGAGCGGCACTTGGGCCAACAGATTTGGTTGCCTTCGCATCTCTTTCTGAACGTTTTCGTTTTCCCAAACGGGTTTCTAATATCCTAAAAGGGGAAGGACTCTTAAATGATGCTTCTGGTTTGGTTGCCTTTCAGATGGCTCTTGCTGCTTGGACAACAGGAACGTTTTCTCTCAGCCAAGCTGGAACTTCCCTAGCACTTTCTATCCTTGGTGGTTTTGTAGTTGGTTTTGTGACGGCTATGGTCAATCGTTTCTTGCATAGCTTTTTACTGAGTGTGCGAGCGATAGATATAGCTAGTGAACTATTGCTAGAGCTAAGTTTGCCACTCATGACCTTTTTCATCGCAGAAGAGTTTCATGTTTCAGGGATTATCGCAGTAGTGGTTGCAGGTATTTTGAAGGCCAGTCGTTTTAAGAAAATTACGCTCCTTGAGGCTCAGGTAGACACCGTGACGGAGACCGTTTGGCACACCGTGACCTTTATGCTAAATGGATCAGTCTTTGTTCTCTTGGGAATGGAATTAGAGTTGATAGCAGAGCCGATCTTGTCTAATTCTCTCTACAATCCCCTTCTTTTACTGCTTTCAGTTGTCGTTCTGACCTTCTTACTCTTTGCGATCCGCTTTGTCATGATTGCTGGTTTTTACTTTGTGAGGACGCGTCGACTTAAGAAAAAAATTAATAAGTACACGAAAGATATGCTTCTTTTGACCTTCTCTGGTGTCAAAGGAACAGTATCTATCGCGACCATTCTCCTCATACCAAGTCATTTGGAGCAGGAATACCCTCTCTTACTCTTCCTTGTAGCAGGCGTTACACTATTGAGCTTTCTAACAGGTTTATTGGTTCTCCCTCACTTATCTGAAGAACAAGAGGAAAGCAAGGATCATTTGATGCATATTGCGATTTTGAATGATGTAGCTGCAGAATTAGAAAAAGAACTGGACCATCACAAAAACAAACTTCCTCTTTATGCAGCTATTGATAACTATCATGGTCGGATTGAAAACCTCATCCTTAGTCTGGAAAATAAGAGAGTCCAAGAGGACTGGGAGTCCCTCAAGCTTCTTATCTTGAGTATTGAGAGTGACGGTTTGGAGCAAGCCTACGAAGAAAATAGAATCAGCGAGCGTGGCTATCGAGTTTACCAACGTTACCTAAAAAACATGGAGCAGAGTATCAATCGAAATTTCGCTTCTAGAGTGACTTATTACTTCCTAGTTTCCTTACGGATATTGCGCTTTCTACTCCATGAAATGTTTACCTTTGGCAAAACTTTCCGTAGTTGGATGAATGAAGAATCTCGTAAACTACTAGCAGTTGACTATGATCAGATTTCAGAGTTGTATTTGGAAAATACAGAGCTGATTATCGAGAGTTTGGAAAACCTCAAAGGGGTTTACAAGAGTTCTCTGATTAGCTTTATGCAAGAGTCTCGTCTACGCGAGACGGCCATTATCGGAAGTGGTGCCTTTGTTGAGCGGGTTATCAATCGCATCAAGCCAAACAATATCGATGAAATGCTACGAGGCTACTATCTCGAACGTAAGGCAATCTTTGAATACGAAGAAGCTAAACTGATAACAGCCAAGTATGCTAAAAAACTACGCCAAAATGTGAATAATTTAGAGAATTATTCTCTGAAAGAGGCTGCAAATACCTTGCCTTATGATATGCTAGATTTAATCAGAAGAACTTAAATGATGAAGAAAATGACGGAGGATGGAACATGAAAAAGTGGTGGAAAGAGCTGATGGACAGGCCCTTATTGAAAGCTTTTTTGCATTATTATCAAGCATCTGATAGCGAGTTGACCAGTGTTGCGGTTGCCTACTATTGGTTGATTTCAATCTTTCCTTTGCTAATGATAATGGTCAATATTTTGCCTTATTTTCAGATTCCAGTCTCAAATTTCTTACTGACGATCAAGGAATTCTTGCCTGATACGGTGTATGATGTGGTTGCCAAGATTGTCCGAGAAGTTCTGACTCAACCATCAACTGGTTTGCTGAGTTTTGCCGTTTTATCTGCACTCTGGACCTTTTCGAAATCAATGGATTTCCTCCAAAAAGCCTTTAACAAAGCCTATGGGGTGACCAAGAGTCGAGGCATTATCTCCCATCAGTTGATGAGTCTACTTGTTAGTTTTGGCTTGCAGATCCTTTTTGCCTTTGCCTTATTTTTGAGTATGTTTGGTCGTATGTTGCTCAACCTCCTCAAAACTTACTGGCAATCAGACAGTCCGCTATTTTCCTACCTGCAAGATTTTACAGGCCCTCTGGTCTATGCCTTGATCTTTGCCATTCTAGTTATGATTTATTACTTCCTTCCAAAAGTAAAAGCACCACGAATCCGCTATGTTTTACCAGGAAGTGTCTTTGTTTTGCTAACTCTTATCTTTTTATTGAATATCTTTTCTGTCTACGTCAATAGTTATGTTAATCATCTAGTTGACGTTCGATTTTTCAGTTCCATTATCGTGGTAGTCATGATGTTTTGGTTTATTCTCATTGCAAAGATTTTGATTATCGGAGCAGTTATCAATGCCAGTGTTCAGAGTTTGAAAGATCCAAAGTTTAGTATGGAATAATTAAAAAAATCCCTATTAGGTTTCCTAATAGGGATTTTCTTAATAGATAAACATAGCATCTCCAAAACTGAAGAAGCGGTAGTGTTCTTGGATGGCATGGTGATAGGCATCTAGGACTAAGTCACGACCGGCAAAGGCAGAAACTAGCATAACAAGAGTTGACTTGGGTAGGTGGAAGTTGGTTGAAAAAGCATCCACAACCTTCCAGTCGTAGCCTGGTTTGATAAAGATATTGGTCCAGCCAGAATCTGCTTGGATTTGCCCATTAAACTTGGAACCGATGGTTTCCAGTGTGCGGATCGAAGTGGTTCCGACAGCGATGACGCGACCTCCATTTTCCTTGACAGAGCGAAGGGTGGCAGCTGCTTTCTCAGAAAGTTGGTAGAATTCTGAGTGCATTTCATGTTCGTCCAGATTGTCAACAGAGACAGGTCTAAAGGTTCCGAGTCCGACGTGAAGAGTGAGATAAACCAGATGAACACCCTTGGCTTGGATTTCTGCTAGCAGTTCTTTAGTAAAGTGGAGACCAGCAGTCGGTGCAGCAGCAGAGCCACTTTCTTTAGCGTAGACCGTTTGATAACGTTCGCGATCATCTAGTTTTTCATGGATATAAGGCGGCAGTGGCATTTCACCTAGACTTTCCAAAACTTCTAGGAAAATTCCTTGGTATTCAAAGCGGACAATGCGGCCCCCGTGGGTTAATTCTTCGGTAACAACAGCGCTGAGGCGGCCATCGCCAAAGCTGACACGAGTACCAACCTTGAGGCGTTTGGCAGGTTTAGCGAGGACTTCCCACTCATCACCACTAGTATTTTTGAGCAGGAGAAGCTCCACATGACCTCCGGTCTCTTCCTTTTGACCATAGAGGCGGGCAGGGAGAACGCGAGTGTCGTTCATAACAAGGGCATCACCTGGTTCCAACATATCAATAATAGAGTGAAAGTGTTTATCCTGCATTTCTCTCGTCTCGCGATTAACGATAAGAAGTTTAGACGCATCACGTTTTTCAAGGGGTGTTTGGGCAATCAATTCCTCAGGTAAGTGGAAATCAAAATCAGCTGTATTCATTTTTTTATCATTCTTTCTAAGTTCTAATCTTATCCATTATAACATGTTTCAAGTTTAGACGCTCTTTTTTAAGAAATTAAATCGTTTTCACTTGACAAAAATTGGTCTATACCATATAATAAATATAGAAACATGGAGGATATAAAATGAAAGTTATAAAAGTTGAGAATCAAGTCGAAGGTGGAAAAGTAGCTTTTGAGATTTTGAAGGAAAAATTGGCCAATGGTGCTCAAACATTAGGACTTGCGACAGGAAGCAGTCCACTTGAATTTTACAAGGAAATCGTTGAGAGTGACCTTGATTTTTCAAATCTAACCAGTGTGAACCTTGATGAGTATGTAGGGCTTGATGGGGACAATCCGCAGTCTTATCGTTACTTCATGCAGGAAAACTTGTTCAACCAAAAACCATTTAAGGAAAGTTTCTTGCCTCGTGGGGTTAAGGACAATGCTGAAGAAGAAGTTGAACGCTACAATCAAATTTTGGCGGACCATCCTGTTGATTTGCAAATCTTGGGAATTGGTCGCAACGGACATATCGGCTTTAACGAGCCAGGAACTCCATTTGATAGCCAAACGCATCTAGTCGAACTTGACCAGTCTACCATCGAAGCTAATGCTCGCTTCTTTGACAAGATTGAAGACGTTCCAACTCAAGCCATTTCAATGGGAATTAAAAACATCTTGGATGCCAAGTCAATTATTCTCTTTGCTTACGGTGAGTCGAAAGCAGAAGCCATTGCCGGAACAGTATCAGGCCCAGTGACTGAAAGTCTACCAGCAAGTAGCTTACAAAACCACCCTGATGTGACGATTATCGCTGATGCAGAAGCTCTTAGCTTACTTGAAAAATAAAAATTACATGAACCACTTGCTCTTTGGAGTGAGTGTTTTTAGACATATAAAACTGCAACATGACGTTAGGAGGATAACATGAATAAAGAAGAATTTCTAAAAGTAAAAGAAGCATATAAGAGCGCTAGAACGGAAGAGAGAAAAAAATAATAAAATTCATTACAAAGAAGAAAGATAAGGAAGGGAATTCTCTTTTTACTAAGTCAAAAGATAAACCATATAACACAAGAAATCAATATTCAGGAGGTATGGGGAATAAAAAGTACACCTCGGGTAGTAGATTATCTAGACCATATGATTTATCAAATCATATGTGGATTGATTTGTCTTATAAAGGAAATGATATATTAATCTCTTTACAGTCTTTTGATATTGATCCAAATAAAAATAAAAATAAAACTAATAATCTTCATGTCTTATATGATCGGATAGGTATTATGTTTGAAAAAGACGGCAACATTTTGTTGCCAGATAATAAATCTGAGGTCAGTGATGCCTTTCTTAAAATGGAAACAACAAACTGGGAACTACCTTTATCTGAAGCAGAGATGGAGGAGATGGTGGACTATATTATTAGTCATTATGAAAAATAAAAAACTTAGTTTTCTCTTGACATTTATTCATTTTGCGTGTAAAATAGAATAGATCTTGAACTTGAAGGGAGTGAAAAAAATGTCTAAAACAGTAGTACGTAAGAATGAATCTCTTGACGATGCACTTCGTCGTTTCAAACGTGCGGTTACTAAAGCTGGTACTCTTCAAGAAACACGCAAACGTGAATTCTATGAAAAACCTTCTGTAAAACGTAAACGTAAATCAGAAGCAGCTCGTAAACGTAAAAAATTCTAATTTGAAATGAAAGGCTAGACTTGTCTAGTCTTTTTTTGCATAGTGTTTAGAGGAAAAAATATTATGAGAGAGTATATAAAAGAATATCAAAAGATGCGTGAAAATCACTTGGAAGATTGGGGTTATTGTGCTGATCCGATAGATTGGAAGGATTTTGAAGAGTCAAACAAAAGAATTTTTGAAAAGTATTTGACCGAGTCAAAAGTATTGTCTGACAAGGTTTTAAGAGTAAAATTGTACAGTAGCTTATTGCTAGATGATACTAAATATTTTGCCTATTATGCGGCGTTTTTAGATGGGGATTATAAGCAGTTAAACAACGCTCTATGGCAAACAGGAAGAACCGAGCTGCTGAGAGGCGGTTTGTTGGCAAGTGGAACCATCTACACAGATGGAATTTTAAAAGGCTTGTTTACCTCTTTTGCTTGTAATGATTTTTCAGCCATTCCATCATTCATCCCCAAAGATTTACCCTTGTTGAAAGGAACCTATTATCCAGAAAATGTGATGAATCTTTTATACGCTCTTTATTATCAAGATGAAGAAAGATTATCCGAGTCTCTCTTGCGTGCACAACAGTTTTTAGGGAAGAAAAAACGAACTGGTATGGAAGAATTTTCTGTTCGGTATTTCATAAACTTGGCAAGAAAAGATGCAGTTGCATTAAGTGAGTCCCTACAAAGTTTATGCCAAGCTTATCAGAGACGAGGTTACCCCTATGAAAAAATTGATAAGTGCTTTGCGGATGAGATTCATGGTCTATATCGTTTGGTACGATTGTTTGACCATTCCTTGTTCGAAGAAGTCAGTATGCCATCTCATAAGACTTTTTTGAAGGAGTTTGAAGAATGGCAAGTCCAAAATCAGTTTCCACAAGGTCAACAGTTCTATACCTATCCTCAAGATATGGCTGATGCAAATAGAATATTAACAAAAGGTCTTCCAAGAATTTACTTTGAAAAATCTGGAAGGGACTTGGTGATAGACGTTGACCAATTTGCAGTAGATTTGTCTCGGTTAATTTAAAAGAGTAGGAAAAGACTTACTAGTCAAATCTTTTCCCAAGCAACATCAAATAAATACTGTAAATCCTGCAAAAAAAGGAAACTTCCAACTACAATCTGATATAATAGTAGGGAGAACTCGATTGAAGGAGGAAATTATGTCGGTTTTAGTAAGAGATGTCATTGAAAAACTCAGACTAGATATTGTCTATGGTGAAGGCGAATTACTTGAAAAAGAAATCAATACTGCGGACATTATGAGACCTGGTCTTGAAATGACGGGCTATTTTGATTACTATACACCAGAACGGATTCAGCTGTTAGGGATGAAGGAGTGGTCCTATTTAGTTGCCATGCCTGCCCAGAACCGTTATCAAGTTTTGAAGAAAATGTTTCTACCTGAAACACCTGCGGTTATCGTGGCTCGTGGTCTGGTAGTGCCAGAGGAAATGTTGAGGGCTGCTAGAGAATGTAAGATTGCGATTTTAACCAGTCGAACAGCAACCAGTCGTTTATCTGGAGAACTTTCCAGCTACCTTGATTCCCGTTTGGCTAAACGTACCAGTGTGCATGGTGTCTTGATGGACATCTATGGCATGGGGGTCTTGATCCAAGGGGATAGTGGTATCGGTAAGAGTGAGACAGGTCTTGAACTCGTGAAGCGTGGCCATCGTCTAGTAGCGGATGACCGTGTCGATATTTATTCTAAGGATGAGATGACTCTTTGGGGAGAACCTGCTGAAATCTTAAGGCATCTACTTGAAATTCGTGGAGTTGGGATTATCGATGTTATGAGTCTCTATGGAGCAAGCGCTGTAAAAGATTCTTCACAAGTTCAGCTGGCTGTCTATTTGGAAAATTACGATACCCATAAGACTTTTGACCGTCTAGGAAACAATGCCGAAGAATTAGAAGTTTCTGGTGTAGCTATTCCACGTATCCGCATCCCGGTAAAAACAGGACGCAATATCTCTGTTGTTATTGAGGCGGCAGCAATGAACTATCGTGCTAAGGAAATGGGCTTTGATGCGACACGTTTATTTGAAGAACGTTTGACAAATCTGATCGCTCAAAATGAGGTGAAACATGATTAATCCAGTTGCATTTGAAATCGGACCTTTTTCCATTCGTTGGTATGCCCTGTGTATTGTGGCAGGCTTGATCTTGGCAGTCTATCTTGCCATGAAAGAAGCTCCTAAAAAGAAAATCCTATCAGATGATATTTTGGATTTTATCCTGATTGCTTTTCCTGTAGCTATTTTAGGTGCTAGACTATACTACGTACTCTTTCGTTTAGATTATTATCTGCAAAATCCAGGTGAAATCATCGCCATCTGGAATGGCGGTTTGGCCATTTATGGTGGTTTGATAGCAGGAGCTATTGTACTCTATATCTTTGCGGATAGAAAACTCATCAATACTTGGGACTTTCTAGATATTGCGGCTCCGAGCGTTCTGATTGCCCAAAGTTTAGGGCGCTGGGGGAACTTCTTTAACCAAGAAGCCTACGGTGCAGCAGTAGATGGTCTGGATTATTTGCCAGGCTTCATTCGTGACCAGATGTACATTGATGGTAGCTACCGTCAGCCGACCTTCTTATATGAGTCGGTTTGGAATCTGATCGGTTTTGCTTTGATTTTGATTTTTAGACGAAAATTAAAGGGAATCAGACGTGGTCATATCACTGCTTTCTACTTGATTTGGTATGGCTTTGGTCGTATGATTATCGAAGGGATGCGGACAGACAGCCTCATGTTCTTTGGTTTGCGAGTTTCCCAATGGTTATCAGTTGTCCTTATCGGACTCGGTATTTTTATCATACTTTATCAAAATCGAAAGAAAGCCCCTTTCTATCATACTGAGGAGGAAAACTAAATGTTAGAAGTTGCTTATATTCTTGTTGCCATTGCTTTGATTGTTTGTTTAGTCTATCTGACGATTACCATTCAAAAAGCAGGTCGAATGATTGATGAGACGGAGAAAACCATCAAAACCTTGTCTTCAGATGTAGATGTTACTTTACATCATACCAATGAATTGTTGGTAAAAGTTAATGTCTTGGTTGACGATATCAATGTTAAGGTTGCGACGATTGATCCACTCTTTACGGCTGTAGCAGACTTGTCTGAGTCAGTATCTGATCTCAACCAACATGCACGTGTTTTAGGCAAAAAAGCTTCATCTGCTGGTTCAAAGACCATTAAAACGGGTGCAGGCTTGTCAGCTCTTCGTGTTGCAAGTAAATTTTTCAAAAAATAAAAAAGGAGAAATCTCATGGGAAAACTATCCTCTATCCTTTTAGGAACTGTATCAGGTGCAGCTTTGGCCTTGTTCTTAACCAGTGACAAGGGCAAGCAAGTTTGCAGTCAAGCTCAGGATTTTCTAGATGATTTGAGAGAAGATCCAGAATATGCTAGAGAGCAGGTTTGTGAGAAACTAACTGAAGTGAAGGAACAGGCAACGGACTTTGTGCTGAAAACAAAGGAACAAGTAGAATCTGGTGAAATCACTTTTGACAGTGTCCTTGACCAAGCTAAAAACTGTGCTCGACAAGCGACAGAAGCTTCAAAAGAAACCCTTAACAATTTCAAGGAGCAATGGCAAGAACAGTCAACAACTCCAGACGTTGCTGAAGACCAAGAAGAAATCATCATCGATATTACTGAAGTATAAGGTATCACCATCTCTGGTTCTGGGGATGGTGATTTTTATCTGGAAAGCAGTCTTTGTGGTATAATAAATACTATGCAGAAAAAACCAACATCAGCCTATGTGCATATTCCCTTTTGCACACAGATTTGTTATTATTGTGACTTTTCAAAAGTGTTTATCAAGAATCAACCAGTAGATAGTTATTTGGAGCATCTGCTAGAAGAGTTCCGTTCTTATGATATCCAAAAATTGCGAACCCTCTACATTGGAGGTGGGACGCCAACGGCTTTGTCAGCTCCGCAATTAGAAGTGCTCTTGGATGGCTTGACTAAAAACTTGGACTTGTCAGTTTTGGAAGAGTTGACCATTGAGGCCAATCCAGGAGATTTGGACGAGGATAAGATTGCGGTTTTGAAACAGTCGCCAGTCAATCGTGTCTCTCTAGGTGTGCAGACCTTTGATGACAAAATGCTGAAAAAGATTGGGCGCAGTCATTTGGAAAAGGATATTTATGAGAATATCGACCGGCTCAAACTGGCTGGTTTTGACAATATCTCCATCGACTTGATCTACGCTCTTCCAGGTCAGACCATGGAACAGGTCAAGGATAATGTAGCTAAGGCTATCTCGCTTGATATTCCTCATATGAGTCTTTATAGCTTGATTTTGGAAAACCATACGGTCTTTATGAACCGTATGCGACGTGGGAAATTGCCCCTGCCCAAGGAAGAGTTAGAAGCAGAGATGTTTGAGTACATCATTGCAGAACTGGAGCGAGCTGGTTTTGAGCATTATGAGATTTCAAATTTTTCCAAGCCTGGCTTTGAAAGTCGTCACAATCTCATGTACTGGGACAATGCTGAGTACTATGGTATCGGTGCAGGAGCGTCAGGTTATGTGAACGGAGTTCGTTATAAAAATCACGGACCTATCCGCCATTATCTAGGCGCAGTAGAGGCAGGAAATGCTCGGATAACTGAAGAACACCTGACTCAAAAGGAGCAGATGGAAGAAGAAATGTTTTTGGGACTCCGCAAGAAATCTGGGGTTTCTATGGCGCGATTTGAGGAAAAATTTGGACGGTCCTTTGATGAACTATATGGAAAAATCATTAGAGAATTGGTTCAACAAGGTCTTATGCAAATCGATGGTGATCGAGTCCGAATGACAAAGAGGGGTCTCTTTTTAGGAGACACTGTAGCAGAACGATTTATTTTGGAGTAGAACGATGGGCTTAACTTATCAGATGAAAATGAAAATTCCTTTTGATATGGCGGACATGAACGGTCATATCAAGTTGCCAGATGTGATTTTGCTGTCCCTGCAAGTATCAGGTATGCAATCGATTGAGCTGGGAGTCAGTGACAAGGACGTCTTGGAACGCTACAATCTGGTCTGGATTATCACGGATTATGAGATTGACGTGGTACGTTTGCCTCGCTTTGCTGAGGAGATTACGATTGAAACGGAAGCCTTGAGTTACAATCGTCTCTTTTGCTATCGTCGCTTCACTCTCTACGATGAAGCAGGTCAAGAAATGATTCACATGTTGGCAACCTTTGTTCTCATGGACCGCAATAGTCGGAAAGTTCATGGAGTCGAGCCTGAGATTGTTGCGCCTTACCAGTCTGAGTTTGATAAAAAACTGATCCGTGGGCCGAAGTATGCAAATCTAGAAGATCCTATCAGTAAAGACTACCATGTTCGTTTTTACGATTTGGATATGAATGGTCATGTCAATAATAGTAAATACCTAGATTGGATTTTTGAGGTCATGGGGGCCGATTTTCTAACCAACTATATTCCAAAGAAAATCAATCTCAAGTATGTCAAAGAAGTGCGGCCAGGTGGCATGATTGCCTCAGCTTATGAACTCAAGGGACTAGAAAGCAAGCATCAGATTATCAGTGATGGTGAGATCAATGCCCAAGCTATGATTACTTGGCAAGAAATAAAAAAGGACTAAAGAGAGATGACATATAAAGGTTATTTAATTGATTTAGACGGAACCATTTACAAGGGAAAAGACCGGATTCCAGCGGGGGAGGCTTTTGTGCATGAATTGCAAAAGCGAGAAATTCCTTATCTCTTTGTAACCAACAATACAACACGCACTCCAGAGAGTGTTCAAGAGATGTTGGCTCAGAATTTTAATATCAACACGCCTCTATCAACGGTTTACACAGCGACTTTGGCAACCATCGACTATATGAATGACTTGGGACTGGAAAAGACAGTCTATGTCATCGGAGAAGCAGGACTCAAGGATGCCATTCAGGCAGCTGGTTATGTCGAAGACAAGGAAAATCCAGCCTATGTGGTCGTTGGACTGGACTGGCAAGTCGATTATGAAAAATTTGCGACGGCGACTCTAGCCATTCAAAAGGGGGCTCACTTTATCGGAACCAACCCTGACCTCAATATCCCGACGGAACGTGGTCTCTTGCCTGGTGCTGGTTCACTAATTACACTTCTTGAAGTAGCAACACGGGTCAAACCAGTTTATATCGGAAAACCAAATGCGATCATTATGGACAAGGCAGTTGAGCACTTGGATTTGAAAAGAGAAGAGTTGCTCATGGTTGGGGACAATTACCTGACGGATATCCGAGCAGGGATTGACAATGGCATTCCAACGCTCTTGGTGACGACAGGTTTTACCAAAGCAGAAGAAGTGGCGGACTTGCCAATTGCACCAACTCATGTAGTTTCTAGCCTTGCGGAGTGGAATTTCGATGAAAACTAAACTGACCTTTTGGGGAAGTATGCTCTTTTTCCTCTCCCTTTCTATCCTACTGACCATTTATCTGGCATGGATTTTCTATCCTTTGGAAATTGAGTGGCTGAACTTAGCGAATCGAGTCTATCTAAAGCCCGAAACCATTCAGTACAATTTTCATATCTTAATGAATTACCTGACCAATCCCTTTAGTCAGGTCTTGGAGATGCCAGATTTTCGTTCATCAGCTGCAGGTTTACACCATTTTGCGGTGGTGAAAAATCTCTTCCACTTGGTTCAGCTAGTCACTTTGGTGACACTTCCAAGTTTCTATTTCTTTGTTAGAAAGATTGTGAAAAAAGGATTTCTACCTCTATATCGTAAAAGTATTCTGACTTTAGTGCTATTGCCTCTAGTCATTGGCCTTGTAGGAGTGTTAATTGGTTTTGAGCAATTCTTTACTCTTTTCCATCAGATTCTCTTTGTGGGAGATGATACCTGGCTTTTTGATCCAGCAAAGGATCCCGTTATTTGGATTTTGCCAGAGACTTTCTTTCTCCATGCCTTTTTACTTTTCTTTGCTTTGTATGAAGGAATGTTTAGTTTCCTTTTTGTTAAAGCTTCAAGGAAATAGTGGAAAAAGTTCTGTATTTTTAATAAAAAACGAGAGAAGTTGCTCTACTCCCTATTTATTGTTAGGTTATCCTAAAGATAAACTTGCAAAGCAGGAGATTTTTGCAGAAAACAGTCTATTTTCTATGAAAAAATAGGCTTTTTTTCTAAAAATACCTAGTCAAGCGCTTTATTTTTTTGTATAATAGAAATAGCAAGTATAGATAAAAGAAGAGAAAAGCATGATTACACTATTTTTATCACCGAGTTGTACATCATGTCGTAAGGCAAAGGCTTGGTTAGAGACGCATAAAGTGCCCTTTCAAGAGCATAATATTATGACTAGTCCTTTAACAAGAAAAGAATTACAACATATTCTTTCCTTGACCGAAAATGGTACTGATGACATCATTTCAACTCGTTCAAAAATTTTTCAAAAATTGGATATTGATGTAGAGAGTATCTCGGTATCGGAGTTGCTTCAGTTGATTGAGCAATATCCTAGTCTTTTGCGTCGCCCAATTATTATAGATACCAAACGCATGCAGATCGGTTTTAATGAAGATGAGATTCGTGCTTTTCTCCCTCGTAGTTATCGTAAACAAGAATTGAAAGAAGCAACATTGAGAGCTGGTATAGGATAGATGAACAAACAGTATAGTTACCCACTAGATTTGTCGTGGAGCACTGAAGAACTTGCTTCAGTGCTTTCTTTTTTTAATGATGTTGAAGCTGCTTATGAAGATAAGGTAGAAGCAAAAAAACTGTTAGATTCCTATAAGGAATTTAAGTCTGTTGTCCCGAGCAAAAGTGAAGAAAAGCGCCTAGGTCGCGAATTTGAGACGGCTAGCGGTTATTCCTTCTATCATGCAGTTCAATTAGCAAAAGAAAAAAGAGAAGGGAAGATTTCTCTTGGAAACTAAATTTGAATTTGCCAAACAGATTGTGCAGGAAGCTGCTGACTATATTTTGGCTCACATGAAAGAAGATTTGCAGGTTGAGCGCAAGTCTTCGCCTACAGACTTGGTGACGCGTTTGGACAAGGAGGTTCAGGAACTCTTGGTTGAACGGATCAAGTCCTCCTATCCTGAGGACTTGATTTGCGCGGAAGAGGGTTGTTTACGTGCTGCAGTCGGTCAAGGTTCCGTTTGGGTGATTGATCCCATTGACGGTACCAATAACTTTGTCGCCCAGCAGGAAGATTTTGCCGTGATGTTGGCTTATTTTGAGGATGGTGTGGGCAAATTTGGCATCATCTATGATGTCATGAAAGGTGATTGTTACCATGGTGGTGGTGCCTTTCCTCCTTGCCGCAATAATGAGCCCTTACCGCCTTTTAGAAAGAAACCTCTTCAAGAATTTTTAGTTGCTGGTAACTCAGGTATGTTTGAAAGCAATGAGTGGGGTTTGGGTGATTTGGGTCGAGCAGCGTTGGGAGTCCGTGTCTACGGCAGTGCGGCCATTAGTTTTGCCAAGGTTTTATCGGGTCGTCTTCTGACTTATATTACCTACCTGCAGCCATGGGATTACGCTGCGGCCAGTATCTTAGGGGAAAGTCTGGGTTATCGCCTTCTTACGGTATCGGGTGAGCTTGCTGATTTTAAAACGCGTCAGCCTGTCATGATGGTGCCAATCGAGATGCAAGAAGAGATTCAGTCTTATATCTACGAAAGGAAAAAGAACTAAATGCAATTTCCAGAAGGATTTGTTGAAAAATATGAAGCGATACTAGAAGATGAGGCAAGAGACTTTCTTGCCTCTTTTAAACAAGAAGCAGTTTCGGCTTTTCGGGTCAATCCCTTAAAAGAAAGTCAGTTATCGTTTGCAGATGCCATTCCCCATACACCTTGGGGGTATTATGGTAAGGTTTCTGGAAAGTCACCAGAGCACGCGACTGGTCTCGTGTATTCGCAAGAGCCTGCTGCCCAAATGGTAGCCCAGGTGGCTCAACCAAGTCCTGGCATGAAGGTTTTGGATTTGGCGGCAGCACCAGGTGGAAAATCCACTCAACTAGCAGCTTATCTGGCTAATCAAGGAGTTCTTGTCTCCAACGAAATTTCAAGCAAGCGTGCTAAGATTTTAGTGGAAAATATGGAGCGATTTGGAGCGACAAATGTTGTTGTAACCAATGAATCTGCTGACCGATTAGCCAAGGTTTTTAAAGGTTACTTTGATGTGATTGTCCTTGATGCCCCTTGCTCGGGTGAAGGGATGTTTCGTAAGCAGCCCGATGCCATGGATTATTGGAGTACCGATTATCCTAGCCAATGTGCCAGTCTCCAAAGAGAAATTCTTGAAGACGCAGTGACCATGCTTGCTGAAGGTGGTCGTTTGGTCTATTCGACCTGTACTTGGGCACCAGAGGAAAATGAAGAAATCGTCCACTGGTTGCTGGATACTTATGAATTTGAACTGCTTCCAGTTGAGCATCTGAACGGTATGGTAGCAGGAATGGGCCTTCCTGAAACGGCGCGGATGTATCCTCATCATTTCAAGGGAGAAGGCCAGTTTGTTACCCACTTGCAGTTTAAGGGAGAAAATCCCGCACCTAAATTCAAAGCTAGCAAGAGCAATCTCAGTCGTGAACAGCTGGCCTTGTGGCAAGAATTTGCCCAAAAACACTTGCGGATCAATCTAACTGGTATCTTGCAGACTTTTGGAGACCAACTCTATCTCCTGCCCGAGATGCTACCTGATCTAGGGAAACTCAAAATTGCCCGAAATGGACTCCATCTGGGGACTTTTAAAAAGAAACGCTTTGAACCAAGCTTTGCTCTGGGATTAGCATTGAAACCAAGCCAAGTAAAACAAAGTGTTGAAATCAATGATGAAGACTTTGTAAAATATGTGGCTGGTGAGACTGTTCAATTGTCTGAAGCTCGACCAAATGGATGGTACCAAGTTGTGGTTCAAGGAAACGGATTAGGCTTTGCCAAGGTAACGGGAAATGTTTTGAAAAATTATTATCCAAAAGGGCTCAGATTCAGGTGAAAAAGCTAGTCAAAGAGCCTATTCTATGTTATAGTGGAAGTATGAGTTTTTTCTGATAGTCTTTCATTATTACTTATATTATACGATGGAATTGTCCGCTCCGAAGAATGTCTAGATAAAATAAAGCGGGACAATCATTGATGATTATTGGATGATCAGGACAAACGGAAGAAATCAGAACATTCATCATTATGTTCAAGGAGAATAACAGTGAAAATAAGAAAAAAGCTCGTCATGTCTCTTGCAGCTCTTTTGATGGCAGGTTCTCTAGCAGGATGTGCTAGCTGGATTGATCGTGGAGAATCCATGACAGCCGTTGGTTCAACTGCTCTTCAGCCTCTTGTCGAAGCGGCAGCAGATGAATTCGGTTCTAGAAACATCGGAAAAACAGTCAATGTTCAAGGTGGAGGATCGGGTACAGGACTATCCCAAGTCCAGTCTGGAGCAGTTGACATTGGGAACTCTGACGTCTTTGCAGAGGAAAAAGAAGGAATCGATGCTTCAGCCCTAGTAGACCACAAGGTTGCAGTGGCTGGTCTTGCAGTGATTGTAAACAAAGAAGTGGATGTTGAAAATCTTACAACCGAGCAACTTCGCAAAATCTTTACAGGTGAAGTGACCAACTGGAAAGAAGTTGGGGGCAAAGACCTGGCTATTTCAATCATCAACCGAGCAGCAAGTTCTGGTTCACGAGCGACGTTTGATACGGTGGTTATGAATGGCCAATCTGCTATGCAGAGCCAAGAGCAGGATTCTAACGGGATGGTCAAGTCGATTGTATCCCAAACGCCTGGAGCCATTTCTTACCTGGCTTTTGCCTATGTAGATGACTCCGTGAAAAGCATGAAACTGAATGGATATGAACCTGCATCTGAGAATGTAACGACCAACAGCTGGCCTTTGTGGTCTTATGAACATATGTACACACTCGGTCAGCCAAATGAGTTAGCTGCTGAATTCCTGAATTTCGTACTCTCAGATGAAGCCCAAAATGGAATTGTTAAGGGAATGGGTTATATTTCCATCAATGAGATGAAAGTCCAAAAGGATGCTTCAGGTACTGTTACAGCAGTAGAAGGAGGTCAATAATGAATCAAGAAGAATTATCTAAAAAATTACTCTCTCCTTCAAAGAACTCTCGCCTTGAGAAGTTTGGTAAAAGTTTGACATTCACTTGCCTTTCTTTGATTGTTATCATTGTGGCCATGATTTTGATTTTTGTAGCCCAAAAAGGCTTGTCGACCTTCTTTGTCAATGGAGTGAACATTTTTGATTTCCTCTTTGGACAAACTTGGAATCCTTCAGGGAAACAATTTGGTGCCCTTCCGATGATTTTGGGTTCCTTTATTGTGACGATTTTATCAGCTCTCATCGCAACACCCTTTGCTATTGGGGCTGCAGTCTTTATGACAGAAGTCTCACCAAAGGGTGCAAAAATCTTGCAACCAGCCATTGAACTCCTCGTCGGTATTCCTTCAGTCGTCTATGGATTTATCGGTTTGCAAGTTGTGGTGCCTTTTGTCCGTAGCGTCTTTGGTGGAACTGGTTTTGGGATCTTGTCAGGGATTTTCGTTCTCTTTGTCATGATCCTACCAACTGTAACCTTTATGACAACAGACAGCTTGCGTGCTGTTCCTCGTCATTACCGTGAAGCTAGTTTAGCTATGGGAGCTACTCGTTGGCAAACCATCTGGCGTGTGACCTTGAAAGCAGCACGTTCAGGTATTTTCACTGCAGTGGTCTTTGGGATGGCGCGTGCCTTCGGTGAAGCCCTTGCTATTCAGATGGTGGTCGGAAACTCAGCAGTTATCCCAACCTCGTTAACAACACCAGCTGCGACTTTGACTTCTGTTTTGACTATGGGTATTGGAAATACCGTCATGGGAACAGTTGATAATAACGTACTCTGGTCACTGGCCTTGGTCTTGCTCTTGATGAGTTTAGCCTTTAACAGTGTGATTAAATTGATTACGAAAGAAAGAGGAAAGAAAAACTATGCACGCTAAGAAATTAGATAAACTTGCAACAGCTATCCTCTATACCATCGCGGGTATCATCGTGACCATCTTGGCATCTTTGATTCTCTATATCTTGGTGAGAGGGTTACCGCATATCTCTTGGTCCTTCTTGACTGGGAAATCCTCCTCTTATCAAGCAGGTGGGGGTATCGGGATTCAGCTCTACAATTCCTTCTTCCTTTTGGTCATTACCTTGATCATTTCTGTTCCCCTGTCTATGGGAGCTGGCGTTTTCCTCGCTGAGTATGCCAAAAAAGGACCTGTGACCAATTTTATTCGTACTTGTATTGAGATTTTGTCTTCTCTACCATCAGTCGTTGTGGGTCTCTTTGGTTACTTGATCTTTGTAGTCCAGTTTGAGTATGGTTTTTCAATCATTTCAGGTGCCTTGGCCTTGACGGTCTTTAACCTCCCTCAGATGACTCGAAATGTTGAGGACAGTTTAAAACACGTTCACCATACGCAACGTGAGGCTGGTTTGGCTCTTGGAATTTCTCGTTGGGAGACTGTGGTCCATGTGGTCATTCCAGAGGCCCTTCCAGGTATCGTAACGGGTGTTGTCTTGGCATCTGGCCGTATCTTTGGTGAGGCCGCCGCTCTTATCTATACGGCAGGACAATCCGCTCCAGCCCTTGACTGGTCTAACTGGAATATCCTCAGTGTGACCAGCCCCATCTCAATCTTCCGTCAAGCAGAAACCTTGGCTGTCCACATCTGGAAGGTCAACAGTGAAGGAACCATTCCTGATGCTACCATCGTATCTGCTGGTTCTGCCGCCGTGCTCCTCATCTTTATCTTGATTTTTAACTTTGGAGCACGCAAACTCGGAAGCTACCTACACAAGAAATTAACCGCTGCCTAAAGGAGAAGCCATGTCAAAATATAACTGGGATGAAAAGCATATCATCACCTTCCCTGAAGAACAAGTGGCCCTCTCTACTAAGGATTTACATGTTTACTATGGTAAAAATGAATCCATCAAGGGCATCGATATGCAATTTGAAAAAAATAAAATTACAGCCTTGATTGGTCCTTCTGGATCAGGGAAATCTACCTATCTTCGCAGTCTCAATCGGATGAATGATACCATTGATATTGCCAAGGTCACAGGTCAAATCCTCTACCGAGGGATTGACGTCAACCGTCCAGAAATCAATGTCTATGAGATGCGCAAGCATATCGGAATGGTCTTCCAACGTCCAAATCCATTTGCTAAGTCTATTTACCGCAACATCACTTTTGCTCATGAACGTTCAGGAGTTAAGGACAAGAAAGTCCTTGATGAAATTGTAGAAACCTCTCTGAGACAGGCTGCCCTATGGGATCAGGTCAAAGATGACCTCCACAAATCAGCCTTGATGCTTTCTGGTGGTCAGCAACAACGTCTCTGTATCGCTCGCGCCATCTCTGTCAAGCCAGATATCCTCTTGATGGATGAACCGGCGTCAGCCTTGGATCCGATTGCGACAGCCCAGCTGGAAGAAACCATGTTGGAATTGAAGAAGGACTTTACCATCATCATCGTTACTCACAGTATGCAACAGGCTGCGCGTGCAAGTGACTACACAGGATTTTTCTACCTGGGTGATTTGATTGAGTACGATAAGACATCCAATATTTTCCAAAATGCTAAGTTACAGTCAACCAATGACTATGTAACGGGACACTTTGGTTAGAAAGGAAACGGTATGTCAGAAGCGATTTTACAGGTCTCAGACCTGTCCGTTTATTATAATAAAAAGAAGGCCTTGAATAGTGTTTCCCTTTCTTTCCAACCTAAGGAAATAACAGCCTTGATTGGTCCTTCTGGATCAGGAAAGTCCACCCTGCTCAAAGCCATCAACCGCAT
Organism: Streptococcus sp. KHUD_016; assembly: GCF_051106465.1. Classification (GTDB taxonomy): domain Bacteria; phylum Bacillota; class Bacilli; order Lactobacillales; family Streptococcaceae; genus Streptococcus. The sequence continues at coordinate 1,246,335 of NZ_CP193663.1, read as the reverse complement.
GGGCGATTTAAATCCTGAGGTGACAACAACTGGATCAGTGGTCTATAATGGTCACAATATCTACAGCCCCCGCACCGATACGGTTGAATTGCGTAAGGAAATCGGTATGGTCTTTCAACAGCCTAATCCTTTCCCTATGTCTATCTACGAAAATGTTGTCTATGGCCTACGTATCAATGGGGTTAAGGATAAACATGTTTTGGATGAAGCAGTAGAAAAGGCCTTGCAACGTGCTTCTATCTGGGATGAAGTAAAGGATCGTTTGCATGATTCGGCCATTGGTCTCTCAGGTGGACAACAACAACGTGTTTGTGTTGCTCGTGTCTTAGCAACCAGTCCGAAAATTATCCTCTTAGATGAACCAACTTCAGCTTTGGATCCTATTTCTGCAGGTAAGATTGAGGAAACCTTGTATGGTCTGAAAGATAAATACACCATGCTCTTGGTAACGCGTTCGATGCAACAAGCCTCTCGTATCTCTGATAAAACAGGATTTTTCCTAGATGGGGATTTGATCGAGTTTAACGATACGAAGAAGATGTTCCTAGACCCACAAAACAAGGAAACAGAAGATTATATTACAGGAAAATTTGGATAAGGAGTTGAATGATGTTACGATCTCAATTTGAAGAAGATTTGGAGAAATTGCACAACCAGTTCTATGCTATGGGACAAGAAGTGCTCTCGCAGATCAATCGTACAGTGCGTGCCTTTGTTACGCATGACCGTGATTTGGCAAAAGAAGTCATCGAAGACGATGCAGAAGTTAATGAATATGAAGTGAAGTTGGAAAAGAAATCATTTGAAATGATTGCTCTCCAACAACCTGTTTCGCAAGACCTTCGTACCGTCTTGACTGTTCTAAAGGCAGTTTCAGACGTGGAACGCATGGGAGATCATGCAGTGTCTATCGCTGAGGCGACCATTCGTATGAAGGGGGAGCAACGTATCCCTTCTGTTGAAGAAGAAATCAAAAAGATGGGACGCGACGTGAAAAACTTCGTTGAAGCGGCTCTAGATCTCTATCTCAACGGTTCTGTGGATCAAGCCTACGAAGTAGCGGCTATGGATGAAAAAATCAACCATTACTTTGATAGCATCCGAGATTTGGCAACAGAAGAAATTAGGAAAAATCCTGAAGCTATCGTTACAGGCCGTGATTACTTCCAAGTCATTTCTTTCTTGGAACGTATCGGAGACTACGCAAAAAATATCTGTGAATGGGTTGTTTACTTTGAAACGGGTAAGATTGTCGAACTATAAGAAACGGTTTAAATATACAGAAGAAAAGGCTGATTAAAATAAATCAGTCTTCTTTTTATGAAAAGAATTGTTTTACAATCAAAATCTTTAAAAGGGTTGACAACTATTTTTAAAAGAGTTATAATTATTCAGAATTAACAGAAAGGTCGTTTATTTATGAAATTTAAGAAATGGATATTAGTTGTGTGTAGTATGCTTGCCAGCATGATTTTAGTAGCTTGCCAGTCAGGAACGGATAGTTCCCAGTCTGCTGTGGACGCTATTAAACAAAAAGGAAAGCTAGTCGTTGCGACCAGCCCAGACTATGCGCCGTTTGAATTCCAAGCCTTGGTAGATGGTAAAAACCAAGTGGTTGGTGCAGATATTGATATGGCTCAAGCAATTGCAGACGAGCTTGGGGTTAAACTTGAAATCTCTAGCATGAGTTTTGACAATGTCTTGACCAGTCTTCAAACTGGAAAGGCTGACTTAGCCATTGCAGGAATTAGTGCCACTGATGAGAGAAAGGAAGTCTTTGATTTTTCAATTCCTTACTATGAAAACAAGATGAGTTTCTTGGTTAGAAAAGCCGATTTAGACAAATACAAGGATCTTTCAAACCTCGCAAGTGCCAATATCGCAGCTCAAAAGGGAACTGTGCCAGAAACCATGGTCAAGGAACAATTGCCAAATGCCCAATTGACATCCTTGACCAATATGGGGGAAGCAGTCAATGAATTGCAAGCTGGAAAAGTGGATGCTGTTCATATGGATGAACCAGTGGCTCTTAGTTACGCTGGTAAAAACTCAGACCTTGTCGTTGCGACAGCTACTTTGACGATGAAAGATGGCGAAGCCAATGCCGTTGCTATCAAGAAGGATCAGTCAGACTTGAAAGCAGTAGTAGATAAGGTTATCCAAAAACTGAAAGATGACGGAACCTATCAAAACTATCTTGAAAAGGCAGCGAAACTAACGGAAGTTGAACAATAAGAAAAAGCAGAGTTGGACTTTAATCCAATTCTGCTTTTATGTATTCTAATAGCTCTTCTAGATTTTCAAGAGTGACTTTGGCGAACTGATAAGGACAGGCGTCCAAATAAGCCTTCTCAAAAAAGTCTAATTTGAGTGAGCTGTGTTTCAGACTGGCAATTTTAGGATAGTGTCTCAAATCAAGTAAAAGACCATCGTGTAGAGGATAGTGGGGCAAGGGACAGGTGTTTTCTTCAAGCACTTTCTTTATCTGAGCCTGATAGTTCTCTTGAAGGGTCAGTCTGGCCAGTCGATTTTTTTCAAATAACTGGCTATCGATGTAAAGAGAAAGAGCCTTTTGCATGATGAGATTGCTGTCATAGTCTAGGATATTTTTATAGGAAACAAAGGCCTCTTTTAGGGCATTTGGGAGAATGAGAGCGGTAATACGAAGGGCTGGAAAGAGACTAGTTGAGAAGGACTTGATATAAATGACCCGATCCTCAGTATCCAGATAGTGGAAGGTTTGGCCCTTCCTAGGATCTAGGTCCCCTAAATAGTCATCCTCTACGATGTAAACACCATACTGGTTTGCTAGATCCAGAATAGCCTTTTTTTCCTGATCAGAATAGGAATGACCTAGGGGATAGTGGAAGCGAGGAATGGTATAGAAAAACTTGATTTTCCCAGATTTGAACTGTTTTTCCAGTTCTTCAAGGTTGATGCCATCAATTCGGCGTTCAATGGTCTGGTAGGCTAATCCTTGAGCGACCAAGAGACGATTCATCCGGTGGTAGGTCGGCTGTTCGACCAAAATCTCAGCTCCCTTGCTCGGAAAGTTAATCTGAGAAAGGATAAAGAGAGCTTGCTGGGTGCCAGAAGTTAGAACCAGTTGGTCGGGTTTACAGTAGAGGGCTTGGTCAAAGAGGAGTTGATGGACAGATTGTCTGAGTTCCTCAAGGCCTTCTTGGTTGTCATAGTAGTTGAAGAGGTAGTTTTCTCGGCCTATCAGGGTTTCGTTGACGCAGAGTCGGAAGTCGTCATAGGCACTGGCATGTTCGTCAGTGACTTCGATTTCCAAGTCCTGATGCTGGCCTTGTTCTAGAACATAGTAGCCACTTTGGGGTTTGGCATAGAGGTATTGTTCATGGCGTAATTCCAGCAGGGCTCGTTGGATAGTGTCCTTGCTACAGTGGAAGTCTTGGCTCAGTTGACGGATAGAGGGAAGCCGGCTACCTGTTGGAAATTTTCCTGATTCGATACCTTTTTTGAGAAAGGAAACGACTGCTTGGTATTTACTTTCTTTCTTCATTCCAGACCTCCGTTGATTTTGTTACATTGTACCTTTTTTTTGACTCCTTTGCAATGGGAAAAGCATTTCTCCCTTTCACAACTAGGAGCAAATGTGGTATACTTAGAAAGTATGATGATTCATTGAAAAGAAGATAAGAAAGAGAATGGATAGAAAAGTGCAGGAACCGGTAAAATTATTTCAATACAATACTCTAGGTGCCCTAATGGCAGGTCTCTATGGTGGAACCATGACAGTAGGAGAATTGCTGGAACATGGTGACCTTGGTTTGGGGACTTTGGATTCGATTGACGGGGAATTGATCGTCCTTGATGGCAAGGCTTATCAAGCCAAGGGGTCTGGTCAAACGCCTGAAATCGTTGAAGTGGCAGCGGATGCCCTTATTCCCTATGCAGCAGTGGTTCCTCATCAGGCAGAAGTGATTTTCCGTCAGCGCTTTGAGATGACTGATAAGGAATTAGAAAAGCGGATTGAGTCCTACTATGATGGGGAAAATCTTTTTCGTTCCATCAAGATTCATGGCGAATTTTCACAAATGCACGTACGTATGATTCCTAAATCCACACCTGATACCAAGTTTGCTGATGTCGCGACACACCAACCTGAATATAGCCGTGAAAATGTATCGGGAACCATTGTTGGATTTTGGACACCGGAGATTTTCCATGGGGTGAGTGTTGCAGGCTACCATTTGCATTTTATCTCAGATGATTTGACCTTTGGTGGGCATGTGATGGACTTTGTTATCAAAGAAGGAATGATTGAGGTTGGGGCAGTCGACCAGTTGGACCAACGTTTTCCAGTCCAAGATCGCCAGTATTTATTTGCCAAATTTAACGTTGACGAGATGAAGAAAGATATTGATAAGTCAGAATAGGAGAAAAAGATGACAGTACATATTATCCTTACCATGATCGCTTTGGTTCTCATTCTAGTAAGTGGGACTTGGTATGCCAAAAAACGGTTTAAAATCTCTCTTGCAGTGATGGGCTTGGGGGCAATCGCATTTTTTGTTTCTTCTCAAGTGTTAGAGAAGATGGTTCACCTTCTGATACTCCATCCGCAAAAAGATGGAACCATTCCGCTTATGCAGGAGCAGCCTTTCTTATACGTCCTTTATGGGATCGCTATGGCAGCCCTCTTTGAAGAGACGGCTCGTCTTATCTTTTTTAAATGGTTGGAGAAAAAGAGAAAGCTAGAAGATCGAGATGCTTTGGCCTATGGTTTGGGACATGGGGGCTTGGAGATGCTCTATCTCGGAATGGGAAGCTTGATCAGTCTTTTGATTCTCTTTTCACTCATCCAGTCTTCAAATACTGATGTAGCCAATCTTCTTCCAAAATCTACGCTCGAAACGGTTCAGTCTCTTTCTGTATGGCAGGTTTATTTACTAGGAGTTGAACGTGTGCTTGCTCTGATTCTACAAATTGGTCTTTCCATCTGGGTCTATCAAAGTGTCCGTCAAAAGAAATGGATCTACCTCCTTGCTGCCTATGGTTTGCATGCCTTGTTTGACTTGGCTCCAGCCTTATCTCAGGTAGGATGGATTGCAAATCCGCTTTTAGTTGAGTTTATTCTTCTCGCAGAACTTCTAGCCTTTATCTGGCTGACAAAATTTACATTTTGGAAAAAATCATAAAAAGAGGGGTGACCTCTTTTTTTATGTAATGATAAAACAAGCTCTTTTTATGGTCGTCAAATGTCTCTAAAAATGGTATAATGGAATGAATTTTGAAAAAGGAAGAGTGACATGTCAGTAAAAGAAAAAATGCTTGAAATCCTAGAAGGAATCGATATTCGTTTTAAGGAACCTTTGAAGACCTATACCTATACCAAGGTTGGAGGTCGAGCAGATTACCTAGTTTTACCGCGCAATCGCTATGAGATGGCGCGTGTTGTTCAATTTGCCAATCAAGAGAATATTCCTTGGATGGTGCTAGGAAATGCCAGCAATATCATTGTTCGTGAAGGTGGAATCCGTGGTTTTGTCATCTTGTGCGATAAGCTCAATAACGTTTCGGTTGATGGCTATACCATCGAAGCAGAAGCAGGAGCCAACTTGATCGAAACGACACGTATTGCTCTCCGTCATAGTTTGACTGGTTTTGAGTTTGCTTGTGGGATTCCTGGAAGCATCGGTGGAGCTGTCTTTATGAATGCGGGTGCCTATGGAGGAGAGATTGCTCATATCTTGCAGTCTTGTCAAATTTTGACCAAGGAAGGGGAAATCGAGACCTTATCTGCCAAGGACTTGGCTTTTGGTTACCGCCATTCAGCTATTCAGGATTCTGGGGCTGTTGTTTTGTCAGCTAAATTTGCCCTAGCTCCAGGGAATCATCAGGTTATCAAGCAAGAAATGGACCGCTTGACGCACCTACGTGAACTCAAACAACCTCTAGAATACCCATCATGTGGGTCAGTCTTTAAGCGTCCAGTTGGGCATTTTGCAGGACAGCTGATTTCAGAAGCTGGCCTGAAGGGCTATCGAATCGGTGGTGTCGAAGTCTCAGAAAAACATGCAGGCTTTATGATTAATGTAGCCGATGGGACTGCAAGAGATTATGAAGACTTAATTGAGTCTGTCATTGAAAAAGTTAAAGAACACTCAGGTGTCACTCTTGAAAGAGAAGTCCGAATCTTGGGCGAGAAGGAATAAGGTTGGGGGTTGAAAAATTGCTGCTATAACCATTGTAAAGGGGGTGAAAGCCTATCGTTAGTGAAGATGTATGTAGGCAGTTTAATCTCCTACACGAGGTAGTAGCGGCCTGACAGAGCCCTGATCTGTTAATTTATGAAAAAGAAGGAATTTATGACAATTGAAAAAACCAATTATTGAATTCAAAAACGTCTCTAAAGTTTTTGAAGACAGCAACACCAAGGTTCTCAAAGACATTAACTTTGAGTTGGAAGAAGGGAAATTTTACACTCTTTTGGGTGCATCTGGTTCAGGAAAATCAACCATTCTAAACATCATTGCAGGTTTACTGGATGCGACGACAGGGGATATTTTGCTGGATGGGGTACGGATCAACGACATCCCAACCAACAAGCGAGACGTCCATACGGTCTTCCAATCCTATGCCTTATTTCCACATATGAATGTGTTTGAAAATGTTGCCTTTCCACTCCGCTTGCGTAAAGTCGACAAGAAAGAAATCGAGCAGCGAGTTGCGGAAGTTCTCAAGATGGTTCAGTTGGAAGGTTATGAGAAACGTTCTATCCGTAAACTTTCTGGAGGACAACGCCAGCGTGTGGCTATTGCCCGTGCCATCATCAACCAACCCCGTGTGGTCTTGTTGGATGAGCCCTTGTCAGCGCTGGACTTGAAATTGCGAACAGACATGCAGTATGAACTGCGTGAACTGCAGCAACGATTGGGGATTACCTTTGTCTTTGTCACTCACGATCAGGAAGAAGCCCTTGCTATGAGTGACTGGATTTTCGTTATGAATGATGGCGAGATTGTCCAGTCTGGAACACCTGTGGACATCTATGATGAGCCGATTAACCATTTTGTTGCCACCTTTATTGGTGAGTCCAACATCTTGCCAGGAACCATGATTGAGGACTACTTGGTCGAGTTTAACGGCAAACGCTTTGAAGCGGTCGATGGGGGGATGAAGCCAAATGAGCCTGTCGAGATTGTCATTCGTCCAGAGGACTTGCGCATTACCCTTCCTGAAGAAGGCAAGCTCCAAGTTAAGGTTGATACCCAGCTCTTCCGTGGGGTTCACTACGAGATTATCGCCTATGACGAGCTCGGAAATGAATGGATGATCCACTCGACTCGTAAGGCCATTGTGGGTGAGGAAATCGGTCTGGACTTTGAACCAGAAGACATCCACATCATGCGTCTCAACGAAACCGAAGAAGAGTTCGATGCTCGTATCGAAGAATACGTAGAAATCGAAGAGCAAGAAGCAGGTCTGATTAACGCGATCGAGGAGGAAAGAGATGAAGAAAACAACCTCTAAACTCTTTGTAGTGCCCTACATGCTTTGGATTGCCCTCTTTGTTCTCGCACCCTTGGTCTTGATTTTCGGTCAATCCTTTTTCAACATCGAAGGGCAGTTTAGTTTAGAAAACTATAAATCCTACTTTGCGTCACAAAACTTGACCTATCTTAAAATGAGTTTCAACTCTGTGCTCTATGCTGGGATTGTAACTCTAGTGACACTTCTTATCAGCTATCCAACAGCCCTCTTTTTGACCCGTCTCAAGCACCGTCAACTCTGGCTCATGCTGATTATCTTGCCGACTTGGATTAATCTGCTCCTCAAGGCTTATGCTTTTATCGGGATTTTTGGTCAAAATGGCTCCATTAACCAATTTTTGGAATTTATTGGAATCGGTTCGCAGCAGTTGCTCTTTACCGATTTCTCCTTTATCTTTGTCGCAAGCTACATCGAGCTTCCATTTATGATTTTGCCCATCTTCAATGTCTTGGATGATATGGATAACAATCTTATCAATGCCAGTTATGACCTCGGTGCGACCAAGTGGGAGACTTTCCGCCATGTTATCTTCCCTCTGTCTATGAACGGTGTGAGAAGTGGGGTTCAGTCTGTCTTTATCCCAAGTTTGAGTCTCTTCATGCTGACACGTTTGATCGGTGGGAACCGCGTTATTACCTTGGGCACAGCCATTGAACAGAATTTCCTAACCAATGACAACTACGGTATGGGTTCTACCATCGGTGTGATCCTCATCCTGACCATGTTCATCACCATGTGGGTGACCAAGGAAAGGAGAGAACGATGAAAAAATTTGCCAATCTCTACCTAGCCTTTGTCTTTATCATCCTTTATTTGCCAATTTTTTACTTGATTGGCTATGCCTTTAATGCAGGGGATGATATGAATAGCTTTACAGGCTTTAGCTTGAGCCATTTTAAAACCATGTTTGGTGATGGTCGCCTCATGTTGATCCTCACCCAAACCTTTTTCTTGGCCTTTCTGTCAGCCTTGATTGCGACCATTATCGGGACTTTCGGTGCTATTTACATATACCAGTCTCGTAAGAAATACCAAGAAGCCTTTTTATCACTCAATAATATCCTCATGGTTGCGCCTGACGTTATGATTGGTGCCAGTTTCTTGATTCTCTTTACCCAGCTTAAGTTTTCACTTGGCTTTTTGACGGTTCTATCTAGTCACGTGGCCTTTTCCATCCCTATCGTGGTCTTGATGGTCTTGCCTCGTCTCAAGGAGATGAATGATGACATGATTCATGCGGCTTATGACCTTGGAGCTAGTCAATTTCAGATGTTTAAGGAAATCATGCTACCGTACCTGACACCGTCTATCATTGCAGGTTATTTCATGGCCTTCACCTATTCGCTGGATGATTTTGCCGTAACCTTCTTTGTGACAGGAAATGGCTTTTCAACCCTCTCAGTTGAGATTTACTCTCGTGCTCGTAAGGGAATTTCGCTAGAAATCAATGCCCTGTCTGCCCTCGTCTTTCTCTTTAGTATTATCCTAGTTGTAGGTTATTACTTTATCTCACGTGAGAAGGAGGAGCAAGCATGAAAAAACTCTATTCATTTTTAGTAGGAATTGTAGCGATTATCCTTGTCTTGTGGGGGATTGCTCATCATCTAGACAGTAAAATCAATAGCCGAGATAGTCAGAAATTGGTTATCTACAACTGGGGGGACTATATCGATCCAGAACTCTTGGAGAAATTCACAGAAGAAACAGGAATCCAAGTCCAGTACGAGACCTTTGACTCCAACGAGGCCATGTATACCAAGATCAAGCAGGGTGGAACGACCTACGACATTGCCATCCCAAGTGAGTACATGATCAACAAGATGAAGGACGAAGACCTCTTAGTTCCTCTTGATTATTCAAAAATTGAAGGAATCGAGAATATCGGACCAGAGTTCCTCAACCAGTCATTTGACCCGGGCAATAAATTCTCCATCCCGTACTTCTGGGGGACCTTGGGAATTGTCTACAATGAAACCATGGTAGAGGAGGCGCCTGAGCATTGGGATGACCTCTGGAAACCAGAATACAAGGATTCCATCATGCTCTTTGATGGGGCGCGTGAGGTGCTGGGACTCGGGCTTAACTCACTCGGTTATAGTCTCAACTCCAAGGATCCTCAGCAGCTGGAAGAGACAGTGGATAAGCTCTACAAACTGACTCCAAATATCAAGGCCATTGTGGCGGACGAGATGAAGGGTTACATGATTCAGAACAACGCTGCTATCGGTGTGACTTTCTCTGGGGAAGCTAGGCAGATGTTGGAGAAAAATCCTAACCTCAAGTATGTCGTTCCGACTGAGGCCAGCAATCTCTGGTTTGATAACATGGTCATTCCAAAAACCGTGAAAAACCAAGATGCGGCCTATGCCTTTATCAACTTTATGTTGAAACCCGAAAATGCTCTGAAAAATGCGGAGTATGTGGGCTATTCAACCCCAAACCTACCAGCCAAGGAAATGCTCCCAGAGGAGACCAAGGAAGACAAATCCTTCTATCCAGACGCTGATACCATGAAACACCTAGAAGTTTATGAGAAGTTTGACCATAAATGGACAGGAAAATACAGCGACCTCTTCCTACAGTTTAAAATGTATCGGAAGTAGGAGATATGCTTTCTTGTCAGCTTTCCTAGTTGACGCAGAACCCAAAAAACGATATAATAATAAAGTTGAGAATTGATTTTCTGTCATCTTAGTCCAGAGAAATGGCGGTGCTGCAAGCCATCTAAGCTAGGAAGTCATGCTACTCAATCAGACAATTGCATAAGAATAAGAGAATGACAAGTTCATTGAATGAAGGTGGTACCGCGGTTTTTCGCCCTTCGTGATATGGACTTGTCTTTTGATTTTTGGAGGTGTTTATGAAGACATTTCTCGTGAAACAAAAGTTTCGTCTTGGGGGCGAACGCTTCGATATCAAGGATGATAGAGGAGTAGTGAACTATCAGGTGGAGGGATCTTTCTTCCAAATTCCTAAGACCTTTACCATCTATGACGCCTATGGTGAGCAGGTCAGTGAAATCAGTAAAGAATTTTTCACCTTGCTTCCTCGCTTTACTATTCAGCTACGAAACGGTTCCAATTTCGTCATTCGTAAGAAGTTGACCTTCTGGCGAGATAAGTATGAGTTTGACAATCTAGGGCTTCGTATCGAGGGCAATATCTGGGATTTGAATTTCAAATTGCTGGATGACCGCGACCAAGTGATTGCCGAGATTCGGAAAGAAATTTTCCATTTGACCTCAACCTACACCGTAACCGTCTATGAAGACTCGTATGCAGATTTGGTCATTTCCCTTTGTGTCGCGATTGACTATGTGGAGATGCTGGAAAGCCAATCAAATTAAACAAGTAAATAAGGAGATATTATGAAACAACTATCTAGTGCTCAAGTTCGCCAAATGTGGCTAGATTTCTGGGCAAGCAAAGGTCACTCTGTAGAACCATCAGTGAGCTTGGTTCCAGTAAACGACCCAACTCTTTTGTGGATTAACTCTGGGGTAGCAACCCTTAAGAAATACTTTGACGGAACCATTATCCCTGAAAATCCACGTATTACCAATGCGCAAAAAGCTATCCGTACTAACGATATTGAAAATGTAGGGAAAACTGCGCGTCACCATACCATGTTTGAAATGTTGGGGAACTTCTCAATCGGAGATTACTTCCGCGATGAAGCCATCACTTGGGCTTATGAGCTTTTGACAAGTCCTGAATGGTTTGATTTTCCAGCTGATAAACTGTACATGACCTACTATCCAGACGATAAAGATTCTTACAACCGCTGGATTGAAGTAGGAGTGGATCCAAGCCACTTGATTCCAATCGAAGATAACTTCTGGGAAATCGGTGCTGGACCCTCTGGACCTGATACAGAAATCTTCTTTGACCGTGGAGAAGCCTTTGACCCAGAAAACATCGGTATTCGCCTGCTTGCAGAAGATATCGAAAACGACCGTTACATCGAAATCTGGAACATCGTTTTGTCACAATTTAACGCTGACCCAGCCGTACCTCGTAGTGAGTACAAGGAATTGCCACACAAGAACATTGATACGGGCGCTGGTTTGGAGCGTTTGGTGGCCGTTATTCAAGGGGCTAAGACAAACTTTGAAACAGACCTCTTCATGCCAATCATCCGTGAAGTTGAGAAATTGTCTGGTAAGGTTTATGACCAAGATGGCGACAACATGAGCTTCAAGGTCATTGCTGACCATATCCGTTCTCTTTCATTTGCCATCGGTGATGGTGCCCTTCCTGGAAATGAAGGTCGTGGTTATGTCCTTCGCCGTCTCCTCCGTCGCGCGTCTATGCACGGTCAAAAATTGGGCATCAACGAGCCTTTCCTTTACAAACTCGTTCCAACTGTTGGAAAAATCATGGAAAGCTACTACCCAGAAGTGCTTGAAAAACGTGACTTTATCGAGAAAATCGTGAAGAGCGAGGAAGAGTCATTTGCTCGTACCCTTCACTCAGGTCAACACTTTGCAGAAACCATTGTAGCTGATTTGAAAGCGAAAGGTCAAAACGTTATAGCGGGGCAAGATGTCTTCAAACTCTACGACACTTACGGATTCCCAGTGGAGTTGACAGAAGAAATCGCTGAAGAAGCTGGTATGACGGTAGACCGTGAAGGTTTTGAAGCAGCCATGAAAGAGCAGCAAGAACGTGCGCGTGCGTCTGCTGTTAAGGGTGGCTCAATGGGAATGCAAAATGAAACCCTCCAAAACATTACAGTGGAAAGTGTCTTCAACTACAATGCTAGTCAATTGCCTTCTAAGTTGGTGGCTATCGTAGCTGAAAACGCTGAAGTAGAAGCTGTTTCTGAAGGAACTGCCTCTCTTATCTTTGCGGAAACACCATTCTACGCGGAAATGGGTGGACAAGTAGCTGACCACGGTCAGATCTTGGATGCTAAAGGAAATGTCGTAGCGAATGTAACGGATGTGCAAAAAGCACCAAACGGACAAGCTCTTCATACTGTTGAAGTTCTTACTCCACTTGCTTTGAACCAAGAATACACCTTGGCTATTGACAGCAATCGTCGTCACCGTGTCATGAAAAACCACACAGCCACTCACTTGCTTCATGCGGCCCTTCACAATATCCTTGGCCACCATGCGACACAAGCAGGATCTCTGAACGAAGTCGAATTCCTTCGCTTTGACTTTACGCACTTCCAAGCCGTAACTCCTGAAGAGTTGCGCGTCATTGAACAGCAAGTCAATGAGAAAATCTGGGAAGCAATTGCTGTAGAAACTGTTGAGACAGATATTGACACGGCTAAAGAAATGGGAGCTATGGCCCTCTTTGGTGAGAAATACGGTAAGGAAGTTCGTGTTGTGACCATCGGTGACTACTCAGTGGAACTCTGTGGTGGTACCCACGTTGGCAATACTTCTGAAATCGGTCTCTTCAAGATTGTCAAAGAAGAAGGAATCGGTTCAGGTACCCGCCGTATCTTGGCAGTAACTGGTAAGGA